>CADAHV010000122.1:0-7357 GCA_902787775.1 uncultured Erysipelotrichaceae bacterium | reverse complement strand
ATGCCGGATGCAGTTGGTGTTCCTGAAGATCAGTTAAGACAGGCTTCCAAGATGGCTGTCTGCAAGATCAACATCGACTCCGACTTACGTCTTGCCATGACCGGCACAATCAGAAAGTTCTTCAACGAACATCCTGAAAAGTTTGACCCGAGAGAATATCTCAAACCTGCAAGAGAAAACATCAAGCAGTTAGTCAAACACAAGATCGTCGACGTCTTAGGCTGCGACAACAAGATCTAATCATCAAAACCAAAACAGCGCAGGATTTAAATCCTGCGCTGTTTTTTTATGTTTTTGTTTATCTTTTCTCGTCAATCAGGCATACTGCATAAGCGATCGCCCCTTCTCCTCTGCCGACAAAGCCGAGGCCCTCGCCTCTGGTCGCTTTGACGTTGATCCGGGATTCATCGCAATGAAGATGTTCCGCAATGTTTCTTCGCATCTGATCGATGTGCGGCGCCATTTTCGGTTTTTCGATATTGATCAAAGAATCGATATTGACGATCTCATAGCCGTTTTCTTCCAGCATCTTATACGTCTCATCCAGCAGAAGCAGAGACGAGATGCCTTTGTATCGGGGATCCGTGTCCGGAAAATGCGTGCCGATATCCTTGAGGCCCATGGCACCGATCAGCGATTCGATGATCGCATGCAGCAGTACATCGGCATCGGAATGGCCCAAGAGACCTTTTTCATAAGGGATCTTCACACCGCCGATGATCAGATCTCTTCCCTCTACCAGTTTGTGAATATCTTTTGACTGACCGATCCTCATTACAGTTTCACCTCTCTTATATCGTCAACGACCTTGTCCCAGTTTTCTGTCAGGATCTCTTTTGCCTGATGTCCTTTGGCCACCAGCACGCAGTCGACACCCATCGCCTTGGCAACATCCAGATCATGAAGGGTATCGCCGATCATGATGCATTTTGCAGGATCCTTGTCCTTTATCCAGTTCAAGGCGATATCGACCTTGGATCCGGCATAGATATTATCAATGCCCAGCACTTCATCGAAGTACTCTTCAATGTCCAGTTCCTTCAATTGTTTTTGAAGTTCAACCAGACTGGAAGCAGAAAGCAATATATTGGAATAGCCCTCTTCCCTGCTCTTCTTTAACACATCGATCACGCCGTCAAATACCTTGTATTCATCACGTAAAGCACGATACCAGTCAAACCAGTATTGGCCGACTTCTTCATAGGAAAATTTCGACCAGTCAAAACCGACATTCTCATAATAGTTTTTGACCGGGAAAGTGAACAGATGCAGGTACTCGTCTAAATCGATCGGTCCCCTTTGCAGTCCGAAGTGTCTGATCGTATGATTCTCCGCCTGAATGCAGACATCCACATCATCAAGGATCGTTCCGTTAAAGTCGAAGATGGCGTATTTCATACCAACATTATACAGAAAAAAAGACTCCGAAGAGTCTTAATATTCATCGCTGTTATTCATAGGTGAATCCTGTTCTTCCATTCCTTCTTCCGGTTCGTCATCACCTAATTCAATCTCGGAAAGGTCGATGTGTGATTCCGCAAATTTGCGTCTCTCGACCAGATCCCATTTGTTGTCTTTCAATGATGCGAATCTGGAATCGAATGTCAGATCAGAATAGAATTGTGCAACCTTGTCATTAGAAACTCCGTAGAGCCTGGAAACCTCCTCCCAAAGCTTACTAAACTGTACTGCACGTTTTTTCTTTGAGATGACATCGTAAGCGATGTCTGTCATAGACTTAGCACTGGCCATTTTTAACACTTCACTCCTAGCAATAATTGATTTTTATAAGCCGTTCCTCGTCATTTATGAGGTAATGCATTTCTAATATATCACTATGATATTTAAAATCAACTACTTTTACATCGATTTTACATACGCCCTCGGGTGCCGTTATCTTGGCATAATAGTCGGTTTTTAAATGCAGTTCCAGCATGTGATCATCTCCTTGTCGAAACAGGCAAAGCCCGTCATCATACACACACATTTCGCACAAGAAACCGTCGTTATCTGTATAGGAAAAGCAGTTTCTGTCGGCGATATTTTCAACAAGTACTTCATCGAAATAATCGTCTGCCGGATTGCTGAGTGATACCTTAGCATTCATCAATTTCATTTTTATACAATCATTTTAATAAGTCAACAATAATGATAGAATTAGGGGTATGGAATATAGGAACAAAAAAGTATTGGTCATCGGACTGGCCCGTTCGGGCATGGCAGCCATCAAGGTTCTGCATCAGCTCGGAGCACAAATATATCTTTCAGAGAGGAAAGCACCCTCTGAAAACGAAATAAAAGAATTGGAAGAAATGGGCGTCACGATTTACGATCAGGACATGTCCGTTTTTGAAAAAGACTACGATCTGGTCATCAAGAACCCGGGCGATTACATTGCGATTACCGGCACTAACGGCAAAACCACGACGACCACCATCGTCTACGAACTGCTGAAGAAGGCTTTCAAAGAGAAAGCACTGGTCGGCGGCAATATCGGCACACCTTTATGTGAACTGGTCCTGGATCATGATCTGATGCATCAGGAAGGCTATTACATCTCGCTGGAGATCTCCAACCACCAGCTGGTCGACATCGACCGCTTCCGTCCGCAGATCGCCACCATCATCAACCTGACACCGGATCATCTGGAGACGATGGGTTCTCTCGATGCCTACTATAAGTCCAAAACGGAAGTTTACCGCAACATGAGGGAAGATGACGTCTTCATCGTCAACAGCGATGATGCGACATTAAAAGACTATCTTCTTCGTTACCCTCCGGCATGTAAGACCGTAGACATCTCTTTGGAAAACAAAGACAGTTATTCCTATATCGAGGATGGTTTTATGTATGTGGACCACGAAAAGGTTCTTCCTTTGGACAAGATCCATCTGGTTGGCAAACATAATCGTCAAAACATCATCATCGCCATCACGGCTGCCAAACTTCTTGGCATTTCCAACGAAGACATTATCGAAACCATCGATTCCTTCAAAGGCGTGGAACACGGTGTCAGCTATTACAACGATTCCAAGGGAACCAACACTGATGCGACCATCACCGCTTTGGATTCCTTTGAAAAAGGCGTCATCCTTCTGGTCGGCGGTTATGAAAAAGGCCTGGATATGAGTGAGATGCGAAAACATCTGACTTGTGTCAAACAGATCATCGGTTTCGGCGCTTCGGGCAAGCGTATCGCTTCGGACCTTTGGCAAGAGCCAATCATCGTCAGCGATCTCGTACAGGCCGTGAATGAAGCCAAAAAGATTGCGCAAAGCGGCGATATCGTCCTGCTGTCACCGACAACTTCAAGTTTTGATCAGTATTCCGGCTACGAGGAACGCGGCCGTCATTTCAAATCGATCGTCAATGCATTATGAATAAAAAATATATAGGCGTCTTTGATTCCGGCTTAGGCGGTCTGACCACCGTTAAGCAGATCATCAAACAGATGCCGAACGAAGACATCGTCTTTTTAGCGGATACGAAGCACCTTCCCTATGGCTCCAAGAGTAAGGAAGAGATCATTTCGTATACTCTGAACAACATTGAGATGCTTAAGGAGTATGGAATCAAGGCCATCGTCATAGCCTGCAACACATCCGACTCCAATGCCGGTGCTTATGCCAGAAAGCATTTTGATCTGCCGATCTTCGGTGTCACTGTTCCCGCTGCCCAAAGAGCGGCAAAAGAAACCGTCAATAAAAAAGTCGGCATCATCGCCACTGTCTCAACCGTTGCATCAAAGCACTACGTCAATCTGATTCAAGAGATCGATCCGAACATCGAAGTCTTCCAGATGGCTTGCGAGAAGCTGGTGCCGATGATCGAGGGCGGTGCCTTCATCAACGATCCAAAAGCGATGAAAGAAACCATTTCCCTTTACGTCGGCCCATTGATCGAAAAAGGCATCGATACTTTGATCCTGGGCTGCACCCACTATGATCTCCTCGCGGACATGATCAACGAGATGTATCCGGATCTGAAGCTTGTCTCTTCCTCCCGCTGTGTAGTCGATGATCTTAATGCCTGTCTGAGAGAGAACAAGGCAAAAGAAAAAGGAAGGGAAGCCGAAAGGATCTACCTTTCCACTTCCGATCCCATTGCGTTCAACAAGATCGCCGATCATCTGATCAAGGGCGTCAAGTTCATTCAAAGGACAGTCTAAACTGTTCTTTTTTAATAGTTTTCAGCGTTGACTTCGAAGTAAGACTGCGGATGATTGCAGGTCGGGCAAACTTCCGGTGCTTTCGTACCGACGACGATGTGACCGCAGTTGCGGCATTCCCAGACCTTGACTTCCGATTTTTCAAAGACAGCATTGGTCTCGACGTTGTGAAGCAAAGCTCTGTATCTTTCTTCGTGGTGCTTTTCGATGGCACCGACCAGACGGAATTTGGCTGCCAGCTCAGGGAAGCCTTCTTCTTCTGCCGTCTTGGCAAAGCCTTCATACATGTCGGTCCATTCGTAGTTTTCACCATCGGCAGCCGCCTTCAGGTTGTCGGCTGTGGAACCGATGCCGTTGAGTTCCTTGAACCACATCTTGGCATGTTCCTTCTCATTTTCTGCCGTCTTTAAGAACATGGCGGAAATCTGTTCGAAGCCTTCCTTCTTTGCCTTGGAAGCAAAATAAGTGTACTTGTTTCTTGCCTGTGATTCACCGGCAAAAGCGGCTTCCAGATTCTTTTCAGTCTGCGTTCCTGCGTATTTATTGCTCATAAAAACCTCCTGTGTTGTTACCTTTAGTATATTATATTTCTCCTCAAAAACGGTATCCCCTATTTCGTGTTGACCAGGAAACGCACCTTGAGTTCATACATGAGATCCTTGCGGTTGACGATGATCATCACAATAAACAGAGCCAAAGAAGCGATCTGAAAAGAGAAAGCGATCCAGTTATCGATCGGCCATGAATGGATTGAATATGGTATGGAAACCAGATTCAGCAGACCCAGAAGAATGATTGAAACCAGATGCCGCTGTCTTCTTTCATAGGTGACAAAAAACAGCACAAACATGACCAGCAAGTCGGCAAACAAGACGATCGGAATGACCGTTTCCGCCCATCCCGGAGCCAGAAAACGATCGATCAGAAACAAGAGGATGACAATGTAGAAAGTGACCTTGCTGGCATGGGAAAAGATCGAAAACTCAACCAGGCGCAGCGAGAAGACCAGACGCCACACAGAAAACAAGGACCATATGACGATGATCGACCACATCTTTCCCTTGACCAGGAAATTGATCAGAAGGCAGATCACTCCGGCCGCCAGGAAAGTGATCCTGGCCAGATTGCGCAAAGATCTGTAGAAACCCGCCTGCCTCTCCGGGATCGGATAGATGATCTTAGGATTCATATTCCACGCTCCCTTCCACAGAAGTGATCAGTTTTTCTTTCTTCAGCAGTTCATAGATCTCCTGTTCATAGCGGGGATCATTGCTGTTGCGGACGATCGTGAAAACACACTTGCCGTTGATCGTGACCATCGTTGAGGTGATCCTGTTGGGACGGCCGGGTGCCATAAGAAAATAGAGTTTTTCTACTTCGCCCGCCATCTTTTCGGGCATATCGACTTTGCCGAGATTGGAAAGCGTACAGCCGATGATGCTGTTGGAGAGATAACCGTAGATGTGCTGCATGATCGGCACCTTCAGAAACAGCGGGACAAAACTCAAAGAATCGATCAGTTTGCCGGTCGTCATCATCATCTGATTCATTGTCTCCTGGCTGCCCTTTTCCACGATCTGCTTTCCCATTTCGGGGACCAGATCCTTCAGATCATGAATGTCCTTTATATCCATCGACGCATTGAAATACATCGAATAATTGCGCAAGGTATTGGACCCGTTGAATTTGCGCATATTGATCGGGATCTGTATATTGAACAAGCCTTCTTTGCGGCTGATGCATTTTTTCGCTGCCATGAATAAAAGACTCGTAATATAGGCAGTCACCGTGCCACCATAAGACTTGCTTACCTGATTGAGCTTATCGCTGTCCATGATGAAATGGACGATCCTTGTCATGTTGACATTGGAAAGCTTGCCGTCGATCTGCAGAGACTTTTTATCGACAAAGGTCGACAGTGAAGCATCCCCTTCTGCCTTCTTGAACTCGTTGACCAGTTCGCCTTCCCTTACTTCTTCGTTGATATCCAGGACACCCTTTTCTTTCGGGATCGCCTTGCCTTTTAATCGCAGGTATTCCGCCAGCAGGGTCTTCAAAAACACCATGCCGCCCGAGCCATCCGTCAGGACATGGAAGAACTCCACGCTGATGCGCCTTCGATAATACAGGACTCTGAAGGAACGGTAGGAACGAAGAATGATCGAGATCGGTTTGCAGGGAATATCCTTTTCTTCTTCAACCAGATAGACCGTATTGACGCTTTCCAGATAATGCCAGAAGAAACCGTTCTTGATGATCGCCGAAAAAGTCGGGAAACGCTTGATGGTAAAATCAAGAGCCAGCTGCAAGAGAGAAGGCTCCACTTCCTCCTTCAGTTCTGCCGAAAGACGAAACATCGGCATTTGGCCATAGCGCATGCCCAAAGGATAAACGATGGCCGCATTATCCAGGGAATACGAAGTCCGGCTCTTTTCCAGATAAAAGGAGCCGAGGTTTGAGACCTCCAAAAGCTTACAGATATCCGACACCTTCATCCCCTGCTCCAGATAATATTCAAAGCCATTGATAAAATGCTGGATCAGCTGGCTGCGAAATACGATCGGCAGATCAATCTGTTCACTGAGCTGATAAAAAAAGCCGTCAATTAACAGACGGTCCTTCTCATCCAAACCGCCTTTCAGCTTTTCCAGATGGAGATCTTTATCGTCTTTCTTCATACAAACCCATTATATTCTTTCTGAATCGGTGAAGCAAAAAAGGACTTTCGTCCTTTTTGTCTGTCTTTGATGGCGGCCCCAACAGGAATCGAACCTGTAACTATCCCTTAGGAGGGGATTGTTTGATCCATTAGACTATGGGGCCACATACATTATTATACACAAAAGAAAAGAAAATAGGACTTGCGCCCTACTCTCTTTTTCTAAAAGGATTAAAAATGAAAAACTTTCTACACTGATAATATACAACCCTTTTGTGAAAAGAATGTGAAATTTTTACAGAAAATGTAAATATTTCAATCTAAACAGAAAAGTTTTTCATTCCTTGCCGGTTTCCATCGAAATGACTTTGCGGAACTGGGTCTCATAAAGCTGCTTATAGACACCGTTCATGGCAATCAGCTCTTCGTGTTCGCCCTGTTCCACGATCTTGCCGCCGGAGATGACCAGGATCTTATCGGCCTGCAATATCGTCGAAAGACGATGGGCAATGACGATCGATGTCCTTCCC
>CADAHV010000121.1:0-4492 GCA_902787775.1 uncultured Erysipelotrichaceae bacterium | reverse complement strand
TGGAAGTGGGTGTCCTGTCGGGCGGCATGCGTCAGGCATTGACTTTGATCATGAATACCATACGCCGGCCCAAACTGCTGCTTCTGGATGAACATACGGCAGCCTTGGACCCGCAAAGTGCCGAAAAGATCCTGCAGCTCACCGAAAAGACGGTCGAAGAAGGAAAGCTGACCTGCATCATGGTCACCCACAATATGCAGACCGCCATCGATATCGGCGATCGTTTGATCATGATGCATGAAGGAAGGATCATCCTGGATCTGAATAAAGAAGAAAAAGAAAAAATGACGGTCGATACCCTTCGTCAGCTGTTTAAACAAAATGCAGCGGAAAGTCTGGATAACGACCGCATGTTATTGCAATAGAAATGGTCTTCAAATCGAAGACCATTTTTTCTTTAGATTACTGTCTTTGTGCCAAACGGCCGTACCCTGACCTGCAGGATGCAGTCATCACCGAAGACTGAAGACATCAGCTCGCGTAAACCTTCGATCTTGTCGGCAGGAACGACCAGCTGTATGGTTCCTTCAAAACCGCCGCCATGAACACGGTACGCTCCCTGCTGTCTCAGATACATATCGGCCAGACATAAGCCGATGGACAGGGATTGGGAATTGACGCGGGAAGCCGGATAGACGTTCTGCAGATATTCAAAGGAAGAACGGCCGGATTCCTTCATCAGGAAAAGCAGTTTTTCGATATCCTTGCTGCGGATCGCTTCTCTTTCTTCCACTGCCCTTTTATCTTCCATGTAGAAGTGCAGTGCTCTTAACATCGCCCTGTCATTCTTGACTCTTTCACGGATCTCTTTGAAATTGCCAAGCAGTTTTTCTAATGAAGCATCGGCCAGATAGTCGACACCCAATTCGTGAGCGACTTCTCTGATCTCATTCGGAACTGCCGCATATTCATGGGACAGATCGGAATGATCGCCCTTGGTATTGACCAAAAGCAGTTCATAGCCGTAATCGGAAAAAGAGAAATCGAAGTTTTCAATGGACGGCTCTTCCGGCTTGCGGAAATCGATCGTCACAAAACCGCCGACCGAGATAGCCATCTGGTCAAGAAGCCCGCTCGGCTTGCCGAAATAGACGTTTTCGGCAAACATGCCGATCTTGGCCCGTTCGATCGGATCGATCTTGTCTTCGTTGTAGAGGCTGTTGAAGATCTCCACCAGCATCACTTCGAAGCAGGCGGAAGAAGAAATGCCCGAACCGACGAGAACCCTGGAATTACATAAGGCATCAAAACCGCCGTAACGGTAACCGAGCTTATTCAGACGATAGGCTATGCCTCGTATTAAAGCTTCAGATGTATTGATCTCCTCCGGATGGATTTCCAGATCATCCAGATCGACCGGCAGGATCTTGAAATCACCGTCATGGTAATGAACGACATTGTCATTATTTGCCTTGACGACGACCAGATTATCGATATTCAAGCCGGCAGCTACGACATGGCCGTGCTGATGATCGGTATGATTGCCGCCGATCTCCGAACGGCCCGGTGAAGAGATGAAATGATAATCTCCGTCACCATATAATTCGTAAGCCTCATCCAGAAGATCCAGATAACGTTTTTTCTCATCGTTAAGATCATCACTGCAGATGATCTTGGACAAGACCTCGTCGATCTCCTTGGATAAGACGTACTGTTTTAAATCAAGATAATTCATAATTTAGCTCAAATGGGATTTGCCGATCATGGCTGCACCGAGAACACCCGGTTCGGAAAGCTGTGCCTTCAGAATCGGTACATCTCTCATCGCTTCATGAGCCATGGAACGGAAGTACTCCTTTACCTTTTCAAAATACAGAGCGGAAGAATGGGAACAGCCGCCGCCGATGACAAAGCAGTCCGGTGCACAGATTGCGGAGATTGCAGCCAGACAGGTCGCAAAATCCTTGGACATCTTGTCGATGATCGCTTCGGCAACTTCGTTGCCCTCTCCTGCTAACAGGAAGACTTTTCTGGCAGAATCGCCTTTTTCACCGATCAGTTCCTTGCCGATCAGGCCAATCGCTGTGCCTGAGGCAACAGATTCAACACCGCCGCGGTTTAAATGACGGTAGACCGGATATTGCTTTGCGTCCGGATCAACGATGACGTTGGCGACCTCACCTGCATATCCCTTATGTCCGGAAATGACTTTTCCGTCAATGACCAAAGCACCGCCGATACCGGTCGAGTGGGTCAGGAAATAGACCTCATGGTAGCCTCTGCCGGCACCAAGGACAGCTTCCGCCAGTCCGGCCGCATTGGCGTCATTGTCAAGAAATACGGGAACGCCGGTTACTCTTTCCATGTTTGCCGCAAAAGGATAACCCTCACAGCCCGGAATATTCGTCGCCTGAGTGATGACATTTCTTTCTCCGTCTACCGGACCCGGAATAGCCAAACCGATGGATTTGACATCACTGAGGTCGAACTGTTTCAAGAGTTCAAGAATGTTCTCCTCGATCTTCTCCGGTCCTTCCAATCCATGAGAAGGCGCAATGACATCCTGTACGATTCTGCCATCATCATCCACTTTGGCAATCCTGACGTTCGTGCCGCCTAAATCGATTCCTACATAATAGTTCATTATTATTTACCTCTTTTTCTTCATTATAGCAGTCAAATCATAGTTTTTATAACCGGAAATCTCAACTTCGTAAAAGTCTCCGATCTGAAGTTCATCCTCGCTGCGGATATAGATGATGCCATCGATTCCATCCGGTGCTGACATATAGCTTCTGGCCACATAGCGGTCAAACAGGGATTCATAGCGTTCAACCAAAACCTCATAGGTCTTGCCAACACGGCTTAAGTTCTTTTCTTCGGCGATCTTCTGCTGAAGGGACATGAGCTCATCATAGCGCTGCTGCTTCAGTTCTTCATCGACCTGTTCATCCATCTCGTAGGCCTTGGTGTCTTCTTCCGGCGAATAGGTAAAAGCGCCGAGAGAATCAAAACGGATGTCCTTCACCAGAGCCATCGTATCTTCAAAGGTTTCCTTTGTCTCATGCGGGAAACCGACGATCAGCGTCGTACGGATATAGGCATCCTCAAAGTATTTGCGTATCAAATCAATCTTTTCCCTGATCAGTTTTACGCTGCCCCGGCGGTTCATCAGCTTTAAGATCGCATCGTTGCCATACTGTATCGGAATATCAAAATACGGCAAGACCTTCTTGCAGGCCTTCATCGTGACCAGAAGGTCTTCTTCGATCTCATCGGGATACATGTAGAGGATGCGGATCCACTTGAAATCCAGCTTATCCAGTTCATGGATCAGATCCTTCAAGGCAAAACGGCCGTAGAGGTCATGGCCGTAATAAGTCGTATCCTGAGCAACGATATTGAGTTCCTTCACGCCGCTTGCCAGGAGGATTTTTGCCTCTTCGACAAGATCTTCGATCGGATAGGAATGACAATTGCCTCTGATCAAAGGAATCGCACAATAGGTGCAGCGGTTGTCGCAGCCATCCGAAATCTTCAGATACGCCGTATAGGCACTGTTGGCCAGCTTACGGTTTTTGCCGTAGCTGTGGACAAAGCGATGATCCAGCAGTTTGGAGAGAAGCTCAGGCAGTTTCGGATAATCGGAGATCTTTACGAAAAGATCGACTTCCGGAAATTCTTCCCGAACTTCTTCGTAGTAACGCTGCACAAAGCAGCCGGTCACGATCAGCTTCTTCAGCTTGTCTTTCTTGTATTCGGCAATCTCCAGTATCGTATCGATCGCCTCTTCTTTGGCGCTGAGAATAAAACCGCAGGTATTGATCAGGATGATCTCACACTGCTTCAGATCATATTCATATTCAAAAAACGGATCATCAAACAAGGCAATGATATTTTCACTGTCAACCAGATTCTTGGCACAGCCAAGTGATACAAATCCAACTTTCATATTATTTTACTAGCTCCGTCAGGTTATTCGCCCATTTATAACTATTATATCTTTTCAAAGTAAGAAAGAATCTTACAACCTGTTCCAGCTGGCACAAAAGTACCAATAAAACCACATCTTTCATGCCCAGCCAGACGCCGATAAAGGCAATCGGGATACCGACAGCATACATGATGCCGGAATCCAGGAGGTTGTAGATCTTGGAGTCGCCGCCTGCCTTGAGTGTACAGAACATGACATACGTGAAAACCCTCAAGAAGGCTTTAAAGCCATAGACCGCCAATAGCTTGGTGGCAGAATCGTAGACGAAAGGATCGCTGATGTGATAAAGGCTTAAGAACATCGGACTGAACAAAACCATGAAGACCCATAAGGCAAGGCCAACCAGGAAGGAAAGTCCCAGATGATAGCGCGATTCTTCCTTGGCTTGTTCGATCCTTCCCTCACCCAATAAAGTACCGGTGATGATCGACACCGCTTCGCCATAGCCCCAGACGGCAAACAAGGCCATCGAGAAGATCTCCGAACCGATGTAGATCGCTTCCATGGAAGCACTTCCCAGCATGCCGTAAGCCTTGTTGAACAAAGACTGGCCAAAGC
>CADAHV010000120.1:0-5395 GCA_902787775.1 uncultured Erysipelotrichaceae bacterium | reverse complement strand
GACAAATGATCTGCTGACACTGCTGGACAATTGCCGCATCCGTTCTTTGACAAGGGATTCCAAGGATCGTCTTTGGATCGCAACGTGGCTGCAGTATGGTCTTTTGCGTTTCGATCACGGCGAACTGAAGTCCTTCACCGAAGACGATGGCCTTTATTCCAACTACATCCGTGCCGTCTATGAATGCAAGGACGGAAGGATGCTGGTGGCGATGAATGGCGGCGTCTGTGTGATCAAGGATGACAAGGTCGTCGCAAAATACAACGAGAAGCACGGCATCGTAAACACCGATGTGCTGACGGTCTGCGAAGGCGAAAACGGCGACATCATGCTGGGAACCGATGGTGCCGGTATCTATATCATCCACGGAAATGAGATCTCGCATATCGGTTTTGAAGAAGGCCTGACTTCCGAAAACGTCATGCGCATCAAGCATGATGAAAAACGCGGCATCTACTGGATCGTGACCGGCAATTCCCTGTCCTATTTAAACAAAGACTATGAACTGACCAACGTGGATCAGTTCCCATATTTCAACAACTTCGACCTCTATGAGAATTCCAAAGGAGAACTCTGGGTCCTTTCGAGCAACGGTATCTATATCGCCAATGTGGACGATGTTTTAAATGGCGGACCGATCGAGACCGTCCACTATTCGATCTCCAATGGTCTTCCATGCATCGCGACAGCCAACTCCTACAGTGAACTCACGGATGATGGCATCCTCTATATTTCGGGAAGGACTGGTGTTGCCAAGGTTAACACGGAAGCGCCGTTTGAAGATGTTGCTGACATCAAGTTCGGTGTCCCGTACATCGAGACTGATGGCACGAGGGTCTACCCGGATGAAAAGGGCGTCTTCCATGTCCCATACTCCACCAAAAAGGTGACGATCTATGGCTATGTCTACGCTTATTCCCTGATCGATCCGACAGTCAGCTATCATCTCGAAGGCTTTGAAGAGAGAACGACCTCGGGCAAAGCGACTGAGCTCTTCCCGGTCAACTATACCAACCTCAGAGGCGGTACCTATAAGTTTGTCATGGAGCTCCGTTATTCGATGAATGACAAGAGCGTTGGCGAATCGGTTCAGATCGTCAAGGAAAAGACCTACTATGAACAGGCGTGGTTCTATGTCTATGCGATCGCCGATGCCCTGATCGCCGGCTTTGCACTTGTGCGCATTTATGTCGACCGGATGGAAGATCGTCTGGAAAAGAAGCACAAGGAAGAAAGTGAAAAACAGCGGATGGCCAATGAACTCTCCATGGGCAACAATATACAGAGAGCGATGCTGCCGCACATCTTCCCGCCGTTCCCGGACCGCAAGGAATTCGAGATCTACGCTTCGATGGATCCGGCCAAAGAAGTCGGCGGCGACTTCTACGATTACTTCTTCATCGATGATGATCATCTCGCCTTCCTGATGGCGGATGTCTCGGGCAAGGGCATTCCGGGTGCACTGTTCATGATGGTCACAAAGACGATACTGCACAACTCAGCGATGTTTGACATGTCGCCTGCTAACACCTTAACGATGGCCAACGATGCGATCTGTGAAGACAACCAGGCGCAGATGTTTGTCACCGCATGGCTGGGTGTCCTTGAGATCTCCACCGGAAAACTCAAGGCAGCCAACGCCGGACACGAATATCCGATCATCAAGGAACCGGATGGAAACTTTGAGATCTTAAAAGACAAGCACGGCCTTGTCTTAGGCGCAATGAAAGGTGTGCCATACCATGAATATGAGCTGCAGATCGAGCCGGGCAGCACGATCTTCCTTTACACCGACGGCATTCCGGAAGCGACGAATGCAAACAACAAGATGTTTGGCATGGAACGCCTGCTGATGGCTTTGAATAAAGCAAAGGACAAGCGGCCGGAAGAAGTGCTCATACAGGTGCGCAAGGATGTCGACAAGTTCGTCGGCGGTGCGGAACAGTTCGACGACCTGACGATGCTGTGTCTGAAATACACAGGAACGAAAGAATAAGAGAAAGCCTTTGGAGATGAAGGCTTTTTTTGATACAAATGGATGAAAAGAAACAAAGGCACAATGGTTTGATTTGACCCCGTCAGAACAAACATAAGCCTTCTTTGTTCACCGTTTCGCATCCAAATGCGCCGCTGCTCATCCACGATTTTTTTGATTTCGTTTAAAAGACCCGCTTCTTTCTGAACTTCGTCTATGATAAGCGGCCATGGGTGGGACTCAAAAAAGCTTTTGGATTGCTGTGAGCCAATGTTAATTCATCAAAATCATCCAAGGTCACAAAACCAAACTCATCTCCAAACAGATGATCGACCGTGGTCGTCTTTCCCACCTGTCTGCTGCCAAACAAAGTGATCACCTGAAATGATTCTGCTGCCTTCAAAAGAATCTTCTCAACATCTCTTTTCATATACATATTATTCCCACCGCCTTTCTAGGCGAAGAACAACATATTTATGCGATTAAAACAATAGTTGACTACTATTTTAATCGCAATTTTGCTGTATCTCCTCTATTAAGAAACAAAAAGAAAGAGCCTTTTTCCGTATGAACTTTAAGGCTCTTGTGTTATGGTTTCTTTTATTCCCGCTCTATGGTACTGACTGATATGCTGACTTAATTAGGTTCATATCAATATTGACATCTTATACTATGTGTCATATAGTATTATGTATAAGGAGGTATTTATGGATATTCAATTAAAAAGAGGCTCCTTAGATGTTTGCGTACTAGCGGCACTCATGAGTGAAGATTCTTATGGTTATAAAATTATTCAATCTTTGCAAGGAGTAATTGAGATTTCTGAATCAACATTGTATCCGATACTAAAGAGATTAGAAGCTGCAGAGTGTCTTACTTCTTACACAGTTGAATATAATGGTAGACTTCGAAAATTCTATTCAATCACGGAAAAAGGAAGAGAAAAGATTGCGGATTATATAAAGGATTTTGCACAGCTTCTAAAAATCTACAATTTCATCGTAAAGGAGGTCAGAAAGGATGCTTGAGAAATATTTTGAGGAACTAAGAAAAGAACTTGAAACAAGAAACGCAAAAGATAGTCAGGAAATTTTATCTTATTTTGAAGAAATCGTAAATGACCATCTTGATAATGGAGAAAGTGAAGAATCAATAATTGCTTCCTTAGGTAGTGTTGAGCAATTAGCTGATAGTATTTGTGAAAAACAAACCACAAAAGAAACCATACCTCATGAACAACATTTAGAAAGAAGAACCTTTTCGGGAATTTCCAAAATCAACATCGATGTAAAGGCTTATGATGTCACAATCGAAATTACAGATGAGGAAAATGGTTGGCTTGAGTATAACAGCAGTGATGACATATGCCTTGATGTAAATATTAGTAATAATAAAATTTCGATTGAAGAAGAAGATTCTAGTACTATTGTTAATACTTTCTTTGCGAAAATATTCTCTTTAAGAGGTAGAGGTTTCCAAGGCTATCTACATATCTACTGTCCTAAAGATAAGATGTTTGATTTATGTATAAATACCGTTTCTGGTGATGTGAAAGTTAAAGATGTTAAATGTGATGAAATAGAATTTGAATCTGTATCAGGTGATATGAAGTTACAAGATGTCTTTTCAAGAGATCTAAATATAGATACAGTCTCTGGTGATTTTAATTCACAAAAAATTACAATCATAGATACTTTTAAAGCACAAAGTGTTTCTGGTGATTTCAATATTAATAATCTTAAATGTGATGAAATCACAATTGAAACTGTATCAGGTGATGTTGAATTATCTGTTGATGGCAATATGGATGACTACAACATTTATGAAGAATCATTAAGAAAGAATTTTTCTTATGAAGGTAAGGGAAATAAGTCTTTAGAAATCGAAACTGTTTCCGGTGATATTTCTTATCGCTTCCTTTCATAAACAAATTAAAAATACGATTTTGCTTTATATAGTTTTTTTGATAAAAAACCAAACAACGATATAAAAAATGTAAGTGGCTCATTCCCGCTCGATGGTGCTGACGCATGTGCTCCCGTTGATCCGGATTGAAGATCGGCTTATGTCGTTGCGAATACTTATACTGTTGTTTATGATGCGGCAGGCCCTTGGCCTGCCGTTTCTTTTCTTTACTCCCGTTTGATGGTACTGACTTTCAAAGTAGCAAGATCGCCATCTGCTTCGCTGCCTGATCTTTATAAAGGCCTGCGAGATTCTATATATGAAATCTTGATATAGAAATTCTACAATTGTAAAATAAAATTGTACTACAAGTGTAGAGGTAATTTTATGGAAAAGATCAGAAGACTTCCGGACTCCGAATTTGAGATCATGAACATCCTGTGGGATCTTGAAGATCCGATCGACAGGGGACAGATCGAAGAGCGGCTTTTTGAGAAGGAAGAAGAAGCAGATACTATAAACTGATCAAAAAGAAAGATTATCTGTCATCACAAAGTTCGTCTTTCTTCAGACAGCTGTGCAATGGCGATCTGAAGGTCTTTGCCAGTGCCTTGTGCAATTCGGGCTTAAGCAAAGAAGATCTTGCAGAATTAAGAAGGCTTCTTGAGGAGAAGAAGTGATGTTTGTCAGGCTGTTCATTTCACTTTTTATCGTCCTTGTCGTCTATTTTGCTTCTTCAAGGATCGAAAAGAAGTGCACGATGAAGGAAAGGTGTCAGACTATTTTCAGTCCCGCTTGGATCGTGCTGTTTTCCTTTGCGGTCACTTCTTTCATCGTCTTTTCTCTGCTGTCTGTTTCTGCTGAGAGTCTTAGAAAAAGATATGAGGCAAAAACAGTCTATGCTTTGTGGCTGCTGCCGAATCTTTTATACTTCAATTTCTATTGGACATCTTCGCTTCCTGTCTTTCGTCCCTTATTTGTTTTCTGCATCAGTCATGAAACGCTGTTCCGTTATATCATGATTGCCTGGTTTGTGATCGGTTCCCTGATACTGATGGGCAATATCATTTCTCATTTCCGTTTCCGGAAGAAGCTTGATGAAAGTCTCTATGAACTAAGAGACGAACGCATCCTTTCCTTATGGAATAAGAAGCAGGAGGAATACGAGATCAAAGAAAGCAAACGTATCCCGATCTATACTTCGCCTTCGATCTCTTCTGCCATGACGGTAGGCGCTTTTTATAGGAACACCATCCTGGTCCTTCCGGAGAAAGAATATACAGATGATGAATTGGATATGATCTTTTCCCATGAACTGGTCCACATCATCAGGGAAGACGGGATGACAAAACTCTATATGGCGATCTGTAAGGCCTTCAACTTCTTTGATCCATTTATTTATTCGGGGACAAAGAAGTGCTGCCAGGATATCGAGCTTGCCTGCGATCAGATCGTATTGACCGATGCGGATGAAAAGACAAGAAGGGATTATGGAAAGCTGATCCTGTCATCCGC
>CADAHV010000119.1:0-7999 GCA_902787775.1 uncultured Erysipelotrichaceae bacterium | reverse complement strand
CTTCCGTTCATGATCGCTATCTTAGGCATGTTCTTCAAAATGTCATTCTTTGATTCATTCAAGAACGGCCTTCGTATCGGTGCAGGTCTGATCGGTATCGACCTGGTCATCGGTACTCTGGTTGGTGCTCTGGCTCCGGCTGTTGCCCACTATGCCAACCTCGGAACCGGCTTTATCGCTACTGATATCGGCTGGGAAGGTATTTCGGCAATTGCCTGGTCAACACCATTCTCCATCGCCATCGTTCCTCTTGGAATGATCCTCAACTACATCCTGATCCGTATCAAGTTTACGAAGACGATGGACGTCGACGTCTGGAACTACTGGCACTTCATCCTGACTGCAGCCATGGTCTACTACCTTGGAATCAGAATGAATCTCGGTACAGCTGTTTCCGCAATCCTCGGTATCGTTATCGCTCTGGCAACTCTGGCTGTCATCCTGAAATGCGGTGACTGGATCGCTCCTTACTGGCAGGAATACTATGATCTGCCTGGTACGACCTGCTGTAACTCTGATGCTTACTGCATCTGGCTTGTCAACATCATCGTCTGCAAGATCATGGATATGATCCCTGGTCTCAACAAGATCAAGATCAACGGCAAGATGCTGAGCGAAAAGTTCGGTGCATTCGGCGACAGCGGCGTCATCACATTCTTCTGCGGTCTCTTGCTGGCTCTTGTCACAAGATGTGATCTCAAGACTGCTTTAAAGATGTCTGTCACTCTGACGGCTTGTATCATCCTGGTTCCGAAGACTGTCTCACTGCTGATGGAAGGCTTGGTTCCTATTTCCAACCATGCGAGAAGATACTTCAAGAACAAGCTCGGTGATGATTACGATATCTACATCGGTATGGATGAAGCTCTGTGCTTAGGCGATGAAACTGGTATCCAGATCGCTGTCATCATGATCCCGTTTGCACTTGCTCTGGCTTTCGTTCCGGGTGTCAACTTCTTCCCGGTTGCCGGTTTAGGTTCACTGTGCTACACGACTTGTGCATGTGCACTGTTCGCAAAGGGCGATTTCTTAAAGACATTCGTTTCTTCACTCGTTATGACTCTTGTCTTCTACGAACTGAAGAGCTTCATGGCTCCTTTGGCTACGATGCTGGCAGTTGAGTCCGGTTCTGTCACTTCAGCTGCTGGTCTGATCACCGGTTCCGGTGTCTGGGAACTGCAGAACCTCATCATTGGTCTGATCACAAAGGTGTTCGGTGCTTGGTAACAGATCTGTTACTGAGAGAATGAAACAATATAAATGCAGAAAGGATATGGCGGTCAGATACGCTGTCTTCGGATTCGTACTTCTGGCCGCTATGGCCTATCTGTTTATCGAAGAAGGCATCAAAGCCTTCACTGCCAACAGATATTCCCTGGCGTTTCTCGCGGGCGGTTCCATCATCGCTGTCCTCTATATATTCAGAGGGATCAATGCGAGACTGATCTTGAAAGATGACGAGATCTTCTTCTGGGATGGTGTCGCCAATATCCGGCACATCAAATACCAGCAGATCGCATCGATCCGATACAATCCTGCATTGAGGATCCGCTTTCAGATGAGAGACCGCAACAAGACGGTCTTTACGATCCCGAATATGTTTATACAGGAAGACGCTGAGGAATTTCTAAGCAAGATCGCCAGACACAAATGGATCACGATCGAACATACAGTTCTTAAACACGAGAAAGGGAAAGCTTCCACTGGACGGGGACAGACAAAATGAATGGATTATATGTAATTAACGGAGCCGCGAATGACTGGAGCGAAGCGATCAGGCTGACTTCCGGTGAACTGTATCGTAACGGCTGTGTCAAAGAAGAATTTTACGAAAAGTGCTGTGAAAGGGAACGCGATTATCCAACAGGCCTGACAGAATTTTGTCCTGTTGCGATCCCGCATGCTTCCAAAGACTATGTATTGAACCAAGCGATCTGTGTTCTTCGTTTGAAAGAGCCGGTCAAATTCAGATCGATGTCGGATGTCGACAAAGAGATCGATATCCGCTATGTACTTAACCTGGCTTTGCTAGATGACAGTGATCACATCAAGATCATTTCGCAGGTGATCACCTGTTTAAAGGATAAAGAATTTCTGGTAAAAATGGATTCTCTTGAAGGAGATGATCTGAAAGGATTCCTGGTCGATAACTTTTTCAAGGGACTTTCATAAGGCGGAATGATCAAGGGAATCATATTTGATTTTGATGGAGTCATCGTAGACAGCGAACCTCTTTATATTGAAACGCTGCTGGAATACCTTGCCGGTTTAGGCGTAAAGACCAGCGAAGAAAAGATCAGCTACGTAATCGGCCAGAACCTGAATGATATCGGCTCGGATATCATCAGCCAGTTTGGCTTAAATATGACGGTTGAAGAGTTCGTGAACGATTCAAGAGCATATTATTTTCAAAGAAACAAAAATGCAGATTATCCGCTGCTTCCGGGTGTAAAGGAATTCATAGAACGCTGTCATCAGAAAGGACTTGCGATCTGTGTTGCCTCTTCCTCGGGCTATGAGTATCTGCATAAGATCCTGGAAAGCAAAAAGCTGCTTCCATATTTCCGCTTCATCTTGTCCGGCGAGGACTTTGTCCACAGCAAGCCAGATCCGGAGATCTACAACAAGGCAGCTGAGCTTCTCGGAATTGAAAAAGAAGGATTGATGATCATTGAGGATTCGCTCCATGGCGTCATGGCAGGAAAAGCCAGCGGCATCTTCACCGTAGCCTATAAAGGAGCGAAATTCAAACAGGATACGCCGATGGCGGATCTTGAGATCTGTGATTTTAAAGAACTAAATATATAGGAGGAAAATCATTATGTGGATGAAAGATGTATTTGGAACAGATAAACCGATCATTGGTGTACTGCATATGCATGCACTGCCGACGGATCCGAAATGGGATCCGAAGACCGGCATTCAGGGCGTTCTTGAAGCTGCAAGAGCAGACTTAAGAGCCTACCAGGATGGCGGTATCGATGGTGTTTTGTTCTGCAATGAATTTTCGATTCCATATACGAGCAATGTAGGCACCGTTACCGTCGCCAGCATGGCAAGGATCATCGGTGAACTCAAATCCGAGATCAGAGTGCCGATCGGTGTCACCGTCGCAGCGGATGCGATGAAAGGCTTTGATCTGGCAGCGGCTGTTGAAGCAGACTTCTTGAGAGGCGGACTGCACGGTGCCCATGCGGGCGTCTATGGTGCATCCAGCGTTGATCCGGGTGCAGTGGAAAGACATCGCTATGCGGTCGGATGCGGCAACGTCAAAACGATGACGGCTGTCATTCCGGAAGGCACAAGACAGATCGCCGAACGTTCGATCGAAGAAGTCGTCAAAACTCTGACTTTCAATCTGAATCCAGACACCTTGCTGATCTACAGCAACAGACCGGGATCCAGCATCGATACTTCACGTTGCGACCGGCATCAAATATGACGGCAAATTCTTCAATCCTGTCGATCCGCAAAGAGTCAAGGATCTCATGAAGAATGCCAGGGAAGCCAGAGGAAATATCTAGGAATGCTGATATCTCCTTCCATTGCTTCAGCTGATGTTCTCAGGGTGGCTGACGAGCTTGATTACATAGATAAATATTTCGACAATGTGCATATCGATATTGAAGATGGAGTAGCAGTACATGGCATCTCGTTTGGCATGAAGATGACGCAGAAGATCTGCAGATATTCCACCAGTAAAGAAAAGTCGATCCATCTGGAAGTATTTGCCCCCCTCTCCTACATAGATGATCTCCTTACACTTGATTTCGATGTTGTGTTTATCCAGATCAGCCACCTGAAGGACCCGCTTCCGGTCATAGAAAAATTCAAGGAAAAGGGACTTCGTACAGGCATCAATATCCGGGTTGAAGATACGGAAAGAGAAAACTTCAAAGAGCTTCTTGACACATGCGATGATTTTCTGGTTTCAACAACGACCTACAGAAACGGCTATGAAGAATACCTTACCAGCATGGAACAGTTGGCGATCGATCTTTCCACTCATAAAAAGATCTGGGTCGACGGCCATATCGGCTATGAGGAATACTGCCGTTTGAATTCAACAGGTATTTACTGTGCCGTCATGGGCAGAGCGATATTTGAAGACAAGAAACTCGCTGTTGAACGCTATTGTAATAGAGAGGATTAAGTATATGCTGCAAAAAGGACTTACTGTAGATAAGATCGAAGATCTTGTTGATATCATCAAACAGGATAAAGATTTTGAAGTCGAAAGATGGGAATTCAGACCGAAGGCAAAAGCGCTGTGGATCTATGACAAGAAAGATCAGCAGACGGTCGTGACCTTAAAGATCGTTGACGACAAGATCGTTGTCAATTCCGTCTGGTAAAAAGATAAAGCTGATATTATTTTCAGTTGTCTCCTTAGTTATGAAAGAGGTGCCTGCAGCACCTCTTTCGTATTATTCAAATGATTTGTTTTTGATGGCGACATGCCTCTGTTCGTAATGCCTGATGATGTCGATGATCTCTTTCTTGTCTGAAGCAAGCAATAGCTTCTGATTGAATTCCGGGATGTTGATGATGTTCATGAAATTGGTCAGCATCATCGTTTCCGCAGGCGTATCATTGATCGCACAGCCAATGATGATATTGACATCGTTTTTGTCATGTCCGAAAGAGACCGGGTGATCAAGACGGACAAAAGAGAAACCGGTCGAAAGCACGCCGTCATTTGGTGAAGCGTGCGCCAGGGCAATGCCATCGGCAAAGACGATGTAAGGACCGTATTTGAGCACCAGGGAGACCATCTGGTTGAGATAGTTGACGGTGATATTGTTACTCCACAATAGCAGTTCGCCAGCCGAGATCAGAGCTTCCTTCCAGTCACCGGCATATTTATTCAAGACGATGTTTTCTTCCTTTAGGAAGTCGGAAACGAAGATACCGGAATGAACATCCTTGTTGGCAACTTCATAAGTGCTGTTGGAAGTACTGTTCTTTTTGCGTACCTGAGCGATCGCGTTGGAGATCATCTGGTAGTTTTCTTCATCCAGTACCGCATTGACGACGATGCAAGGGATCGGCGAATCGATCGGTGTCGTTGAGACGATGAAATCGCAGTCGACATCATCGAGCTTCTGATAGAGCGAATGGATGCTGAGGACATCGGTGATCTCGGCATTGAAATGTTCGCTGATCGCTGTTGCCAGCATATTGGCATTGGCAATGCCGGCGTTGCTGGTGACGACGATCTTTGCCAGAGACTTAGGCATCTTGATGCGTTCGATCGCCGCAAGGATGTGCATCAGTATATAAGTGAGTTCATCGTCATCGATCTTCTTGTCGAAACATTCTTCCAGAATTCCTACATGTTCCTTTAAAAACAGGAAATCGTTCTGGTAATTGTTGATGATCTCATCCTTGAACGGATTGACCAGTTTTTCCCCGTTTCTGAAACGGTGGTAGCAGGCCGATAAGTGAGCCGTCAGATATTCGTGAAGGATACTGTCATTGGTGAGCTGTATCCGGTAATGGTTGGACAAGGTGTATAAAAGATTCTTGACCAGGATATGGAAGTTGATTGGAGAGACCGATATCGAGGACTTGCTGATGATGAAATGGAAGCTGTGCAGGCACAAGGAAAGATAGCGGTATTCCTGATCAGAGATCGGTACGTATCTTGAAAGATAGTCTTTGATGTCATCGAGGAAATCGCGTATCCTTGCATCGCTTTCGACAAAACCGGACTTGTTCAGATAGATCTCGTTGCCGGATTCGATACGGTTCATCATGATGCAGATGATCAATACCAGGGAATAGTAATCCTGGTCTGACATATCGATATCATTCTTCTTTTCAGCCTTGGAAATGGCGTTTGAAGCCAGATGATAGTAGCGGTCGATCTTTAAAAGCTTTCTGGCAAAGTTGACTGCCGGATTGCAGGAGACCTCTGAAAACAGCACTTTGCGTTCATCGCACATTTCCTGGAAGATATAAAAGATCATATCCCTTTTCTGGATCTCGGGATAATCGATCGAAAGACCAAAATGTTTATTCTCGCTGAACCTGGCACCGATATCATCCAGCCGTTCTTTGACGCTCTTTAAGTCATTTAATAAAGTTGCCCTGGACATCGAAAGCATCTCTTCGATGGATTCGATCTTCAGGTATTCTTTTTCAACAGCCAGAAGCAAGAGGATGAGATCGACACGCTCTTGCGCATTCGCCCGATAATTATAAAGACCGATCGAAGAAAGAAGGCGCAATACGTTCTTGCCGTCTTCTGTATTGCCTGTAAAGGCAATGGAGCCTTTCTTTGTCAGGATCAGTTCCTTGAAGCCGTTGTCAGTTAAAAAGTCTTCGATCTCTTCACAATAGTTGTAGATCATTCGCTTGCTGACGGCATACTTCTCACTCAAAGAGTCCATCGTAATGGCATATCCTGGGTTGGCTACAAGTTTTTCAATAATATCACAGGTGATCTTGTTCATTTTCACCTATATTTTATAATCTTCCATTCTTTCTTCTTACAAAAATGAAAGTACAAATTGTTTCAAAATAATTGAAATGCTTTATGACTGCAGATAAAAGAAGGAAAGCATAAGATTATTATAGATAAATATCCCGCGGCCGCGGGATATTTATCAGAAGGAGATTTAACTATGTTTAGTGGTACGTTTCTTGTATTTTTAGGGGCTATATGCTGGAGCCTTAATGCACCGCTGATCAAGTATCTGTCGATTGACTCTATGACTGTAAATTGTTTACGATGTCTTATGGCCGGTATCATTTTTCTTCCACGATGCATGAAATCACGTATCAGGAAAGACAGGTATTTCTATATTCAGATCATCAGTTTTTCTTTGAATTGCATTTTAGTGTGCTCGGCTTTGAAGATGACGGGAAGTGCGATCGCGGTCGGCATGCAGTATACAGCGGCTTTCTGGTTGTTTTTATTTGAAACGATCAGAAACAGAAAGATCGAATACAGAAAGGCATTGCCAATTGTTATTATCTTTTTTGGGATCGTTGCCTTTATGTGCAGCGGCGGATCAGGGAAAGCAAAAGGTAATATCCTGGCTTTTCTTTCGGGCATTTGCTTTGCAATTATGTCATTCTCCGGTTCCCGGGTAGAGAGCAGTGAACCGCTGGCACTTACGTGCATTGATTGCTTTACAGCTGCTTTTATTTCTTTTCTGATCAGACCAACAATGATTATGTCTCTTTTGGGAATAAAAACATATGAGATAATAGTGATAGTTGTCTTGGGTGTAGTTCAAACAGGACTTGGCTATGGTCTATATAACAAAGGGTTAAGAAAGACTTCGCCGAGGAATGCATCATTAACGGCAATCTGGGAGATGATTCTTGGGCCCGTTTGGGTCAGTCTTTTTCTGAATGAATATCCTAAGAAGAGTGAACTGATCGGCATGCTGCTGGTTATTTCAGGATTATTGGTAAATGCAATGATAGAAACAGCTGATTCAAAAAAACGAAAAATGGTTTGAAATCGTGTAGATTAACAAACGGCATTCATAAAGCTGTTATAGAATCGGTCCCGATATGCTAGAATGGAATCAATTCAGAAGCCGTAAAAGAAAAGATAAAAATTAAAAGGTAAGGAAACTATAAGCTCTGATAAGCATGACAAAATATCGGAGCTTTTTCTTTTATAAAAAGCTTCAGAAAGGAGAGAAGTGGGGTATACAAGATTTGGAGAAGAAATGAGAGTTCTCAGGACCAGAAGACATCAGAGCCAGAAAGACATGGCTGAAGTTCTTGGAGTGACAAAAAGCTTTTTATCATCCGTTGAAACAGGAAGAAGATCCATCCCCAAAGGCTGGATCGATATCATTTCCGACCATTATCATCTCAAGCCTTATCCTAGGAAATTGCTGGAGGATGCTGCCAGGGCATCCAGAAATTTTATCAGGATCGCTTTAAAAGGACAGCCTAATTACAGAAGAGATCTGGCGGTGACCTTTGAAGACCGTTTCAATGCAATCGATGAAGAAACAGCAGAAAACATGAA
>CADAHV010000118.1:0-4600 GCA_902787775.1 uncultured Erysipelotrichaceae bacterium | reverse complement strand
TGAGAAATGTCCTTAACGGTTTGAAGCATACCCTCCTTGTCTTCAAAGGGCAGACCGTTCATCACATGGACACAGACTTTGATGGAGGTCTGACTTAAACGTGATAATGCGTTTTTGAAATCTGCAAAGTCGTAGCAGCGATTGATGGTCTTTCCCACTTCATCGTTGGAAGTCTGCAATCCCAGTTCCAGCCAGATGGGTTTGCGTTTGCAACACACATCCAAAAAAGCGATGGTCTCTTCTTCTAAGCAGTCACAGCGGGTGGCAATCGAAATCTCCGCCACTTCCTCGTTGTCTAAAAACGGCGTGATCATCGCTTGGATCTTTTCTAAAGGACCATAGGTATTGGAATAGGATTGAAAGTAGGGAATGTATAAAAGGTTGGGCCATTTGCGGTCCATCACTTTCTTGTTTTCTTCGTATTGCTTCAAGATCGATTCTTTTGAAACGAGATTGGAATCACCGCTACCGGCAGCCGAACAGAAGATGCAGCCGCCGATGCCCTTGCTTCCATCGCGGTTGGGACAGGTGAAACCGCCGTCCAGGATGACCTTGGCGACCTTGCAGCCGTAGGTAGTCTTCAGGTAGTAATTGAAGGTGTGGTAGCGTTTCTCGTTGAAGGAATAGACAAAGGGATTTTCCATAAATCAATTATATAAAAAGACAGATCGCTCTGTCTTTTTGGTCTTTACTGAATGTCTTTCTTGCTTTCTTCTGACTGCGGCTGCTTATCGGCAATCCGTATGAAGATCAAGCCTAAGATGAAGAAGGCAGCCAGACAGCCGACGGCAACGTTGATGGATTTGATCGCCGCGCCGAAGATCGTGAAGACGCCATTGGTGCGGATACCGATCTTCTTGACTAAGAAGAAGACGAAGGATCCGAGGAAGGAAGCACCTTTGGCAAAAATGTCGTAGATGCCGAAGTATTCGCCGGAGTTCTCATCCGGGATGATTCTGGCGAAGTAGCTTCTGGAAAGGGACTGAATGGAGCCCTGGAAGCAGCCGACACCGAAGGCCATGATGGCAAACTGCCATAAGGACTTGAGGGTCAAGGCGTAGAGACAGACGGCAGTATAGCCCAAGATACAGACCTGAATCAGAGAAACCGTATCTTTGGTTTTGGACAGTCTGGCAAAGACCAGCGAGCCAATCCAGGCGACAACCTGCGTCAGCAGAAGGAAGACGACCTGTCCGACCGTATTCAAACCAAGGTCAGTACCGAGGTTGATACAGTTGTCGATGATGGTACCGACACCGTCAATGTAGAGGAAGAAGGCGATAAGGAAGTAGAGGACTTTCTTATCTTTAGTCGCGATTCTCTTTAAGGTTCCGAAGATCTTCTTGAAGGCATAGGAGACCTTGGCTTCTTCGCCTTCAACGTAGTTGATCTGTTTGTAGTTTTTAAGAAGCGGCATGGTGACGATCCACCACCAGGCGGCCGTTACCGTAAAGCCGATGATCTTGGAGATCGAACCCGGGATGAGCTTAAGCATATCCGGTCCGCAGACATAGGCGATCAAGGCAACTAAGAACGGGATGCAGGATCCGATGTAGCCCCAGGCGTAACCATAGGCGGATACCGCATCGGAACGATCGTCGCTCGTAACATCGTTGAGCATTGAATCATAGAAGGTCAATGATGCCTGGTAGAAGATCTTGGTCAGGATGTAGACGATTAAGAAGAGGAACCAGCTGCCGACAAAGCCATTGAGGATACAGCCGATGACGCCGACTGCGACAGCAGTGGAGAAGAAGATCTTCTTGGTGTCTTTGTGGTCGGCGATGGCACCGCACACCGGGCCGATCAGGGCAACGATGACTGTGACGATACTGGTCGCCAGGGCCCAATAAGCGGTGGCGTTGTCCGAACTGATCTTGCCGGCTTCGGTACCGATTGCCAGGGATTTGAACCAGATCGGGATCAGCGAACAGCCCAGCATTGTAAAGGCAGAGTTGCCGACATCGTAGAGAACCCAGGAGAATTCCTGCGGACTGAGGTCCTTGAAAACTTTGGATTCATTCAGCTTTTTAAATAAGCCATTCATAATTGTCACTCCTTAAATAATTAATCGATTCTTTCAGGTGTATAGTTTAATTCTTCTTCGTAGGATAAGACCGGGGAATTCGTTGCTTCCGGATCGAAGTCGTGCTCGAAATAGGAACTTAAAGTTTGATCGTCATTGATGGCTTCCATCATGTTTTCCACGAGCTTTGGATAAAGCTCTAAGGCATAGGCTCTGAGCTTGTCGAGGCGCAGGTTGGAATCTTTGCACACATCGAGTTCATCGTTATGAACGATCAGATCGCGGTATGCCGGTAAATGCAGTTTCTCAAGGGTCTTGCCCAAAACGGTGCGCTTGAAGTTGGACTTGCAGTTTAGGGCATGGATGATAAAGTGGTGCGCCTTGCAGGTGCGATAGAGCTCTTTCTTATTGAAAGGGAAGAAGCGGGACATGACTTCCGCGTCTTTCTTGTCCGGTATCAGGGATACCGAGCGATCGACGTGGTTGATGCTGCGGCCGTCCAGCCGCATCAGGTGACCGTCGTATTCGCTTTCGACCTTATTGTGGGAAAGACTAGGGGTCATCTGGCTTTTTCGGTTGATGTAGCCATGACATTGGCTGTCTAATGTGTAATGCGACAGAAAGCCAAGGAGGTAGGACAACATTTTATCTTTGTCTTCCGGGTTTTCCTTGTAGATCCTCACACAGTCTTCAAAGAAGCTTCTTGCCGGCTGATGATGCAGTTTTGAGCCGTATTTCGGAATACCAGGATGAGTGAGGTCATAGAAAAGGACATCCGGTCCGTGTACGCCGTAATCATAAATGGCTCGGTTTGTATTAATGATCTGTTTCAGATTGTCAGGCAATGTCTCGATGCAGTCAGCGCCGAAACGCCAGTGTGCGTATGTAGTAGGCATATTGTTTATTTTTCCTATCAATTCACTATTACTAATTTTATCATAATTTGGATACTTGGCAGACAAAATATGTAAACGCATTCATTGAGCATATTTCTTGTGGTGTTTTTTCCGGTAATGTTAGAATTTTTTCAGAAAAAAGGAGAATTGCAATATGGCGAGTTTCTATGATTATTCCGTTACAGCCCGTAACGGCGAAGAAGTAAAGATGTCTGATTTCAAGGGCAAGGTCGTCATGGTTGTCAATACGGCGACAGGATGTGGTTTCACCCCGCAGTATGAACCGATCGAACAGATGTATCGTGATTATCATGATAAGGGTTTAGAGATTTTAGATATCCCATGCAACCAGTTTGGCAATCAGGCTCCCGGTACAGACGATGAGATCCATGAGTTCTGTACTTTACACTACAACACTACTTTCCCACAGATGAAGAAGTCCGATGTCAACGGCGAAAACGAACTTCCGCTCTATACCTTCTTGAAGAATGAAAAGACCTTTGAGGGTTTTGGCAAGGGCGTTGCGGCAATGGGCCTTTCTTTGGCGGTCAAGAAGATGAACAAGGATGCCAAGGGCGGCGATATCCGCTGGAACTTCACCAAGTTCATCATCGACAAGGAAGGCAATGTCGTTGCCCGTTTTGAGCCGACAACCGACATGAAGGTCGTCGAAAAAGCTGTTGTCGATCTTCTTTAATCTGTGTCGGGCGCCGCTTTTTATGGGATAATGGTAAAAAGCATATGCGTCACGACATGGATCTTTATCCTGCTTCATTTAGGCTGATCAAAGAGAAACACAAGACAGTCGAAATGCGGCTGAACGATGAAAAAAGACAAAAGATTCAGGTCAATGACCTGGTCTTTTTTCATAATGCCGAAAATGAGTATGATGTTTTGCGCTGTAAGGTGATCGGACTTCAGAAGTTTAAGGACTTCTTTGAACTGTATTCCCACTATGATCCTTTCAGCCTTGGCTATCTGAAAGGGGATCTCGTCTCACCGGAAGACATGTATGCCTATTATTCGAAGGAACGCATAGAACAATACGGCGCACTGGCAATGGAAATTGAATATCTCAATGATGACTACTTCGTTGACGGCCACACCCATCTGGAATACGGACCTTTAAATGAAGAATATGTCATGGAATTCGTCGATGCGGCGCTCAAAGCCGGCTTGGATGAACTCGACATCCTTGATCATACGCATCGCTTCAAGGAATTTGAACCATGTTATGAACATCTTCGAAAACAGGAAGTTCAGGGTCAATGGCTAAGGGGAGAAACGAAGTTCTGCAACAGCTTAAGTGATTATTATGCACTGATCGATGCAATACGAAAGAAGGATCTGCCTTTGCGGGTGCGTTTCGGTCTGGAGGTCTGCTACACCTCAAATACGGAAGACTTGTTAAGGAAGATCTTAAAAGATGTGAAACTGGATTTTCTGACCGGTTCCATCCACAGTGTCGATTCGATCCTTTACGATATGCCGTTCTCCAAAGACTTGTTATGGAATAAATACGAACATGACGAGGTCTACAAGCGCTACTACGAAGAAGTATTGGCACTGATCCGTTCTTCTCTGTTTACCCGCCTGGGCCATCCCGATCAGATCAAATTGTTTCAATACGATGTATCCTATGATTTGAGTCAGACGTACGAATCGATTGCTGCAGCAT
>CADAHV010000117.1:0-4616 GCA_902787775.1 uncultured Erysipelotrichaceae bacterium | reverse complement strand
GCTTTATCTGCAGACAGACGTTCAAATAATTGACGGCCGTCAATCGCTTCTTCACTTTGCGAGAGTTTTTTGTATTCATCCAAAAGCGATCGGGTCGAACAGGTGTAGCCGACAAAACTGTCCGGTCCGTTGAATTTTTCCAGATCGGAGGAGATGAAGCTGAATTCGCCGGCCGTCTCATGGATCCCTCGTAAAAGCTGGCCGTTGACGACTAAGCCGCCGCCGACACCGGTACCGACCACAAAGACCGCCGCATTCTTCGTGCCGATCAGAGAACCTTTCCGGTATTCCGCTTTGACCGCCGCCTTGCCGTCATTTTCCATGACGACTTTGCAGCCGCAGAGCCTGCTTAGTTCATCCCGTAAAGGTCGCTGCCAATTGTAGCGAAGAAGGCCGCCGCCTTTGATGACACCGTTTTTTGAATCGACAAAGCCGAGGATCGACATGGCAATGCCTTCAACTTCCTCTTTGTATTCCTGATAGATGTCACAGATGATTTTGGAAAAGGATTCAAAAGAATCAATCGGTGTCGGGACATGTCCGCTGTGTTCCATGGACAGTGTTTCGTCCATGATCGAATATTTGATTTCTGTCCCGCCGATATCGAAGACCAGCAGTTTCATAAATGGATCATCCTTTCTTTCTAATTTGATTATAGCGAAATTCGATATAATTAATTTGTCCGAGGAAAAATATGATGAAAAATCCGGCAGTCAAAATGAGTTTACTGATGGGAATAACGATGAGCTTTGTCTTATCGCTGATCGGCAATCTGAGTTCGGGGATGTTTACTGTCCCGGGCTTCTTAAAGAGTTTCTGCATCAGCTTTCTGATCTCACTGATCATCGGCTTTATCATACCGATCAAGAAGATCAGTGATGCCTTGTGTGAAAAGGCAGGTGCCAGACCCGGCACTTTAAAGGCCCGCATCATTGCGGCAGCCGTATCGGCGATCGGCTATACGCCGTTCATGACTTTCTTCATGGTCTGTCTGGCCCATTCGTCCGCGGCCGCCCATGGGGCGAAGATCCCGTTCTGGCCGATGTTATTAAGATCGGAATGCATCTCGATCGCGGCAAACTTCGTGTTAAGCTTTCTGATCACACCGGTATACAGCCGGCTGGTCTTTGGCGACAGAAAGCCAAGCAAAGAAGACAGATAAAATACCGGAAGGAGACTGTGCGATGAAGAAGATGATCATCTGCATCCTGCTTATATTCTTAATGGCAGGCTGCAGTACAAAGAAAGAAGAAACAGTGGAAACAAAAGAAACAAGCGAGAATGAAATAACAGAAAAGGAAGATGTGAATATGAAGTTATGGATCAATGAAGAAGAAGTCAGTGTCATCTGGCAAGACAATGAAAGTGTTGAGGCATTAAAAGATATCGTAAAAGAAAACGATCTGCAGATTTCGATGTCCATGTACGGCGGCTTTGAACAGGTCGGTGCTATCGGACAGAGTTTGCCGAGAAACGATGTACAGACCACGACGTCTTACGGCGACATCGTCTTGTATTCCGGCGATCAGCTGGTCGTCTTCTACGGGTCCAATTCCTGGGCCTATACGATGCTGGGACACATTGAAGACAAGAGCCAGGAAGAATTAAAAGAGCTTCTGGGCAATGGCGATGTGACAATCACCATAACGCAATAAACAGAACGATCCCTTTTGATCTGAGAGTTTCATTTTTGAATCAATGGGATATAATAGTCAATGCGGGCAAAACCCGATATTTCTCAGGTATCCGATGCCTGAAAAAAGGAGAATAGAATATGGATATGAATAAGAAGTGGAAGACTTTAGCGATTGTCTCGACTTGCCTCCTGATTCTCGTCAGCTTCCTCTACGCACAAAGTCTCATGTCAAAGAAAGCAGTTGAACCGGAACCGGTCAACGAAACGGTTGAAAACGAAACAAGTGAACCTGAACAGGCTGAAGAAAACTGGTTGTCCTTATGGAACGATGATGCGCCGGCGAAGGCCGCCCTTGAAGAATACGTCAAGGATGTCACCGATCCTGCTTCCGCCAATTTCATTCCGTTAGAAAACCGTGTTGCCGTCTTTGACCTTGACGGTACACTGTTCTGTGAGACCGATCCGGTCTACTTCGATCACATGCTGCTGATGCACAGAGTCCTCGAAGATCCAAATCACACGGCAAGTGAATTCGAACTGATGGTTGCCGATAAGATTCAGGAGTTCATCGATACCGGTAAATCCGCTTCCGATCTGATGGCGTTACATGGTCAGGCAGTTGCTTCTGCCTTTGCCGGCATGACCATCAAAGAGTTCTATGACTATGTCGCTGAATTTGCCAAGACACCGTCTCCGGGCTACAACAATATGAACCGCGGCGATGCCTTCTACCTTCCGATGGTGGAAGTGATCGACTATTTGCAGAACAATGATTTCCAATGCTACATCGTTTCCGGTACGGACCGTCTGATCGTCAGAGGTGCTGTCCAGGGCTTGTCCTTCCTGAATATTCCGCCACGTCAGATCATCGGTTCTGACCAGCTGGTCGTCGCTTCTTCGCAGGCAGATACGGACGGCTTAGACTACAATTTCACGAGTGATGATGATCTGGTTCTTGCCGGACAGTTTCTGTTAAAGAACCTCAGGACCAACAAGGTCACCACCATCCAGCAGGAGATCGGCGTTCAGCCTGTACTGGCGTTTGGCAATTCTTCCACTGACTTCGCAATGGCAACTTATGCAACTGCCAACAATCCGTATCGTTCCATGGGCTTCATGTTATGCTGTGACGATGTCGTCAGAGAAAACGGCAACGTGGAAAAGGCGGAAAAGATGGTTAAGGACTGTGAAGAAAACGGTTGGGTCGCTATTTCCATGGCCAATGACTGGAAGACGATCTACGGTGATGAAGTAACCAGAAAATAGGAATACAAAAAAGACATCGAAGAGGGATAAATAAAATGACGTCAACGATGTCTTTTTTTTGCGTTTTTTAATGATTCGCTGCTTTTTCTTTCTGCATGCGCAAGTGCAGATCTTCAAGATCCGAGAACTTCAGCAGCATGCCGGCTGCCACTTCGAAGTTGATCAAAAAGACGTTGGAGGCCATCAGAAGTCCAAGGACATTGTCCGGTAAACCGATTTCAGCAAAAAGTAATGAGTAGGTGGCAAGGATGCCGCCCGGAACTTTCGGCGAAGCGATGGCCAGTTCGATCAGTAAGAGAACGATCAGGATCAGCTTGGAAAAGGTGACTTCCAGATGGTTGGTATAGGCGTTGAAGAAGACCGAGGCAAATAGCGGTACGATATTGGATACCGCAAATAAGGCGTGGGCCAGAGGGATCCAGAAACTGTAGAGTTTCTTGGGGATCTCCAGTTCCTTTTCTGCCAGTTCATACTGGAGGTTGGTGAAGATCGAATGGCTGCCTGTCGCAAAACAGCCGACCAGTAAAGGCTGCAGTTTTTTGATGAAGGTGAGAGCACTGTAGCGATGGAATACCGGCAAACGAAGGACGGACAAAGCGACCGCGGTGATGGTTGCCAGATAGTTGACGGCCACAAAGCGCCATGAAGCGACGACAGCTTCCAGATCGCCGCCGGCAAAAGTCTTGAATAAGGATAAGAAGACCACGGCCGGGATGATGAAAGAGACAGACTTCATCATCTGTAGAAGCAGGGCATTGAGTTCCGGTACCAGGGCCCGGATCCTTGCCGTGGTGTCCGACAGGGTCAGTAAGGCGATGCCGGCCACAAAGGCGAGAAAGACCACCTGGGCGGTACGTCCTTCGGTGAAGGGCGTAAAGACGTTGGTTGGAATGATGTCCAACAAGAAGGTGATCAGGGTCTGAACTTCAAAGCCCCCTTTACCGAAAGATAAGGTGTTGGGGAAGAAGAGCAGACAGAACGGGAAGGTGACGCCCATGACAAATAAGATGGTTAAAAAGAAGCGCTTGATGACTCTGGAGCCCAAAGAACTCAAGGAAGAGATCTCATCCAGGGCACAGATGCCGGTCAGGATCGATACGAAGATGAGCGGTACGGAAAGTGCAGAGATGACTTTCGGAAGTCTGGAAGAGATCGGTTCGATCAGATCATTCAAAATCGGCTGGCGCACAGCCTCCGGTACCAGACGGAAGGCCAGACCGCAGATCACCGCCAGCAAGGCAGCGATTGTGACGTTGCCGCCGGGGATCTTTCTGCTTTTCTTGTCTTTGGCCAGAGTGAAACGGACAAAGTTTGTGCCTAAAAGATAACGGTAAGAATCCTTTTTGACGGTATCTTCCATCAGGGAAGAGAGAATCAGCGAGATATTGTCTTCTTTGCTTTCCGCCAGCGGATTGAAGGGTTCTCCTTTGAGCGAGATCAGGACACGGGAGAAGCCAAACGGCCTGCGGCGGACGCGAAAACCGTATTCGGCTTTTGTTCCGAAATGATCACGGAAATTTAAAAGGACTTCTTCGATCATCAGTCTGGTCTGAAGGTCTTCGGGAAACTGTTTCTCAAACTCTTTGATCGAGGTGTGGATGTTTTCGTTGTTTAATATCATACTGCTTTCATTTTACCGCACAAGCGACTGTAAAAATGAAAAACGAAGATCGAACAGTTTCTTTAAAAGAGGTAAAAACGATATAATCAAAGC
>CADAHV010000116.1:0-4672 GCA_902787775.1 uncultured Erysipelotrichaceae bacterium | reverse complement strand
GCCGTATCGATCTTGTCGAGGCAGTCCAGAAGCTTGGCTTTTTCGTCGATATTCTTTCTGGCCAGGGTGCTCATGCCGATGATGGCATTCATTGGCGTACGGATGTCATGGGACATATTGGAAAGAAAGGTCTCTTTGGCAATATTGGCGCTGTGAGCTTCTTCCAATCTCTGCTTCAGTTCTTCCACTTCTTTCTGCTGGGCGTCCTTGTTTGAGATGAGCAAGGTCGTTTGGTTAGAAAGATCGACGCTTTCAAAGACGCCGTTTGGATCAAAGAATTCTGAGCTGTATAGAATCTGGTCGTTTTGATTGTCTTTTACTGCATATCCTCTGTTCATAGAACACGCTCCTGTAAGATTGTTTTCATTATAACATCTGATGGAAAACAGCGCTTCTATCTGTCGGTGAAAAAGGCCCAAGTTGTGATATATTATGAGTGATGAAAAACGAAAAATACAATACGCATTCTTCTAGAAATGCCATTGAAGTCTATGAGAAGGACGGAAAGTGGTATAAAGTCTACGACGAAGAACGCAAGACCTACAATGTCCTTTTTGAAGCACTCAATCAATCGCGGGTAGAATCAGCCGGCCTGTGCGTACCGAAACTTCTGGAGACCTGCGTGATCGACGGTCATTGGGCGATCGTGCAGGAATACATCGAAGGAAAAACGATGAAACAGATGATGGAAGAAGAACCGGAAAAGGAGGATGAATATCTCCAGTGGTTCGTCGATCTTCAGGTACAGATGCACAAGCTCAGAATCCCGAAGATGTCCAAGCACCGGGATAAAATGAACGGCAAGATTGCCCACACCGAGCTTTCGGCTACGCTTCGCTATGACTTGCACAACCGCGTCGAGGCAATGCCGCGTCACAATTGCGTCCTGCATGGCGACTACAAGCCAAATAATGTCATCGTCGATAAAAACGGCAAGGCCTACATCATTGACTGGTATCATGCCACCCAGGGTAATGCGGAGGCAGATGCAGCCAGAACCTATATGATGTTTCTGGTAAACAATGATAAAAGAAAGGCAAGAAAATACATTGATATGTTTGCCAAGACCAGCAACTGTTCGATCAAGGAGATCTTAAACTGGCTGCCGATCTTAGCGGCTTCCCAATCGGTCAAGGGCATCAAGAAACAAAGTGCTTTCTTAAACAGCCTGATCTTTATGAGCGAAGAAGAATTGGAGGCTTTGTATGAGGAACAATAAATTTGAGACCAAGATCGATTACCTGAAGTATCAGGTCCTTTGCGAAGTCGCAAAGGAAGCCTGGGATCAGGTTTTAGTTGAAAACGTCCTGGATATTCCAAAGAAGATCATTCCGGGCAAGACACCGACGATGCGCTGCTGTGTCTATAAAGAAAGAGCGATCTTACAGGAAAGAGTCAAGATGGCGATGGGCGGCAACCGCACCAATCCCAACATCATCGAAGTCATCGATATCGCCTGCGATGAGTGTCCGATCGGCGGCTACGAAGTCACCAACACCTGCAGAGGCTGTTTAGCCCAGCGTTGTAAGGATGCCTGTCCGAAGGATGCCATCTATTTTGACAACAACCACCAGTCACATATTGATAAGACCAAGTGTGTCAACTGCGGTGCCTGTGCCAGAGCTTGTCAGTACACGGCGATCATCAACCGCAAGAGACCTTGTGAGAATGCCTGTGCTGTCAAGGCCATCGAGGCCAACGAGGAACAGGCTGCCCATATCAATCATGAAAAGTGCATCAACTGCGGTGCCTGCATGTCACAGTGTCCGTTTGGTGCCATCGTGGATAAGTCCTTTATCCTGGATGCCATCGATTACATCTTAAAGTCCAAGAACAACACGAAATTCAAGACCTACGCCCTGATCGCACCGGCGATTGCCGACAGCTTCAGAGAAGTCAAACTGGGTCAGATCGTGACCGGTTTGAAGAAGTTAGGTTTCTATGATGTCGTGGAAGTGGCCAAGGGTGCCGACATGGTCGCCTATTCGGAGGCCAAGGAACTGGCAGAAAAAGGTTTCCTTTTCTCTTCCTGCTGTCCGGCTTTCGTGGATTATGTCCATAAGTACTTCCCTGATTTAGCGCAATACATCTCCCACAACTATTCTCCGATGGGTGCCATCGCCAAGAAGCTGAAAGAGGAAGATGAAGACTGCAAACTCGTCTTCATCGGCCCATGCACGGCGAAAAAGGCCGAGATACAGCGAGAAGATGTCAAGGGTCTGGTCGATGTGGCTTTGACCTTTGAGGAATTACAGGCTCTCTTTGATTCAAAAAATATCGAACTGGAAGATCTCGAAGAAACACCGATCGATCAGGCTTCTTACTTCGGCAGAGTCTTCGCCAGATCCGGCGGTCTTACCGAAGCAATGGCTCAGGGCTTGAAGGAACTTGGTTCCGACATCGAACTCAAACCGGAGACCTGCAACGGCATCGAGATGTGCCGTGTGGCAATGTTAAAGAAGTCGAAGAACCTCCTGCAGGGCAACTTCGTGGAAGGCATGGCCTGCAACGGCGGCTGTATCGGCGGTGCGGGTGCTTTGGTGAAATTCGCAGTCAAGAAAGACAACGTCGACAATTACGCCAAGTCTTCCGGTATTCCGACGATTACTGACAGCGTCAATCGTTAAATCCAAAACAAAAGCCTTCGTTTGTGACCTATATCGCATAAGCGAAGGTTTTTTGTATGTCAAAAGTAAGAAATACGAATTTACATAGATTTTACCCAATGAGGACAGGGCTATGACATGACTACCGTAGAGTAAAGATGGGAAAGTTTAAGGGTAGATCTATGAACAACACTGAACTCATCACCGGACTCCTGCGGCTGTTTGCGGGAATGGGTGTCTTCCTGATGGCTTGCGATACGATGTCCAAAAACCTGCAGGCGATCAGTTCGGATAAGCTGAAAAAGCTGTTTTATAAGGTTTCGGATAAAAAACTCATCGGTGTCATGATCGGTGCTCTGGTGACCGTGGCAATACAGTCTTCCGGTGCGACGACCGTCATGACCATCGGTTTTGTCAATGCGGGAATCATTTCCTTGAATCAGGCAGCCACGATCATCTTCGGTGGCGAAATCGGTACGACCATCACCGGCCAGATCGTTGCCTTAGGTATGTTTTCCGGCGGTGGGATCGATACGGATGTCTTGTTTGCCTCTTTGGCAGGTGTCGGTGCTTTTATCAATATGTTTGCCAAGAGCGATAAACAAAAGCTCTTAGGCAAGGTCTTAGCCGGTATCGGTATGTTGTTTGTCGGCTTGAACATCATGTCCGGCTCCATGAAGAGTTTCGCCCAGACGGAAGGCCTCAAGATGTTCCTGGCTTCCATCCGTTCGGAATTTTTACTGATTATCGTCGGTGCCTTATTGACGGGTCTGATTCAGTCTTCTTCGGTCATCACTTCGGTGGCGATCACCATGATCGTCAACGGACTGATCAACATCGAACAGGGCATTTACCTGACTTTAGGTGCCAATATCGGTTCCTGTTTAACCGGCATGCTGGCGGGAATGAAGTCTGATTCCATCAATGCCAAGCGTACTTCTTTATTGCAGCTGATCTTTAATATCGGCGGCGTTATGATACTTTATTTCATCGACATGTTCCTTCAAGGCACGACACGGGGAACTTTCTCCTTTGCCATTCTGTTTGAACGGATGTTCCCCGGTCTGCCGCACACCCAACTGGCGATGTTCCATACAGCATTCAATGTCGCATCGGTCTTATGCGTATTGCCGATCTCCGATGCCCTCGTGCGTCTGACCCAGAAGCTCATTAAGGATGATGGCCGACGGGTCGGCGAGACGCGCTTCCACTACGTTGACGAAAACATGATCGCCACACCTTCCATTGCGGTCTCCCAGATCAAGAAGGAGATCACCAATATGGCTTACATTGCGATTGAAAACTTCAATCTGGCCATGGATATGATCAAGAAGGTTGACCTGAGTGAAAAAGAAAAATTTGAAGCCAACGAGAAAGAACTCAATTTTTTGAACCGTGCTTTAGTTGATTTTGCCGCCAAACTGACGGGTAAGCATAACATCGATAAGAACGACTATCTCTATCTTTTGTCGACCTATCGGACGATTGCCGATTTTGAAAGAATCGGTGATTATTCGGAAAACATCATGGAATATGCGGAGGCCTTAAAGGAAAGCGGTGAGTCGTTCTCGGAAGACATCATCAAACAGATCGATGAACTCGATGATCTGATCAACCACCTTTGCGATGTCACCATCGAAGTCTATACCGGCGCAGTCAGCCGTGATAACAAGGCAGCTGAGCAGCTGGAAGAATCGATCGATGTTTTGACGACCAAGATGAGCGAAGACCACATCCAGCGTATGAACAAGGGCGATTTCTCCGCCAATGTCGGCGCGCAATATCTGAAGCTGGCAAGAGACGTCGAACGTATCGGCGATCACTTGATGAATATCAATACGAAAGACTACATCGTATCCCACTAGAAAGGAAAAGCGGATGGAACTTATCTGGTTATTGTTGAATGAATTTGAGATAAGCAGCGACAAGCGCAAAAAGCGTCTTTTCCTTCTTTGCAACACCATTGCCTTTCTTTTGATCGGTGCGCTTGTGGCTTTTGTCGTCAATCTGATCCATCCGATCAGCATCGACTGGATCATCTGCATCATCGCCTATATCGCCTGCGG
>CADAHV010000115.1:0-4695 GCA_902787775.1 uncultured Erysipelotrichaceae bacterium | reverse complement strand
ACACCCTTGGTGTTCGACTAGTGGTTGACCACTGCGATGATAATCCCCACGATGGACTTTCACCATCAAGATATATGCCATGCCCGGCACACCGAAAAATACGGTGCCAACTAGGCACCGTTTTTTGACTCTTGTTTCTTCCTATACTTTTTTGTAGACACTGACTTCGGCAATGTAGCGATCCTTCAGGGGATCGGCTTCAATGACCCGTGCGGTGATATACTTTTCTTCATCCATCACATAGTCATAGAGCTCGCCCTCATCTTCCGGCTCGATATAAGCTTCATCATCGAAAGAATCAATCTCGCAAAGGATCCTCTTTTTATTTTCAGCGCTCAACAGGATCCCGTCATCGTTTTTGACATCATTGAATTCCTCTTCGTCATACGTCTGTAAGCGATAGCGGCTGATGAAGATCTTTTCCAGTTCCTTCAGATCGGGTTTGAGATAAACACCGATCTCATAGGCAACTTCCCCGCTTTCCTCATCGCCCCAGACAAAGTGCAGTCTCTTGCCGGCAAAAGACAAGGGAAATTCTTCTTCCATCTGCCTGCTTTCTTCATCAAGCTTCAGCAGAAGATCCCCGAACCAGACGATCTTTTCTTTGGAAAAGAGTTTTTTGAAACTGACAACATTGAAATCGATGAAGATCTGTTTTACCTTGATGCGCACCAGATAGGCATCTTCCTGTTTTGCCTTGAGATCATCGAAGAACTTTCTTCCTTCTTCGAAGTCCATACGGTCTTCCAGATCTTCTCTGTCTAAGAAGCACGAAGACAGTTCTCTTTTTTCGAAACTGTCTTCATCCAGTTCATCGATCCTTTGGATAAGTTCTTCATATTGGCGATCGATCTGCATTTCTCTTTGATCCATGATTATACCTCCGCTTTTCTTCATCATAAAAAGCGAAAGCCGCATCCGCATATATCCGGATAAGAAACAAAGAAAAAAGCTGCCCTTAAGGACAGCCTGATATCAGTCAATGGAATAGTTCCAGTATTTTTCCATATTACCGAATGAGAAGATCTTCATCGTCTTTTTGCTCAGATTGTAGATGCAGGTGTACTGGGTCTTGGAACGGTCAATCTGATTGGATGGATCCTGTACCACCAGTTTCAGCAGGTTCAGAGCGTATTCTTCTCTCATGCCGACATTCCGGGTCCGAAACAGTCCCGCCCTGAGCACTTCATCTCTGCCGCAGCCGTCCTTGAAGAAGAGGTCCTGTTTGCAAACATAGTGGTTAGTCGCATGATCGATCTTTGTCGCCTTCATTTCATCGCCGTCCCACTCCACCAGAACACTGTTTCCCTTGGCGTCCGCCACCAGGATATGGTAATCGGCACCGGGCATCGCGCCTTTGACATTGAAACGGGAGAAGAAGGCAAGCGCCTCATCTGCATCGGCGCAGTTATCCAGAACCATGCGCATCAGGATCGGATGCAAAAGCGTTGGCTTACCCGGCGCCTTTGTTTCGATCAGATCCATCCTGGCGATCCAGGCTTTCTGATCGGCCTTGTTGACAGCGATCGAACCAAGGGTTGCCCGCATCCAGTAAGGATCGGGTTCCTGGCCCGCTTCCTCCAGGAAGAGATTTGGCTTATACTTGTCCATCTTCTCTTCATAGGTTGCATAATCGATCGGTGTCCAGTCAGCCCTCACCCCTAAAGCCAGGATGGCCAGGGCCAGACCCTTTTCGTTCATGCCGTCCATGCTGATCATCGGGCATAAGACAAAAGGAGAGACATCGCTCTTGCCGTCATCGGCCAATCCCTTATAAAAGGAACCGTTTCTGAAATCCAGCCAGTAGGCATCGGAAACGCCCAGGCTCTTGTATCTGGCCTTCGGGTTTTTCGATTTGACGACCACATTGAGACCGGTGCGCTGCTGACTCTTGTCGTTATTGGGATAATGGGAAAAATCGTAGTTGCGACAAAACAGGATATCACCATCAAGACTCTTCGTCACAAAGCAGGAACAGCCGGCACTGATGTAGGCCTTGAAGGCTTCCGGCAGATCGTAATAATCATAGGCAGCTTCCATCTCATAGAGATAGCCTTCTTCATCAACTCTTTTAATCGATTCAACTGCTTCTATCTGTTTTTCATCCTGAAGATAAACATGCGGGTTCATTCAGCGGATAGCTCCCTTCTCGGCGATCGCTTCCTTGAGTTCCTTATCGGTATCGATACCGATACAGACCACAAACATCAGCAAGCCGACTAGTGCCGGGATCCAGCCCAAGAGAGCATTGATCGTATTCTGGGTCGCTGCATTCTGAAGCAGACCCTCATCTGCCAGTTTTGCCGAGAAGCCGGCAGCTGCCAAAGCAACCAGGAACAGCTTATCAACGGCTGCTTCCGCGATCTTGGAAACCAGCGTATCTCCGGTCGCAACCATCGAATCCAGACGGCGGCCGTTCTGTACTTCAACGATATCCGAAATGGAATTGCGGTTGGTATTGAACAGGACAAAGGTCATCGTCAGACCCATGCCGGTAAACACCGCATTGATGAAGGCGTTGATAATGCTGGCAGGAGCCAGAATAAACGGAATCTTGCCGATTACCTGTAACAAAGCGGCCAGACCCATCGTCTTTTTACGGCCCAGCAGGGAATCGATACGCGGAGTGATGATCGAGAAAACGATCGAAGCCACCAGATACGCCGCCATGATCGGCGTAGAAAGTGAACTGTTATTCAAAACATAGGCACAGTAATAGGTGATCGAAGAAGTCAGAAGACAGGTCGACACACCATAGCACATGACATAGAACATATTGCGGACCCAGGACTTGCATCTAAAGAGCATGCGGTAAGTCTCAATGATGCCGATCTTTTCTTCATTGTCCGAAACCTGTCTGACTCTTTCCTTGGTCGTAAAGTAGTGGATCAGACAACCGGCAACGATCAGTACGCCCATGAACAGAGCGGACTTGAAGATGGCCGGGGAATCGGAAGAATTGATGACCTTATGATCCTTTAAACCGCCAAAGGCCTTGACGATCATCGGCACAGCGACCGCACCGATACCTGAACCCAGGCAGGCACCCAGGGAACGGAAGGCGTTGATCGATTTGCGATCATCATCATTCGCCGAAGCAAGTGCGCCCATGCCGTTATACGGGATGCCTCTGAAGGTATTGGCGATCTCATAAAAGAAGAATACCGTCAGGCCGAGGATGATGTCCCATCTCTCACTCACGCCGAAATCAGTGAACAGTAAAACCATACCCAGGGCATAAGGAACAGCGATATACAAAAGCCAAGGTCTCACTTTTTCACCGGATTTGAATTTGACGTTGTTAGCCCAGACACCGATCAGCGGGTCATTGGCAATATCCCAGATCGTCGAGATCAGTGCCATGTTGGAAGCTGCAATCGGATCGATCAGAAGGATCGAAGTCAGGAAAAACTTGTAGTAGGTACTTTTGAAATTGAAGACGATATTGGTCGATGTTGAAAAACTCATAAAGCCGAGTTTTTCCAGCAAACCGACGGTCTTCTTATTATTCTTTTCCATGCGAGTATCCCCCTCTTATTCTCAATTTTAATTCTTTGTTTTTTCTCAGGCAACAATACTAATCAGGATTACTTCTTCCGATGTTTACGCATGTATTCCAGGGTCTTATATAATGTTTCCCCCTGAAACACTTTATCAAGACTGCCGGTAAAGTTGAGTCCGTAGCGTTCTTCCATTTCTTTTAATAGACTGTTCAGATCGCTTTCCTTCTCTTCATTCACTTCTTCCAGAGTTAGCTGGTAGCTTCCTTCAATGTTTGTCAGATTGTGGATGCCCACACCGATCAGGCGCAGCTTTTCGTGGGGCACCTTTTCCAAAAGCGAAGCAGCCGCTTTATAGATCTTCACGGCGGATCTGCTGGTCTCGATCACCTTGGAACGGGTGATCCCTTTCATGTCAGCATAGGTGATCTTCAATGTGACGCCTTTTCCATATAGGCCATAGCGCTCTGCCCGTCTTTCCACGCTGATCGCCAGCAGGACCAGGGCATCTTTCAAAAAGACAAAATCATTGACGTTTTCCTGAAAGGTGACTTCCCGGCTGATCGACTTGGCATCTTCCGGTTTGTAAGGCGTGACCCTGCTGTCATCATGGCCCTGGGCCATGGCACAGAGCCAGCGTCCCTGCTTCCCTAAAAGCTTTTGTACCTTCTCTTCATTGTTCTGAATGTCGCGCACCGTATAGATGCCTGCTTCATGAAGTTTTTCCGCCGTCTTGGCACCGACTGTATACAGGACTCTGACATCCCGATCGATGACCAGATTGACAAAATCCTTTGGTGTCGGAATCGCAAAATAGCCATTGGGCTTTTTCTCTTCCGAAGCCATTTTGGCGGCTGCCTTGCAATAGGCAATGCCCACCGAACAGGTCAGACCCATTTCCTCCCAGGTCCTCTTCTTGATGATCTTGGCAAACTCACAAGCCTTTTCAAACGTGATAGCCGTATCTGTCACATCAAGATAGGCCTCATCCAGTGACAGATACTCGGAAGCTGAACAGTAGGCATTCCAGATCATATGCAGCTGGTTGGAGACTCTGCGGTATTTTTCATGGTTGCCGTGCATAAAGATGCCATGAGGACATAAGCGGTACGCTTCCTTGATATTCATAGCCGAATGGACGCCGTACTTTCTCGCCTCGTAGCTGCAGGTGGCAACCACCCCTCTTTCATTCGGC
>CADAHV010000114.1:0-4720 GCA_902787775.1 uncultured Erysipelotrichaceae bacterium | reverse complement strand
ATACTTTTAAGCTCCGGGGTTCTTACTCCAATCACCGACTCCGGTTCTACCGTAGGAATTATCTTAATCTGCATATCACGATACTTCAGATCCTGAAGAGCATACAGTTTTCTATACAGATCCGCTTTATTCATCCTCTGTCACTCCTCCGCATTTTCCGTTTCGGCACTATCTTTGATACGATAGTAATCCACCATCTTCTCATTCAGTTTCACGTAAGAATCCGCTTTTCGGTTGCTCACCCGCTCGAGGAGCACGCAGCTTTCGACATGCTGCGTATACGGAAACATATCAACCGGGATGATCTTCTTGATTGAATAATACCGTTTTAAATACGAAAGATCTCTTTTCAAAGTGACAGGGTTGCACGAAATATAGACGATCTTATCCGGTGATAGTTTTATCGCGGAAGACATAAAACGTTTATCCGATCCTGCCCTTGGCGGATCCATGATCAGTGCATCACAATGACTCTTTCGTTTTGAAAGATCTTCCATATACTTCCCAGCATCCTCGCATATAAAATCGACGTTATAGATCTCATTCATTTTCTTGTTTCTATCAGCATCTTTAACCGCAGAAAGATTTGATTCCACGCCATAGACCTTAAACGCATTGCGGCTGGCATAAAGTCCAATCGTTCCCGTTCCGCAATAGGCATCAATGACCGATTCGTTGTCCTTTAATTCAAGTAAATCCACTGCCGTTTTATACAAGACTTCCGTCTGATGCCGATTGACCTGATAAAAGGATGCAGGAGAAATACGGAACTTAAGATCAAAGAGCTGATCGACAATATACCCTTTTCCAAATAAAACGTTATTCTTGTTTCCGAGAATGGCAGAAGTTCTTTGATGGTTGATATTGTGAACGATCGTCTTTACTTCCGGGTTATAGTGTAAGATCTGCTTAACCAGAAGGTCCTTCTTTACAAGATTCATCGATCCCGTCACAAGAACCAGCATGACATCCCCGTCCTTGTTTGAACGGATCAGGGCATGACGAAGACAGCCTTTATTCAAACGTTCATCATAGATCGGGATGCGGTTGGAAATGACAATACGTTTTAAAGAAGAATAGACTTTATTGATCAAAGGATCGCAGATCATGCACTCATCAATCGGCAGGATCATGTGGCTTTCCGGAATGTAATAGCCGCATATGATATGGTGCTTGTCATCGTAGCCAAAACTGATCTGCATTTTATTGCGGTAATGACTGCTCTCTTTGCATGGAATGATCTTTTCCACATGGCAAAAACAAGAGAGCAGTTCTTCAACTCTTCTTTGTTTCTCTTCAAGCTGTTTTTCATATGCCATCCCCTGGTATTGGCATCCGCCGCAATAAGAGGATACAGGACATTTCTTCATTTTATTTTAATGTTAAAGCGCACACGCATTCCGTGTGAATCGTATATGGGAACATATCGACCGGATGGATATCCGATACATCATAATCCCCTTTTAATAATTCGAGGTCTCTGGCTAAGGTTGCCGGATTGCAGGAAACATAGACGATATGCCTGATCCTGTTTTTGATTAAAGAGTCGATCAGATCTTTGGAGATCCCCTTTCTCGGCGGATCCAGTATGACGATATCCTTGTCTTTCAGATAGATATCCATATCTTTGGATGCATCGGCTAAGATGAAATCGGCATTCTCAATATGATTGAGTTTTGCGTTGTCTCGGGCGTTATCCACTGCCTCCTTGACGATCTCCACGCCGGTCACTTTGGATGCATAACGGCTCAGATACAAGGAGATCGTACCGATGCCGCAATACAGATCCAGAACTCTGCTGTCTGAATTCAAATCTGCCAGTTCTTTGACTTTGGCGTAAAGTTTCAGCATCTGCTGATGGTTGACCTGATAGAAGGATTTTAAAGAGAGTTTGACTTTGATGCCGTCAAATTCGTCGTAGATATAATCTCTTCCATAGAGCAGCTTTTCTTCCTTGCCTAAAATGACGTTGGTCTTCCGGTCATTGAGATTTGCGATCACCGAAACGATATTTGGATACTTATCGACCATCGTTTTTGTGACATCGCTTAAATCAACCGAAAAATCATTGACGATAAATCCCAGCATCACTTCATTGCTGCCCTTGCCGTGTTTGATCAGAATATGACGGATATACGGTTCCAATTTTGTATTTAGAATCAGTTTTTTCAGATCGGCAATCATTTCATTGGCGATCTTGGATTCAATCAGACAATCCTCAAATTCAACGATATCATTCGAGAACTTGCGGAAAAAACCCATCTTGTGATCGGCAACCGGGATCTGAACCTTATTGCGGTAATAGAAAGGATCATCGCAGCCGATGATGTCATTGACCTTGTATCCCGGGAAGGTATTGATCAATACTTCCTTCTTTAAATCCAGCTGGTAGGAATAATCGATGTGACGGTAATCGCAGCCGCCGCATTTATAAGCAATCGGACAATCAAGGTCTTTGCGGTAAGGAGATCTGACGATCAGTTTGTCGATGATGCCGAAAGAGTAGTTTTTCTTTTCAGCGATGATCTTGACATCTGCCTCTTCCCCCTTGATCATGCCCTTGACAAAAACGACCAGCTTATCGGCTTTGGCGATTCCCTGGCCGTCAACGGACATATCAACGCATTTGCATCGAATGATCTGATTCTTCATAAATTAAAAAACTTCATGAAACCATGAAGTTTATTCACCAGTACTTTCTGTCGAAGTTTCGCCTTCCGTTTCTGTCTCGGTTGTCTCACCTTCACTTGGCGTCAGGCCTTCCAGTTCGGCAGCCAGAGCCGGATCTTTCGGATGGGCTAAATCATCAATTCCGTAAGTTTCTTCCGCTGAATTCTTGTGAAGAAGCTTGTATTGACGTCCATCGGTTCCGATTGGCGATGCCTCAGCTGTCGTATAGACGTTGATCTGCAAGTCGTACATCTTCTTGGATTCTGTAGCCGTGAAATACTTTGAAATCGGAAGTTCACCATTGACTGCGTTATAGGCGGAAGTCACAATGGAATCGACCTGTTCTTCCGATAAGCTATCAGCGGTATCGATGAAGATTCTCAACTGTCCCTGTTTTAATACGATCTCCAGATTTTCAACGGATGAAATCGCCGAAAGCTTTGTTTGAAGGTTGCTGATCTGTTCATCGGTAATTGTCGGATCCAGATCGTTGTCAAAACGGGAACCTTCTCTCGGTGTGCCTGTCTGCAAGGCAGAAACACCTAAGATTCCCAAAAAGATGCAGACCGGAATCGCTATAATGATCAGACCGACGATGAGGACCAAAGCCGATCTGGATAATCTCTTTTTCTCTTTCTTTGTGCTCATATAAAAATTCTCCGCTACTATTCTAGCATATATTATAACAGTTTCTCAAAATCGGCTTCGCTCAGCGTCGTTACGCCTAAAGCATTCGCCTTATCGAGCTTTGAACCGGCTTCCGTGCCATAGATGACATAGTCGGTCTTTTTGGAAACCGAACCGGAGACTTTTGCTCCGAGATTTTCAAGCAATGCCGTCGCCTCGTTTCTGGAATAATGTTCCAATGTGCCGGTCAAAACAACGGTCTTGCCGGTAAATACCGATTCTTCCTTGGAAGAAGTGTCAATGTAATCCATATTGACGCCTAAAAGCTTTAACTGGGCAATCATTTCGCGATTGGAATCTTCATTGAAGAATTCCCTGATGTATTCCGCGGTGATCGGACCGATGTCATGGATATTGCTTAATTCTTCCTGTGACGCATTCATGAAGGCGTCCATGTTCTTGAAATAGGCTGCCAGTACTTTGGCTGCCTTTTCCCCTACCTGACGGATGCCTAAGCCGTTGATCAGGCGCTCCAAGGAATTCTTTTTGGAATTCTCGATCGCTTCGATCAGATTGTCATAGGATTTCTCACCGAATTTTTCCATCTTCAGGATGTCGTCTTTTCGGTTGAATAATTTATAGAACATTTTTTATAATCTCTATGTTCGGTTTTTTCACTTTTAAAAAGACCACAAAAATCGACTTGATCACCTTCCCTTTTCTTATAATCAGAACAAATTCTTGGTGTTTCTACACAAGTTTCTCCTTCCCAAACACATTTTAATGAAGGGGAAAAACCACAACCTCCAAAGCATTGTACTGGAATTGTATTTTCACAGGTGGTTTTATCTTTTGCTTCTCCACAGGTTTTATATACTTCATCACAGTTATTACCATTCATTAAACAAATTTTAGGACTTGTGCTTTTAAGGGAATCACATGCTAAATTTTTTTTACCATTTTCAGTATATTCAATAAAGTCTTGACATTGTCTTTCTTGAGAAGAACAGGTAGAAGTTGAATCAGTCCAAACACATCTTTGTGAATTTATACTTGGAATATTATTTGAACATTTTTCCTTTGGTAAACCTTCGCATGAATTATAATGTTCTTCACATTTACCACTTAAAAGAACACATCTTTTATCTGAGCCTAAATTTAAATTAAAACAAGTATTATCAGTGAAATCTTTACATGCTTTATCTACTTCTATACATGTTTTAGTTCCTGATGTTGTTTGAACTTGACATTTTTTTAGATTATTTGAAGGTGTTATTTTTTGACAAATATTTTCATCGAAATTACTTCCAGGAGAATAATCAGAACATCAATCAGAATAACAGCGGGAACGCAAAGCAGCCAAACGCAAAAGGCGGAAAGCAGCCCGGCGGGCAGCAGCAGGATCTCAACCAGCTGCTCAAGA
>CADAHV010000113.1:0-5473 GCA_902787775.1 uncultured Erysipelotrichaceae bacterium | reverse complement strand
AAATCCTTGTAATTTATCAATAATTCATTCTTCACCTGCAAACCGCTCGGATTAAAGGTATTCTCTTCTAATATTCCTCATAAGTTCCCAGACATTATCCCCATAATTACTGAGCGCAATCAAAATCATTCCATTATTGGGATTATACTCTGCAATGGCGCTCACACCATCATCACATCCCTGCATATACACATAGTCCTTTCCATTAGGATTATCGATGATCCACACTCCGTAGCCATAATATCCTTCTTCCGGATCCGAACCATCTCCACTCTGTTTGGATAGCATCTTGCTTACCATATCTTCCGCTATAAGATTATTTCCAAGTAATGCTTTCCAAAACTTCATAATATCATCTACAGTGACAAATGCACCTCCATCACCGGTTCCTTTAGCACCTACAGAATAGATATTAGTACGATAGCTATCTCTTGAAGCATCATATATATAGCAGTTAGCACATTTCGCAGGTAATCTGTCAAATTCAAAGTATCCTGTTCCACTGTATGTACTCTGAATAAACAGATGGTTGACTTCCTGAGCGTTTGCAAACCATTCTGACAAACTATTCCCGGCTTTTGTGACAGGATAACCATCTGCTCCCACAGCAGTATTTAACAGTCCGGCTTCGGTTGACCATTGCTGGAATGTGTTGTTGCTGCCAAGAAATGACGTCATTGCAGCTCGCACATTAGTATCGTTATTTCCAGGATAAATATCCGTGCCGAAATTTACCATCTTCATGGTAATACCGTATTGTGTGTGATCGACGGTCGGAACGGTAGTCAGTTTGTCATCGACCGGGATGTCTTCCATGATCGCAAAGTAAAAATCATCTGCTTCGGACATCGGGCAGGACTCGATTTTTCCCGTTTGAGTGTTTGCCTTTAATCCGGCATAAGCGTAATAATCATCATCCCAGGCAACAATCGGCGTATAGTATTTGCCGTCTCTTCTGCCGTTCATGTTGATACCGATGGTGTTATCGGATAAGATCTGACCATCGCTCTTCTGCGGAGCGATGTATTTTTCGGAATACTGGTTATAGAGTTCGTAGTAGTAGTTAGGATTGGTAGTGCCTTCCCAATAGTATTCCACGAAGTTCCATAACATGGAATTCAGCCTGCCGCTGACCCATTCAATGGAGTCACCGCTCTCGTAGCATCTGACAAGAGAGCCATCGTGACCGACTGCATAGAATTCGTACTTCTTTGTTGTATCGTTCCAGACACGGGTATAGACGATGATTCTGGAACCGTTGGTGATATGAGAATCCGAGACACTGACTTTTTCAGCAGAGTAAGTCATGAAATAGTCCGGCGTCAATTCGGAGAGTTCAACGAGATTGAGCCATTCATTACCTGCCTTCCCGCCGATCTTAAATCCTTCATCGATATTGCCACTATAAGCGAGCGTATAATTACCGGATCTCAGATAGATCTTTCCTGCATTGCTTCCGGTCCCCGGCACAACGCGGATCTTGCAGTTGTTATCCGGAACACTCACCAAAGTGACTCCATCTGATCCAAGCCTGAGATATTTTGTGCTTCCGTCGACGACTGTCGTCAGATAATAATTATCTGTATCAATAAAATGGAACGTCCAGAAACTCAGATCACTGTTATCAGGAACATACAGTTTGGAACCATTGTTTGGTTTGGACATGACTGTAAGAGCCAAAGCATCCAGATGACCGGCTGTCTCGTTTGCATCGGACATCAGTCCTTTCCCCATGATGCCCTCGATCCAATACATCAGCCCATAGGTTTTTCCATCCAGCCCATAGGTATCGACATCTGTTCCAAGATTCTGATAGAAATAGTAATTGGTATCGCTGTTCTGCGCATCAAAAATATTGTTCCGCAGATACCAGCGAAGATTTGCGTTGTTATTGAATCTGATCCTCCAATAGGCAGTCGCTCCGCTTCCGGTGACTGAGACAGTACATGGAGTCTTTTTTGTCTCGTCGGCAGTCAGGATGATGCTGTAAGGAACCGCTGTGGCCTCTGTATCGTAAGTGGCATACAGCTTGTTATTATTCGCATCGTAACAATAAATATAGAACTGATTGGTCTGTCCTTCGACCTCTTCAAAATAGTAAAGAGCCGCATCATCCGTCGGATATGCTCTGGTGGAAGTGGATCTTTGAATTCCGGAAAGACCCGCTATTGTGCTGCCTCCGTTTGAATGGGCAGTTGTATTGTTTCGGAGATAATAGTTTCCGGTCGTACCAATGTACATTCCCTCTGCGGCCTTTTCCTTTAGATCTGCAAGCGTCGAGATCCGGATCCATCCCGGTTGAACAGCTCCAGGCCCCTGAACGATTGCATAGGCTGAAAAGCCATCCGTCTCAAAAGAAACAGAGTTTCCTTCTGATCTGCTGTTTACCTTTGTTGCTTCCGGGGCGAAATGAACAACAGTGAAATTATCGTTCTCATCGACTTCATCCAACAGTTCAATAGAAACCTCAACATTGGAAGACGGATCAACATGGTTGGATTCGTCATCATAGATCGTGATGTCAAAAATGCGCGCGTACGAAAAAAATTCTGCGTCCAACAGATCGGTCGTCTGATCATACAGTTCGTTGAACCGCTCACCTGTGATCTCTTCTACGTCAAGATAAGCCCCTTCCGGTATGCCTGCCTCTTCATCATAGGTGACAGTGATCTTATAAGTATCACCTTCATCTGTGATGTAGTCGGTGGTGATGACCAAGACATAGGTAGAGAAGCTCTCTGCTTTAAAGATGACTTCATCTTCCTTGGATTCAACATCAGAAGATTGTTCGATGATCTCTCCTTCACCTTTGTCATCGATATGGATGATCTTTGGATCTTTATTTGATTCCTTTATTAACTTGGATGTCAAAGAGACCTTAATTGGGAGTAAAGGTTCAACTTCTTCATCATTGCAATAAAAAGAGATGTCCACAGCCTGGATCTTTGTTGCCCTGTTGTTTGATTCATCATTCTCGAGTGTACTGTTGACCGTATCGATGACTTCTTCTTCCCTTACAGGAGTAACGATCATGACGGTATTTTCTTCGAAGGCACCTTCAGGTGCTTCGACGGAAACGATGACATCAGTGGAGTCGTCGTAGAAGAAGAACGGACCGAAACTTTCGATTGTCTTTTCTTCTTCATGGATCTCTTCAATGTTTTCTTCGTTTTCAGAGATTTCGATCACTGCTTCGTTATTTTCTTCGGATTGTTCAAAGGAGAGTTCATCACTGATCTCTTCTTCGGTATTGTTGTTTTCTTCTAAGACGATTCCGGCTTCGGTATCAGCGGTTTCTTCGTCCAAAGTGAGTGCCGGTAAAGTCATGGCATAGGTAGACAGGAAGACAACGAAAACAGCCAGAATCGTCGTGGCTTTTTTGAGGATATGGGTAAATCTCTTGGTTGTCTTTCTCATGTCGTTCATCTGTCTGTCCTCCATCTGTCTTCAATATAGCAGTTTAATCAATATATATGTGGCTTTTACCGTTGATTAGACTGTCTTTAGACTATTGTTTATATACTTTTTGACAGGTGAAGGAGTGGATATGTCCATAAAGCAGAAAAGGAGGCATTTGAACCTCCTTTTTTTGGAATTCTGTCTGATCAAAAATACGGATCAATAAGTTACCTGAAAAGGAGTTAGCCTTACCGGACTCTGCTTGTTTTACATTATAACAAAGCTAACTTTATTATTAAATATTTAATTAATAATAAGGTTGGTACAAAATGCGATAATAGTATTGAAAAGAAAAACTGCTCGGGAAGAAAAAATGTACCGAGGAAGTGTTAATTTATAGGGGAAGAGAGGGGCTTTATGAATCAGATAAGATGTCCGAAATGCGGTGAAGTGTTCACCATCGATGAATCGAGTTACGATTCGATCGTCAAACAGATCCGCGATCATCAGTTTGACGAAGAACTGAAGAAAAGAGAAAAAGAATACAGCGAGAAACTGGAGACTGAATTAAAGCTTGTAAAGGCTAAGGCAGAAAGTGACAACAATAAGATCTTAAGTGAAAAGGACCGCGAGATCGATCAGCTGAAAGCCAAGCTGGAGGGCAAAGACAAGGAAAATGAACTGGTGACCAGGGAGGCGGTCGATGAATTGCAGGCCAAGCTGGTCGAAAAGGAAAACCTCATTTTGCGTCTTGATGCGGAAATTAAAAACAAAGAGACCGAGAACCAGCTCAATCTGTCCAAGGCCCTTGAAAAGAAGAGTGAGGAGATTCTGGAACTCAAAGCCAATGCCGAGGCGATGAAAGAGAGCTACCGCAAGGAGCTTTCCAATAAGGACGAACTGATCGCCTACTATAAGGATTTCAAGGCCAAGCAGTCGACCAAAATGATCGGTGAAGACCTTGAGCAGCATTGCCTCTATGAGTTCAACCGGGTCAGGCCTCTGTTCAGAAATGCCTATTTTGAGAAAGACAACGATGCCTCCCAGGGTTCCAAGGGTGATTTCATCTTCCGTGATAAGGATGATGAGGGCACCGAGATCGTGTCGATCATGTTTGAAATGAAGAACGAAGCCGATACAACAGCGACCAAACACAAGAACGAGGACTTCCTGGCGAAGCTCGATAAGGACAGAAAAGAGAAGAACTGTGAGTACGCGGTGCTGGTGTCTTTGCTGGAGATGGACAACGATCGATGTATGTCATCCGTCCGCAGAACTTCATTCCGATCATCACCCTGTTAAGAAACGCCAATCTCAATTCCCTGTCCTACAAGAAACAGCTGGTTGCTTTGCGCGATCAGGACATGGACTACAAGAATTTTGAGAACAACATGAATGCCTTCAAGTCGGCGTTTGCCAAGAACTATGAACTGGCTTCCCGGAAGTTCCAGGATGCGATCGATGATATCGATAAGACGATCAAGGCATTGGAAAAAACCAAGGCCGATCTTCTGTCTTCTGACCGCAATCTGCGTCTGGCCAACGATAAGGCACAGGATCTTTCGATAAGAAAGTTAACCAAGAATGCACCGAGCGTTGCGGAAAAATTTAATCAATGATTATAATGAGATTAATTAATACGGAGGTTAAATCATGGAAATCAATAAAGAGAAAATCCAGGAAGTGTTAAACGAGTCTTCCGCAAAAGTGGAAGCGATCATGAAAGATACGGCTGCTTTGGAAAACATCTTACAGAGTGCCGAAGCAAAATTAAGAGAGATCCCGGGTGTCGGTGAATATGCCGCTCAGCTGCCTTTGATGTTCTCAATGATCCGCAGCTATCTGGCAAAGGAATACACGGAAGTTTCCACGAAGGTCATCGTTTCGATGGTCGGTGCCTTGGTCTATATGTTAAAAGGCAAGGATCTGATTTCCGATAAGATTCCGGTCATCGGCATCATCGATGATATCGCAGTACTGGCTCTGGCTTTGCAGATCAACGCGAAAGAGCTTGATGCTTATGAAGCGTGGAGAATGGAAAAAGACAATACGATTACTAAGACAGCAGAGCCAA
>CADAHV010000112.1:0-4766 GCA_902787775.1 uncultured Erysipelotrichaceae bacterium | reverse complement strand
CATTTGACAAAGCCGGGATCAAAAGCCGACTGTCCATCATTTGAAAAAGCAGGAGGAGCATCATGGAAACCATTACCTATGAAGTAAAAAAAGGACTCTATCTCAATATTACAAACCGCTGCCCTTGCAGCTGCACATTCTGCATCCGCAACAACGATGATCATGTTTACGGATCAGATCCGCTCTGGCTGGATCATGAGCCGTCTGTGACGGAGATCTGTGACGCGATCGATCAAAGAGACCTGGGAAAATATGAGGAAGTCGTTTTTTGCGGCTACGGAGAACCAACCGAACGGCTGGATGCTCTTTTAGAAGTGGCCGCTTATATCAAAAAGAAAAGCCCGATTCGAATCCGGGTGAATACGAATGGGCTTTCTGATCTGATTTACGGAGAGAAGACCGCCCCAAAACTAAAGGGGCTGATCGATGTTGTCTCCATCAGTCTGAACGCAACGAATCCGGAAGATTACCTGAAGATGGTGCGTCCAAAATTCGGTATCGGTTCTTTTGATGCTATGCTGTCATTTGCCAAAGACTGCAAGGCGTATGTTCCGGATGTTGTTATGACTATTGTAGATACAGTGACCACAAAAGAGGAACAGGAGAAAAGCCTTCAGATCTGCAATGACCTTTCTGTACGCCTGCGCATTCGGGAATACGAAGGCTGACAACATATCAAAAAGCCGCTGCATTACACAGCGGCTTTTTTGTTTATCTGGTCTTTTTGTTATTTTACGGCTTTGATCGCCTCGATCATCGGCGGTATCTTAGGTATCCTGATTGGCAATCCCCTGTTCTCCGGCGTCATCTACTCCACCTGGCGCATGATGTACTTCTTACCGGAAATCAATCTCTACTTCCCGCCGAAGAATGTCACCTTATCCCTGGGCTTATTTACCGTATTGATGTGTCTGGTTACCGCCTATGTCGCAAGAAGCATCTTAGGTGATGTGCCGGCCCAGCTCATGCGGCCAAAGGCACCGAAGAAAGCCAAAGAGATTCTCTTAGAAAAGATCGGCTTTATCTGGAATCGGATGTCCTTTACGTCCAAGATCACGGCGCGAAACATCTTCCGCTACAAATCCAGATTCTTAATGACGATCTTAGGCATCGCCGGCTGTACCGGTCTTCTGGTAATCGGCTTTGGCGTCAAGGATTCGGTCAGTGATGTCTTAGATATCCAATATGGCAGGATCTTCAATTACGACTATCAGATCTTCTTGAAATCCGATGAACACGTTGATGAGAATATCGATATCCTCAATGCCAACCAAGAAAACGATTATGTCTGTTCCTATATGAACTATACGACCCGTTTCTACCTCGATGGCAAGGAGGCAACCGCATCCTTAATCGTCATGGATCCAAGAGATGCCAATATGGTTCACCAATTAACGGAAACCGACTGCAAGACTCCGATCAAGTTAAGCAATGACGGCATCGTGGTCTCTCAACGTTTCGCCCAAAACAACAAACTCAAAAAAGGCGACATCGTCACCATTGAATCGATTGACGGCATCAAGGCCGATGTCAAAGTCGCCAATATCTGTGAGATGTACTTCCAGCACTTCGCCTTCCTGTCCACCTCAATGTATGAAAGTCTCTTCGAAGAAAAGACGGTGGAAACGATGCTGGCGGTCAAGACCAGCAACAAACAAGCCCTCTTACAGGATTGTAACAGGCTCAAAGACTTCCAATCCCTCTATGAGTTCTCGAAAGCCATCGATCAGTTCAACCAGATGATTCAGGCTTTAAACCTCATTATCGGCGTCGTCATCCTGGTCGCCGGCTCCTTGGCCTTTGTCGTCCTGTTCAACCTGACCCAGGTCAATATCTCCGAACGAATCCGTGAGATTGCCACGCTTAAAGTCTTAGGCTTCAGGGAACATGAGATCAACATGTACATCTTCAAGGAAATCTTCCTGTTGACCCTGATTGGTGCAGCCCTGGGTATGCCATTAGGCACCCTGGAGCACCACTTCATCATGCGGGTCATGTCGATGGAAATGATCATGTTTGGCTTAAACATCAAGCCGATCTCCTACGTTTACTCTTTCCTGATCACCCTCATCTTCACCTTCATCGTCTTACTCTTCATGAGAAAACCATTGAAGAAGGTCGATATGATCGAATCACTCAAGAGTGTCGAATAAACATCGTACATAACAAATAAAGAACTGCCGGTATCCAAACCGGCAGTTCTTTATTGCATTAGTTTATCCTTTTTGTTCCTCAATCATGTATTGTTTATAGATCAAGGACATCTCGGTAATATCATCGAACTGGGCAACGCCCTTGTAGAATTCATCGACGTTTTCCTTTACCAGTTCACAAGTCGTCCTGGCATCATCGTCCTGGTGTTCATTCAGGAAATCAGCCAGTCTGTTTTCGCCATACAGTTCTTTATCTTTATTCGTCGCTTCCACCACGCCATCGGTGTAGGCAAACAGTTTATCACCCGGCTCTAAGACAATGGAGTTTTCCGAATACTTCATGCCAGCCATCGCCGCCAAGACAAAACCGGCCTTGCTCTTGAGATATTCGTAATTGCCGTTTTTCCGCTTGATCAAAGGCGGATTGTGTCCGGCATTGGCATAACGGAATTCGCCGTTTCTTAAATCGAGGAAGCCCATCCACGCCGTGACAAACATGTTGGCATCGTTGCCCTTGCACAAATGTTCATTGGCATTGGTGAAGATCTCACCCGGTTCCATACCGGTCTCAGCGTAGTTACGAATCATCGTCTTGGAACGCATCATAAATAAGGATGCCGGAATTCCCTTACCCGAAACATCGGCAACCAGAATCGCCAAAGTATGGGAATTGATCATATAGAAATCATAGAAGTCACCGCCGACTTCCCTTGCCGGATCCATGATCGCATATAAGTCATATTCCTTGGCCTGCGGGAAGTTTCTTTCCAGAGCAGAGAACTGAATTTCCTTGGCATAGCGCAGTTCCGTATCAATTCGCTCATTGGCCTCGGCAATCAATTTCTTCAAGGCATCGACGGTGATGTTGATACCGCCTGACAGAGATAAGAATTCTTCCGTCGGTCCGACATCGACCACCGTATCGAGTTCCCCTTTGGTGATCTGTTCAAGCGATTCGTTGACATCGTCGATCTTATTGACGATGTGGTGCTTGGTCAGATAGAAGATGAAGATAAACATGACACCGAAGACCGAGATCTGCATGAAGATATTCAGATAGGTCGACATATTGCGGGAGAAATCACTCTCATTCTTGGCCATCAGGACATAGATATCGAAGAAATCCATATCCATAAAGATATAGTAGTAGGTCTCCCCGCCGATCGTGACCATCCTGCGCTGCAGATAGCCGTTCTCACCAAGGGCATCCGTCGGCTCTAAGCCGATATCCGTCGCTTTCCTTCCTTCATTTATGTTGTCAGCGATAATCGTTCCGACTTTATCACAAACAATGATCTTTCCCCATTCGCCGACTCTTCTGTTTTCGACGACGGCATCAAGGCGCTCCAAAATCTCCGCTTTAAACTGATCGACATTCAAAGAAGTGATGACAAAATGATCCGCAAAAGGCAAGCCGGCCTGTCTGTAGGCAATCGACCTGTCATAGCCATAGGTATCGGCATACGGAACAGTTTCCATATTCGTTTCAAAAAGCGGAATCATCTCTTCAAGACGGGCAACAAATCTGACATTGGCACCCATTAAAGAAGCGTTATTGGTATCAACAATGACTCCATCCTTGTCGATGATGAAGAGATCTTCAACATCGTAGTAATCAGCCAGCCACTCGGCACCCTGATCCGGAAGGTCGTAGAAATAGTCTTCCGCCATCTCTCTGGTGATTCGCACATGATCCGAACGTACCTGTGAAATGATGTCATCATAGGCATCCAAGCCATTGAGCACCATGAGCTCAAAGGAGTTCTGGATGCTGGCTTGTCTTTGCACCAGGAAGGAGAATAAGGAAGTCAGAATCAAAACGACAAAGACCAAGGTAATCAAAGAACGCTGATACTCTGTCGCAATGGTCGGTAAGATCAGTTTTCCGCGTGTATCTCTCTCCATCCAGCGCATGAAGAAAGCCGAGAAAGCAACCGACAGAGAATTGATGATGATCATCGGTGTTGCACAAGCTCCGATATAATCCATGGAAATCTCCAAGGTCTCAGAGTTGGTCACCAGAATAAGAATCATATCCAGAGTCTCACAGAAGACACCGGAATATAAAGCCAGTTCCCATTCCGGAATCTTCTTTTCAAAGATCTTCTCTCTTAAAAAAGCGGCAATAAAACCGGTTAAGATGGTTGCCAAAGCACAGCCGTTGCGGGTAAAGAATGCACCGCCCCAATAGACGCAGAACCAGCGTTCCACACCACCGATGATACCGGAGATAATGCCTGCCCAAGGACCGAAGAAGAGGCCCGCACAAAGCGGCGAAGCATTGCGGGAATTTAATATCGCACCGCCGGTTTGAACACCGAATTCCGTCGCCATTATAGCAGTAACGCCGAAAACCAGACCGGCAATGATCTGTCTTTTTTTCTCGGACATGGAACTGTTTTTTTCGTTCTGGAAGATCAGGTAGAGGGCTACACTGGCCAGAAACGGCAGCATCGAAAGAATGACAAGCTGTCTTATCATATTACATTTATAATACTACTACTTTCTGGCTTACAGTAAGACATAATGCATGAGAAAAGTGATGGTTTCCCATCACTTTCGAATAAATAGAAAAACAAAGAGATGATACTACATCATATGGCCAAACAGCTT
>CADAHV010000111.1:0-4817 GCA_902787775.1 uncultured Erysipelotrichaceae bacterium | reverse complement strand
GTTGATCAGAGACACTGTGGTTTTTGTTTTTCTATAATCATTATTCACATGTATATTATATCATATAAATACACTTACTAGAAATTATTTCTACAAGAATGATCCGCCTTTCATCCAGCCACTAAAGTAGTGGGCTTTCCCGGCGGCAAGGGTTGTAAGACCATGTCACAATACTTCTGCGTGTTTTTCTTTCCGGATGTTATAAGAAGGCGGTTGAACTTTTGTCGATGAGGATGAAGGAAAGAAAACTGTGCCGATTTATCAAATGTTCAACGGCGAAGTATTGTAAAATAGAGACGTAATTGAATAGAAAGAAAGGATCAATATGGTTAATTGGGTCAATCTGGATAAGCTTGAATCATTCAAGGAATTAAAGAACACAAAGAAAGTCGTTTTAAAGGACGTCATGGCCGGCGAAAGCGGCGCAAAGAGAGTCAGAGAATGCAAAGTCGATATGGCAGAAGGCATGATCTACAACTACGCAGCTAAGGCTGTGGATAAGGATGTCCTTACTGTCTTACAGAAAATGGCAGATGAAGCGCAGCTGATTGAAAAATACGAAGAGCTCTACAACGGTGCTGTCATCAACACCGGTGAAAAGAGACTGGTCTTACATCAGCTCTGCCGCGGACAGTTAGGCAAGGATGTCTATGCCGACGGCGTCAATAAGAGAGATTTCTATCTTGAGCAGCAAAGAAAGATCAAAGTCTTTGCCGACAAGGTTCATAACGGTGAGATCGTCAACGAAAAGGGCGAGAAGTTCACCACCGTCGTACAGATCGGTATCGGCGGTTCGGACTTAGGTCCAAGAGCGATGTACATCGCTTTGGAAAACTGGGCAAGAAGGACGAACAATCTTTCGATGGAAGCGAAGTTTGTCTCTAACGTCGATCCGGATGATGCGTCTGCCGTTCTTAACAGCATCGATGCTTCCCGTACCTTATTCGTCCTGGTCTCCAAGTCCGGTACGACTCTGGAAACATTGACCAACGAAACTTTCGTCAAGGAAGCTTTGAAGAAGCAGGGCCTTGATCCGGCGAAACATATGGTGGCTGTCACTTCTGAGACTTCACCATTAGCCAAGAACGAAGGCTACCTTGATGCCTTCTTCATGGATGACTACATCGGTGGCCGTTATTCGTCTTCTTCCGCTGTCGGCGGCTGTGTATTGTCTTTGGCCTTCACGCCGGAAGTCTTTGCCGACTTCCTTAAGGGAGCCCATGAGATGGATGTCCTGGCTTGCGAAAAAGACATCTTCAAGAACTCTTCCATGCTGGATGCACTGATCGGTGTCTATGAAAGAAATGTTTTGGGTCATGAATCCACTGCAGTTCTTCCTTACTCTCAGGCCTTGAGCCGTTTCCCTGCTCATTTACAGCAGCTTGATATGGAATCTTCCGGCAAGTCCGTCAACCGTTTCGGCGAGCCGATGGATTATGTTACCGGTCCGATCATCTTCGGTGAACCGGGTACCAATGGCCAGCATTCCTTCTACCAGCTGCTGCACCAGGGCAAGACCATTGTTCCGATGCAGTTCGTCGGTTTCAGAAGATCGCAGTTAGGCAACGACCTGGAGATCAAGGGCAGCACGTCTCAGGCAAAACTCAACGCCAACGTTGCGGCACAGATCGTCGGTTATGCCTGCGGCAAGGATGATGAAAATCCGAACAAGGTCTTCGATGGCAACCGTCCGTCTTCCATCATCATCGGTGATGAACTGACACCGGCCAGTTTGGGTGCTTTACTGGCTCACTTTGAAAACAAGGTCATGTTCCAGGGCTTCTTATGGAACGTCAACAGCTTCGACCAGGAAGGTGTCCAGCTGGGCAAGGTCTTGGCCAACAAGGTTCTGGCACACGAAGTCGATGGTGCCTTAAAGGAATTCTCCGACCTGTTTGGCATCTAAGAAATCTAAACCCTATAAAAACAGAAAGCCTGTCTCACAATTGAAACAGGCTTTTTTCTTAGGCAAAGATGGGAATGAAGGTCTGTGTCGCCCCATCAACGAGACCCAGGTCGGTCACAATAACACCCGGTATGGCGGTTAAGGACATCAAGGAAACGGATTGCAGGTTGGCGTCTTCCCGCACCATTTCATAGTAGGCCTTGCGGTAGGCGATGAGTTCGTCATTGACCTCTTTGGCATCCTTATCGGACATGAGGCCGGCGATCGGGAAGGGAACGATGTTTCTGATCTGTCCTTCACAGACAAGAGCCATGCCGCCGCCGGTCTTTTCCAGTTCCTTCAAAGCGAGGAAGGCATCCTGCGGGTCGGTATAGACGATGATCAGATTGTGGGAGTCGTGGGAGACGGTTGAGGCAACCGCACCTTTCTTCAAGCCGAAGCCTTTCATCAAAGCGATCGTCTTATTGTGTAAGCCATGGCGGTTGATGACACAGACATAGGTCAGGTCTTCTTTTCCTTCAATGGAGACATAAGAATCTTTCACTTCAAATTCCATTTCTTCCACCTTGCGGATGATGTTGCCGGCATCGAGTGGCACCATGACGTTGACTTTGACCTTTCCTTCCTTCTCACTCTTTAACATCAGGTCTTCCTTGGAAGTGATCCAGGAAGTATGCATACTGTTTTCGAAGGAGGCTTCTTTGACATATGGATCACCCAGATACTTTCCGTTTTGAGCTACCAGTTCGCCGTTGATGAAGACCTTGCACGGAAGTTCACCGTCGATCTTCTCGACCAGCTGGAAGTCAGCGTAATAGCCCGGGGCAATGGCACCAACATCGCGCAGGCCTTCTTCTCTGGCACCGTTGATGGTCGCCATGCGTAAGGCATCGATCGGATCGATGCCATACTGGATAGCCTGGCGGACCAGGTTGTTCATATGGCCGACCTGAAGCAAGTCGGCAACGTGGACGTCGTCCGTACAGAAGGAGACGCGGTCGTGGTATTTTGTTTTATCTAAAGCCTTCAGGAGCGTTGAAAAATTATCGACCAGGGAGGAGGATTTGAGATCGGTATACATGCCCCGACGCAGACGGTCGATGACCTGCTCGGAAGTGGAACATTCGTGGTCACTCTGAATGCCGGAGATCGCATAGGCGTCAAGGCCATTTCCTGCTAATCCTGAGGCATGACCTTGCAAGAAGGCGTGTTTCTGTTCGCCGGCTTCGATGATGTCGTGCATGCGCTTGGATCCGCGGATGACGCCGACGAAGTCCATGATCTCAGCGACAGCCGTGACGTTTTCCAGATCCAGCAGTTCGCTGATCTGTTTGGCATCGAAAGAAGCACCGGCATTTTCCAGTCCGACGGCAGCCGGTACACAGGAAGAAGCCATGGCGTATTGACGCTGCGGTGTCTTCTTGCCGTTGTCGATCATAAATCTGATGCCGTCAATTCCTAGGACATTGCCGATCTCGTGAGGATCGTGATTGATGCAGGTGGTGCCCCAGGGAATCGAGACGCGGGCAAAGTTTTCCGGTAACAGCATCGTCGATTCGATGTGCATGTGGGTATCGACGTAGCCCGGGATCATATATAATCCTTCACCGTCAATGATCTCTTTCGCTTTCTGCAAAGAAGGTTCATTGCCGGTTCTTACCGAAATGACATAGCCCTTGTAGATATCGACTTCTGCCTTCAGGATTTCGCCGGTAAAGACGTTAACGTGTCTGACATTGACGATGGTCTTGTCGCAGGGGATCTCCCCCATGGCGGCTTTGATCAGTTCCAGTTTATCTGCTTTTGTTTTCATGTTGCCTCCTTTTTACGCCACCATTATGCCATAAGAATCGGGAATAAAAAATAATGGTTTCTTCATACTTAGAACGTATAATGATAGTGTAACTGTAAAGGGAGGAAGAAGAACGTGGAAGTCAATCAGACAGTCACTGAAAAAGTCGTTAAAGACAATCAGGAATTCTTGCGTGTCAACATGTCCGGCAAGGACTACTATCTGCCGTTTAAGGTCTTATCCGGCAAGAAGGTCGCTTTCTTAGACATCTCGGGTCAGGTTGCCTTGAATGAGGCGGCAGCTGACGATATCGTTGCCTTACTGGCCGATAAGGGTGTGGAATTTGATACGATCTTAAATCCGGTCGCCAAGTCCAATGCCCTGGCACATGCGATTGCCCTTCGCTGGAACAAGCTGAAAGGCACCAACATTGAAAAGACGGTCGTTGCCAGAAAGAGTGACGGCAACAAGATTCAGGCGGTCTATCGTTCCGTGACCACACCAAAGGATCAGATCATGTCTCTGACCGATGATGACGCGGAGTATCTCAAAGGTAAGAAGATCCTGGTCGTTGACGATGTCTATGGCGGCGGTGGTACGACCAAGGGTCTGATGGAACTGGCCGACAAGGCAGGGGCCATCGTGGCAGCCCATGCGGTCATTGCGGTGGAAGCCGGTGTTGAACTTCCGAAGGGAATCTTCTATCTTTTCACTCTGCCGCTTGGCGAATAAGAAAACGGAGGCTCGAAAGAGCCTTTTTCTTTACTCTGGATTATAATCAAGTTAGACCCTATGAAAAAACTCATCTTTATCGGACTGTTGTTTCTGCTTATCATCTCACCTCTGTTTTTTAAGATGCTGTTTTATAGAGAAGAGAAAACAGTAAAGCAGGAGACAGTGAGTGAAAGTGTTGTTTCGCAAACAAAGGAAGAAACAGTAGTGGAAGAAAAGAAAGAGGAAGAAAAGACGAAGGAAGCAGAATCGAAAGGGGAAGCCAGGTATCCGGAAGATGTCTATAAGATGCTGGACTTTGATCGAAGATTGATTTTAAGAATCGGTGTTCAGGACGAGAGTCTTTGCAGCATCTTCAATCTGGCCTATGCCAGGGCGATCTTGGAC
>CADAHV010000110.1:1045-5863 GCA_902787775.1 uncultured Erysipelotrichaceae bacterium | reverse complement strand
TCAGAAAAGTTCAGACTTGTTTTCTCATTTGGACACAAGAAATGCAGCATCGCTGCTGCATCTAGATCTTATCGAAAATAAGAATAGCCTTAAACAGATCGCCGTCGATCGAAAGACTCAGATCCCCGTTTTGTAACTGGGCTAAAGATTGGGCGATCGACAAGCCCAGACCATTGCCTTCGCTGTTTCTTGATTCATCACCCCGTTTGAAACGCTCCATCAGCTCTTCCGCCGGTATATTTAAGGCATCTCTTGAAGTATTCTTAAAGGTGATGATCGCCTTGTCTTTGTCTTCCTCCAAAGAAAGATAGACTCTTGTGCCGCTTAGAGCATACTTGCAGATATTGTTCATCAGATTGTCGAAGATCCGCCACATCCTTCTGGGATCGGCCATGATCATGACCTCGTGATCCGGTCTGGAAGTGATCAGTTCCAGCTTGGCTTCCTTCAGTTTCTCTTCGTACTCGCCCTGTGCCTGTTCCAGGAAGATCGAGGCATCGCAAGGTGAAAAGGCAACATCAAGGTTGCCGGAAGAAGCTTTGGATGCCTCAACCAGATCTTCCAGAAGACGCTTTAAACGCACCGATTGACGAAGCAGCACTTCTGCATATTCACCGATCTTTTTGTTATTGGTTTTCTCTTTATGAATGAGATCGGCGTAATTGATGATCGAAGTCAACGGTGTCTTGATGTCATGGGAAACATTGGTGATTAATTCCGTCTTCATGCGTTCGCTTTTTAAACGGTCCTCTACCGCGATCGCCATGCCCTTGCCGATAGAATTGAGATCTTCGCCATGTTTCTTTAAATCCCAGATCATCTTTGAGGTATCGACCTGATAGGATAAGTCACCGCTTGCCAAGGCATGAGAAGCCTTCATCAGTTTATACATACACAGGCAGAAATAGGCAAAGCCGACAAACAAACATAGTTTCTCAATAAACCATAACAAATAATTCTGATCGGAAAGCAAGAACAGTTCAATGAAGAATGTCACGACAAACAGCGCCAGCATCTTCCAGATCATCGGAATCGCCTTGAGTATTTCAAGAAGGAAGGAAGCCGCCTTGCCAAGCAATCGAAACAGATATTTCATGAAGCGACGGAAAAGAACAATGCACTTGTAGATCAATGAGCCTTTGATCAAAGACTTGTCTTTGATGCGCACGGCAAAAGACATGCATAATCCCAACCCCATAATCAGATAGAGAACCAAGAGGATCGCCACACCGATCAGAACATATATATCATTTGTAAAACCGCTGTCCAGGATATAGATCCAGAAAACAAAGGAGGCGATATAGACAAAGGCAAGAAGATCGAAAGGCACTTTATGCAAAGGACCCGGATAAAGCCCTTCTTGATCTTTTCTTCGGCCCGCCACATTCATCAGAACGATGAAAGAAGTGATTGCTAAAGCCAGGAATAAGAAAGCAAAGAAGAAGATGCGGAAGCGCATGGAATAAACGATCGGAAAGTACCTCTGTTCGAAAGAATAGATGTCATTGACAACGGCGTTTTGTTTCACGCTTGCCAGAAGTCGAAAGACTCTGGCGTTATCGCTTCTCTGATACTCTTCCGGCAGTTCAGAATAATAAACATCCGTAAGATTTCCTTCCTTGTCATAGAGGGCAATATAGAGCAGATCATAGGAGAACTGATATACGGAATCAGCGCTCTTTGAGCTCATCATCACCGTTCCTTCATCGTTCAGGATCTTGTACATGAGATTGCCGTAATCTTCGCTGCTCACATGTGTCAAAGAAGGGTCTCGCGAAGCTTCAAATATGGTTGGATAGAGATCGTTTTTAATTTCGCCGCTCACCAAAGAATCTTCAATGGACTGTTTGTCTTTTGTATAGAAATCACATTCTACCATGACAAAAATCCCGAATACCGATCCCAATAAAAGAATCAGAGACAGGATGCATACCGCGAACGTGATGCATTTCCCTGCATATGTCTTTACAAAACCTTTCATCTTCGACCTCCCTTGGCAAATTTATAGCCCTGACCGAAGATCACCTTGATGTAGCGCGGTTCGGCCGGATCGATCTCGATCTTTTCCCTGAGATGACGTATGTGGACGGCAACCGTATTATCGGCACCATAGGGTTCTTCCTTCCAGACTTCCTGATAGATCTGTTTTGGCGAAAAGACTTTTTCCGGTTCCTTCATCATCAGTTTGAGGATCTCAAACTCCTTTGGCGTCAAAGATACAACATTGCCATCCACCTTGACTTCCTTGCCTTTATCATCCAGTTCGATTCCATCGACGACATAAACTTCGCTTTGTGAAACGTTGGAACCGAAATGAAGGTACCTTCTTAATTGCGAATGGACCCTGGCATTGACTTCCAATGGATTGAATGGCTTGGTGATATAGTCATCGGCGCCGACATTGAGGCCCAAGACCTTATCGGTATCTTCGCTTTTTGCCGTCAAAAGAATGATCGGCATATTGTGGTGTTCTCTGATCTTGTTTAAAGCGATGATGCCATCCATGACCGGCATCATGATATCCAACAGGACCAGATCAATGTTTTCTTTTTCAATCCATTCCAAAGCCTCCTGACCGTTATAGGCACAGTAAAGATGATAATCCTCATCGGACAGATAGATCTTCAATGCATTTACGATGTCTTTTTCATCGTCACAGATCAGTATGTTTGCCATAAAATTCCCCTTCGCTTTTCATTCTACCCATACCCCGATGAATATTGAATAGAGGCCTTATTAAGAATTTCTTAAGAAAAAAAGCTTCCCGAGCGGGAAGCTTAGTCTTCAAATACACGGCACTTTTCCAGAAGTGAGATGATCGGCAAGTGCTGCGGACAGGCGGCTTCGCATTGGCCGCACTGGATACAATCGGAAGCCTTGCCTTTGCCGGTGGTGACGATGATGTATTCTCTCTTGGTACGGAATTCCGGCTGGCCTTCCTTGCGGTTCTCCACGTTGAAGATGTCCGGAATCGGGATGTTCATCGGACAACCCTTGGTGCAATAGCTGCACTTGGTACAAGGAATCGATTTCTTGGCTTCAATTGCTGCAGCAGCCTGTTTAACGACTTCGAGTTCATGTTCATTCAACGGCTTGAAGTCTTCCATATAGGACAGGTTGTCTTTCATCTGTTCCAGAGAAGACATACCGCTTAATACCGTTAAGATGCCTTCCTGGCTGGCAACAAAACGAACCGCCCAGGATGCATAGGATAAACCGTTGTTTTCTTTATCAAAGATCTCTTTGACCGTATCGATCGGATCCGCCAAGATACCGCCCTTGACCGGTTCCATGACCGTTACGAGCTTGCCATGCCTGCGGCAAATATCAAGGTTGGTCTTGGAGGCAACGCCCGGGTTGTCCCAGTCAGCGTAGTTGATCTGTAACTGGACAAATTCCACATCCGGATGTTTTTCCAGCAGTTCTTCCAATAGAGCCGGATCGCCATGGAATGAGAAACCGTAATGTTTGATCAGGCCCTTTTCCTTCATTTCCTTGACGAAGTCCCAGAGGTGGTATTCATCATAACGGAAATAGTTGGTTCTTTGTAAGGCGTGCAAGAGATAGTAATCAAAATACTTCGCATTAGTGCGTTCCAAAGAAGTACAGAATTCCTTCTTTGCATCTTCTTCGCTGTGGATGTCAGCATTGCAGATAAGCTTTGTCGCCAAGGTGTAGCTGTCACGCGGATAACGTTCAACTAAAGCTTTGCGGATCGCTTCTTCCGAACCCGGATAAGCAAAAGCTGTATCAAAATAGGTGCCGCCGGCCTTCAAAAAGAGGTCGACCATTTCTTTGGTCTGTTCAACATCGATGCTGCCGTCTTCAAGTTTTGGCAAACGCATCAGACCAAAGCCCAGTTTCATCTTGTTTTTGTCAGTATAGTTATCCATATTCGATCCTCCTATAGGCTTATTTTACAATATTTTAAATCACTCAATGCAGTCATTGAGGTACATTCAGATACTGATCGATGATCTTTAAAATCTCACCGCTTTTCATCCAGTCTCTTAATACTTTCAAACCTTCTTCATTCTTCTTGCAAGGCATCCAGAGTTTAAGATAACCGTGTTCCGAATACTTCTCATCGAGATGTGCCAGGATATACTGTAAAGCCGTTTCTCTGTCGGCCTCTGGATGGACGTTGCTTTCAAACTGGACACAGCGTTCCACAATCCGATACGGGTCAATATCCCGATCTGCTTCCGCCACGATGCAGCCATAAATGGAACGCGGCGCATGATCGTTTGAGGCCCGATGATCTTCGATTGCTTCCTTCATCAGCAATAATTCTTCCTTATTGAACCAGTTTTTCAGCTTTTTATCTTCATAGAGCCACTTGGCTGAAGTCAGATGATGATCCTTACGGCCAAAACGGATACCGATGTCGTGATAGGCCGCAATGCAATAGACCATGTCGGCATCGACATCCAGATCTTTCACTAAGTCAAAGCTGTTTTCAATGACCTTTTGAATATGATCGATATTGTGTGACGCTTCATAATCCTGATACTCAGGAAGAATGGAATTCTCAATATAGTACTTTAACGATGGTTCAACATCATCGATCGTATTCTTCTTTATCAAAAGATCACTGCGATATCTTTTTGTCGTCTCTAATGCCTTTTTCTTTCGCCATTGGCGTATTGCCTCATGATCTCCTGACAACAATACCTCAGGTACATCTTTACCATTGATTGATTGGGGTCTTGTATACTGCGGGTATTCCAAAAGCTTTTCTTCAAAGGATTCTTCAATCACGCTGTCCTTTTTCATCGAGCCATCCAAAACCCGCATCAAGGATTCCACAATCACCAT
>CADAHV010000110.1:0-1038 GCA_902787775.1 uncultured Erysipelotrichaceae bacterium | reverse complement strand
TCGTAATGGCCGCAGACAAAAACCAAATCATCCATCTCCGCCAGACGATGGGCATCCTTTTGTTTATAGGGCTTTCCGATCGGGGCAAGAATGATCGAATGGGAATCATCGCTTTTTACATCGTTTAACGCATCGGCGACCGGCTGATAGCGGATGACCATGCCTGCCCCGCCGCCATAGGGAGAATCATCCACCTTACGGAACGAACCCGGGGCATAGTCCCGGATGTCTTTGATTCGCAAATTCAAAAGGCCCGCAGCAATGTTGCGGGCTATGAGCGGTGTCTTTAAAAACGATTCAAACTGTTCCGGCGCAATGCTTAAGATCGTGATCTTCATTTAGCCAAACAGCACTTCCTCGAAGAATCGTTTCGTCTTTTCTTTACCCCAGGCCTTTAAGAAGGTATCGACAGCCGGCCCGCCGTTTTCCAGTAAGCCGTCACGATACTGATCGGCCTTATGTTTCTTCATATCGCGGTCACAGAGTCTGGCGTCCTTGCATTGATCCAGATAGATCTCAAAATATCTGTCGATCAACTCTGTGAGGGTATCCAGATCCTTCTTTTTGAATTTCTTCGCCATGCTGGAACGATAACGGATCGCATCGTACCATCTTTCTTTCGTTACGAAGTCTTCGAAATGATCGTATTCTTTCTTAATCGCATTGAAGGCATCTTCCTTGCGGTTTTCGTTAGCCAGCGTATCGTACATTTCCATGCACAATGTATACTTGCCAAGTACCTTGATCAGATCCAGTGAAAACAAAGGCACATCAATCTCGAAAGGATTGATGATCAGTGATTCCATATTCATTAATCCCATCATTCCTTTGGCTTTCATGTAGGAAACTCTGCCAAGGCATATGGCGTCATAAGCTTTTACGTCAAATTTCATCCGTGAAACCTCAAGATGCGAAAACTCATCATTCTTGATTTCACTCAATTCATAAAATTCCCCTATTCTCCTGATCAGATCTTCTATCATATTTTTCACCCTCTTACCTTAATCATAGCACTTCAAGAGCCTCTTTGATCTTCTT
>CADAHV010000109.1:0-7104 GCA_902787775.1 uncultured Erysipelotrichaceae bacterium | reverse complement strand
GTAATACATCAAAAAAAACAAACAATGGTACCCTGGGGCACAGGGGATCCGATAAGCTCGGGTGATCTGAACACACCGGTGTTCTTGACCGAGAAGCCCCCACCTCTAAGCGTCAGCATAGGCGGTGGGAGTATGTCACTGATATCTCTCGTCCAGCAGATCGATCGCTTCAAAGAAGATCTGCATGCAGGCCTCACGATCCGCATCGTACAAGACGATGTGATTGCCTGGCCCTTCCTTCAGGATCGTCTGGCCTTGCGTGTCTTCTCCCTCCAGAACGATGTCGACCTTGCCTTCCTTGTATTTGAAGATCTCCGGCTTTAACAGCCAGAGCACCGGGATCAGATCAAAGATGGCTGTCTTATCCCAGCCCCGATCGATCGCATAGCGAAGATAGAAGCTAAACAGATCATCGACAAGTTTTGAGACTCTTCTTCCGTTTTTAAAACGCTTCGTCTCTTCAATCATGATGCCGCCGGCATAGCAGACTTCCAAAGGTGCCATGACGATTTTAATGCCGGAATCAAAGACGATCTTTGCGGCATGAGGATCATGCCAGATATTGAATTCGGCACACTTGTTGATATTGCCGCCATTGAGGGCACCACCCATCAGAACGATCTCTTCGATCTTCTCGGCACATTCCGGCGCTTCCTGTAAAAGTCTTCCCAAATTGCTCAACGGTGCCAGGGCCACGATCGTGACCTTTTCCGTGCTCTCCTTCAATACTTTCTTGTAATAATCGACAGCACCCATTTCTTCGATCTTTCGTTTGGGTGCGGGCAGGATCGGCCCGTCCATGCCGCTTTCGCCATGCGCCTGCGGCTGCGGTTTTGGCTCCAGAAGCAGCGGTCTTGCCTCACCTTTGTAGACCGGAATTGAAAGATTTAAATAATCTTCGACTTTTAATATGTTGTCTGTGACCTTATCGACGGTCTGATTGCCGGCTACCGTACAAAAAGACAAAAGCTCCAGCTCACCGCAGTGAGCCAGAGCTGTTAAGATAGCCATTATATCATCGTGACCGGGATCGGTATCAATGATAAGCCTTTTCATTATTCTTCTTCGACTTTACCACGCTTCGTACGGTAGTAGTTCACAATGGAAACGACCGTCAGGATGACGAAGACGGAGAAATAAGGAATCGCACCGACAAGGTCGGTCGGGAATGCGGAGTTCGAGCTGAAGATGATGGAAACAGCACGGAAGACCGCAAAGATGACACCGGATAAGATCAGCATCCAGTAATTGCCGTTGGCGATACCGTTGGCAGCAACACCCATCCAGCCCTGACCGGAGACCATTCCTTTGGAGAAGATCTTCAGGTAGTTCAAGGAAAGATAAGCACCGCCCAAGGCAGCCAAAACACCGGATAAGACCAGTGATAAGACACGGAGTTTTTCGACGTTGACACCGGCTGTTCTTGCCGCATCTGCATTCAGACCGCAGGCTCTCATACGCATGCCTAACGGTGTCTTGTAGATCATGATGAACAGAATGATGATCAAAATCCAGCAGACATAAGTCAGATCGTACTGACCGGAAAGGATCTCGCCCAGGATCGGAATCTTATTCAGCAGCGGTATGTCCAGCTGTCCCAGAATCGGCGTGGACAAAGAAGCAGTCGTGCCCTTATCACCGGTGATCTGATACAGGATGAAGATTGCCACCGCATCAGCAAAGGTGTTAAGAGCGATCATGATCAGGAAGGCATCCGCTCCCAGCTTCATGGAGAAGAATGCGATCAGCATGACAGTAAAGATACCGATGACGATAGCCAGCAGGACACCTACCCAGGCGGAACCGGAAAGGTAGGAACCCAGAACGCCGGCCAAGGCGGCAAAAGTCATGATCGATTCGATCGCGATGTTGCCGATACCGGTCGATGCAGCAATGAATGCACCAAGAGCCGCGAATAAGATCGGAGTAGCCAGACGAATGATCGTCAGCAGAAAACGCATCGTAAATAAAGTTGAAATTACACTACTCAGCATGTTCTTCCAAGCCCTCCTTTAACAGTTGTCTCTCTCTGAACTTCCTGAGGAAGTGCTGTGAAGAGATCAGCATGATGATGATACCTTCGACGATCGCGACGATCTCGGAAGGAACTGAATTATCAACAAAGTACAGGATCGCCGTGCCCTGTTCCAGATACTTGATCAGGAAGGAGGCAATGACGATACCGATCGGATTGTTTCTGCCCAGCATTGATAGCAGCATGCCGGAGAAACCGATGCCGACCAGTGATTGCGATGGTGTATAGAAGGTCGTCTGCGTCAATAGATCAGCAGGATGAAGCAGGCCGAAATACGAAGCGGCTGATACAGATAACCGATCTTCGCTGTTGCCATGTAGTCCTTAGAAGAGTTGCCGCCTCTTTTCAGAGTACCTAAGAAGGTTCTGACTACGTATGCCGCAACACCTGCATAGATGGAGTTGAGCATCAATGAGACGACCATTTCGTTGGTACCGAACTTGGCCTTTAAGAAGGACGGCAGGATCATGACGATACCGCCGAAAGCCATCGCGCCCAGGTAACAAAGAATCGGGTGCAGGAGCGGGCTGCTCGTGACCGGCTGAATAGCGATCGCCGTGACAACAGCACCGGAAAGGATATAGATACCTTCAGCACCCAGGTTGAAGGCACCGGCTGAGAATAAGACACCGGCTGCCAGACCTGCGAAGGCATACGGAATAAAGGATTCGATGACCGCTCCGATGTATCTGGTCTTGGTCAAAGGACCGGTCAGGATCGTAACGATGGCGTTGACCGGATCGGATGAGACCATGCACAGAATGACGAATGTGATGGCTAATGCGATCAAAATGGAAATAAGCATCTTGATTGCATCAAAGAACTTCGGATTGGAAATCGACAGCTTATACTTGCTTGAATATTTGTCGCCTCTTTTTTCAGTCATTTAAAGCACCTCCGATCTCTTCAGCTGTCTGGTGTTTCGCGCCAAGCATGTACATACCCAGTTCAGATTCGCTGACTTTGCTGGCATCAGGGAAGTATCCGGCGATCTGGCCGTTGAACATGACGATGATACGGTCGGACAGGCTCATGACCTCATTGAGGTCTGCAGATACCAGCAGGATACCGGCACCGGCATTGCGCATTTCGATCAGCTTATGGTGAACGAATTCAGCCGAACCGATATCGATACCATGGGTCGGCTGTTCGGCGATCATGAATTTGGAATTGGTGTTGTACTCTCTGGCAACGACGACCTTCTGGACGTTACCGCCGGAAAGGCTGTTAACGCTTGCCTGAGCGTTCTTGGTCTTGACGGCAAAGGTCTTGACCAGTTCTTCGGACATCTTGTCGATGGCCTTGAGGTTCATGAACAATTTGTTGTTGATGTCTTCTCTGTCAAAGTAGGTCGAGATCAGGTTGTCGGAAATCGGCAATTCACCGGCAACGCCATCGCCCATTCTGTCTTCCGGAATGTAGGCCATGCTGGCATCTCTTCTGCCCTTGATATTGAGATTATTGACCCGCTTGCCACAGATATCGATCTCACCGCTATAGGCTGTTTCTTCCAGACCGGTGATACACTTGACCAGCTGCTGCTGACCGTTGCCTTCGACACCGGCAATGCCCAGGATCTCACCGGCCTTGACGGCAAAGGATACCTTGTTGAGGACCGGCTTGCCGTTTTGTTCCATATAAAGATCTCTGACTTCCAAAGCTTTTTCGTTGTGGAAGTCTTCATGGGTCTTGTATTCATCCATGTCGTTATCCAGGTCTCTGCCGATGATCAGGTTCGTCAGCTGTTCCATGGTCAGTTCCTCATTGAGGTAAGTACCCTTGGAAACACCGTTACGGATGACTGAGATCTTATCGGAGATCTGTTTGACCTCTTCCAGTTTGTGGGAGATAAAGATGATCGTATGGCCCTGTTCCTTGAAGGAACGCAGCTGAGTGAACAGCTTTTCCGTCTCCTGCGGAGTTAAAACTGAAGTCGGTTCATCCAGAATGATGAGTTCCGCATTACGATACAGAGTCTTGAGGATCTCAACTTTCTGTCTCTTCGCAACGGACAAAGTCGAAACTTTGGCATTGACATCGAGTTCGAAATCATACTTATCAGATAATTCCTGGCATCTTCTGGTCGCTTCCTTGTTGTCGATAAAGATATTCTTCTTCGGCTCATCGCCCAGAATGATATTATCGACAATCGAAAATGACGGGATCAGCATAAAGTGCTGATGGACCATGCCGATACCCGCCTTGATGGCGTCCATCGAACTGTTGAAGTGCGTTTCTTCACCCTTATAAGTGACTGTACCGCTGGAAGGTCTTTCAATACCGAAGATGACCTTCATCAAGGTTGACTTGCCGGCACCATTCTCACCAACGATCGAGTGAATTTCGCCTTTTTCGAATTCCATGTTAATGTCACGGTTCGCCACAGTTCCGTTTGGATAGACTTTTGTAACATTCTCAAGTTTCAATATCGTCTCTTTCATAGCTTCTCCTTCAATTTAAGAAAAAGTCATGCGTCAGGAAGCAACGCATGACTTTGCCTTTTTAAAATGTGTTTGAATTAGTCAATACGAGCAGCGTCTCTGACTTTTGGCCATTCAGTTTCGTAAGTTGCTTCATCCCAAGCCTTGGTATCAACAACTTCAACGGCACCGCTGGAAACCTCTGCGAGAGTGTCTGCAACAGCTTTTCTGACTTCTTCACTTGCGTTTGCAAGGTAGTAGTCGTTTTCAGCAAGACCAACACCATTGAGGGCGATACCCCAAGTTTCAGCCTTACCTAACTTGCTGTCGAATGTACCATTAGCAACCATTTCACAAACTGCCTTGAAAGCAACGTTAGTGTTCTTTAAAGCAGAAGTTAAGATTGTGTTAGCCCATGCAGGGTTCGTATCTTTGAACTGTAAGTACTGGTCCTGGTCAACACCAATGCACCATACATCTTCATGACCTGAGCAAGCATCGATAACACCGTTACCTAAGCCACCAGCAACCTGCCAGATAACATCAGCACCCTTAGAGATCATATCTTCTGTAACTTCTTTACCTAAAGCAGTATCAGAGAATGAACCAGGGTAAGAAATAACATAGTTAACGCCCTTAGCAGCTAATACCTGGCAGTAACCGCCGATGAACTGGTTCATATCCTGAGATTCCATACCGACGACAACACCAACAGTACCGGTCTTAGTAACAGCTGCAGATAAAGCACCAACAACATAACCTAAATCATCAAGAGCCCAGTCAACAGCGTAGCAGTTTGCAGGAACGCCACCTTCAGGGATCCAGGAACGGTCAAAGTTGTAGAACTTCTGATCAGGATACTTTTCACAAGCTTCATATAAGAAACCTTCGTAAGTACCGTTACCGGAAACAACCAGGTCATATTCACCGTCTTCACAGACGTTGTCATACCAGTTCATCCAGTTGGATTCTTCAGCAGCACCATTCGGGTCACATTCGAAGACTTCAACAGTGATGTTGTTGTCAGCATCGTTGACTTCCTTAGCAGCATTCGCTAAAGTGTCGAAGTAAGACTGGTCACCAGTGAACGGAAGTAATACCGCAATCTTGGTAACGCCGTCGTCTTCAGCAGCCGGAGCAGCATCGCCACCGTCTGCAGGAGCCGGAGTTTCTTCCTTCTTACCACAGCCGACTAATGCGAATACCATTAATGCTGCAAGTAAAACAGTTAATAATTTTTTCATTTCTTTCTCCTTTTCTTTCTATTTAAAGCGTCTGTACGCTTCAAACCAATTTGAGTTTCAGCAACAAAGAAAAAAGCACCTGTTTGATAAGCACATTATACAATTGAAATTATCGCTTTTCAATGAAAAATGAGCAAATGAAAACGTGTTCATTCGACCTTATAAGCTTCATATCCGTTTGCGATCAGCTGTGCATCAAAATCTGCTCTTGCCATCCTGCAGGCTTCCTCAAAATCTTTTCCGATTTTGACCAAAGTGAACATATTCTCAAAAGCAAATCCTTTGTCTTCGATCATGAAGCCGTCCTTGTCATAATCAGAGTCATTTTCATCTTTTTCAATGTCCCGATCCTTCAAAGGACTCTTGCCGGTATAGAAACCGTAGGCCGGCATTCCCTTGGCAACGAAATAGCCGAGTTCGAACGCTGTACCCGAATCCGCTTCATGGCCGCGCCAGTCATCAAGCTGGGCGATGCACATATCGGACTTTCTCATATAGCTGACATCGTGTTCGAAGATCCGCTTCCAGAGATCCTCACCCGGCTCCACCGGATCGCCGTCCCCCGGGAACAGACCGATCAGACCGTACTTGTCACAGGTCTTCTTCCAGTATTCCACCGTCTGCGGACAGCTTGGCAGAAACATCTCGAAATCCGCCAGATAGACGACAGGTTTTCTGACATTGCCTTCCTTATCGATGAACATTATGCCACACCTCCCGTGATCCTCTTTAATACATCTTCCAGATCACCTTCCACGACTGTCGAAGAATACTCCAGCATCAGATTCAAAGGACCCGGTTCAAAACCGATGCCGTCCTTGTCTTTCCAGGATTTGTTTTCTTCGTCGAATTTCTTTTCGCCGCTGTAGCGCTCGCTGCAGACTCTTGCATCCGGCATGTAACAGTACATTTCCTTTTCATAGGCATAGCCCATGCCCAGCTCCAGTGCGCTTTCGCCAAAAGGTTCCACATAAGCCCTGAAATCTCTGGTATCGGCGATCAGGATATCACATTCCCTGATCAACGCCAGTCTTTGTTCGGCGATCTTACGGTTGTTTTCCAAAGAATCCTTCACCTGATAGACTTCTTCAGGCAGGTCCAAAACCGCAAAACCATATGCTTCACACAGTTTCTTCTTTTCCTCAAACAGGGCTTTTCCATCTTTTCTCAAACGTTCCGGACCCGAGAGGTAGATCTTTCGTTTTTCCATATTGTCTTTTCCTTCTTCAGATAGTTTCATTATACCATCCGTCCCATTTGCCCTTCTTGCAAGCCGAAAGAAAAGCCATCTTTTCGATGACTTTATTGCAGACTTTTTTCTATAACTGGATCGCTGTTTCCAAGGCAATCTCCATCATGCCTTTGAACGCCGTCTGTCTTTCTTCCGGTGTAGACCCTTCGCCCG
>CADAHV010000108.1:0-9031 GCA_902787775.1 uncultured Erysipelotrichaceae bacterium | reverse complement strand
CATTATCGCTACCATCACCCTGATGTGGGTTTAAACACAGAATTGTTAAATACCTTTAAGAAACATGGAGTTAAACTGATTGCCGCATCGGATGCCCATCATCCGCAAGATGTCGGCACGGATATTAAGATCGTCACAAGCGCAGATAAAGGAGTTGTCAATGAAAAACAGAGTTTATAATTTTGCCGCCGGGCCTTCCATGCTGGCGGATGAAGTGCTGAATAAGCTGCATGAAGAGTTCTACAACTATGAAGGCAGCGGCATGGCCGTCATGGAGATGTCGCATCGTTCCAAAGGCTATCTGGCCATCTTTGAAGATGCCAAAAAGCGTTTAAGGGACATCATGGAGATTCCGGAAGATTATGAGATCTTCTTTATGCACGGCGGGGCAACCGGACAGTTTGCGGCTGTGCCGATGAATCTTTTAAGAGGCGGGAAGGCCGATTACATCGTGACCGGCAACTTCTCCAACAAGGCTGCTAAGGAAGCACAGAAATACGGAACAGTCCATATTGCCTATGACGGAAAGGACAACGGCTACAGCCATATCCCGTCACAAGAGGAACTTGATCTCAGTGAAGACGCAAGGTATGTCCATCTTTGTTCCAACAATACGATCTATGGGACGGAATGGAAGAAGTATCCTGATGTCAGGGGAAAGATCTTAGTTGGCGATCTTAGTTCCGATATCTTATCCAGAAGGATCAACGTGAAGGATTTCGGTCTGATCTATGCGGGTGCGCAGAAGAATATCGGCATTGCCGGCATCGCCGTGGTGATCATACGCAAGGATCTGATCGGTGAATGCCTGCCGAATACGCCGGACATTCTTTCCTATGCCCTGATGGCAAAACATGATTCGATGCTCAATACGCCGGCCACTTATCCGATTTATGTTCTGGGTAAGGTCTTGAAGTGGATACAGGACTGCGGCGGCATCGATGAAATTGAGAAAAGAAATATCGCCAAGGCTAAACTGCTCTACGATTATCTGGACAGTCAGGCTTTCTATAAGCCGCATGCGGAAAAAGACAGCCGTTCTTTAATGAACGTCACCTTTGTGACACCTAGTAAGGAACTGGATGAAGAATTTGCCAAACAGGCAGCACAAAACGGTTTATGCAACCTCAAGGGTCACCGTCTGGTGGGCGGCATCCGTGCCTCGATTTATAATGCCATGCCGATTGAGGGCGTCAAGTCCTTGATTTCCTTTATGGATCAATTCGCAAAGGAGAACAGCTAAATGAAGATAAAACTTGCCAATAAGATCGATTCTCAAGGTCTGGAACTGTTTGATGACACTTATGTTTATGGAGAGGACATTGAAAACGAGGATGCCATCCTTTTGAGGAGTGCTTCCCTGCATGAGTATTCCTTTCCATCTTCTGTCAAGGCCATCGCCAGAGCCGGCGCCGGTGTCAACAACATTCCGATCGACCGCTGTTCTGAACTTGGCATCGCCGTCTTCAATACACCGGGTGCCAACGCCAATGCGGTCAAGGAACTGACCTTATGTTCGCTATTCTTAGCCAGCCGCGATATCCGTTCGGGCATCCTTTGGGAAGAAGACCTGAAAGACAGCGAAGACTTCTCTAAAGTGATCGAGAAGGGGAAGTCGGCCTTTGTCGGTCCGGAAGTGACCGGCAAGAAGCTGGGCGTTCTTGGTTTAGGCGCCATCGGCGTCTTAGTCGCCAATGCGGCAGTCAAGCTGGGCATGGAAGTCTATGGCTATGATCCATACATTTCAGTGAATTCCGCCTGGTCTTTATCCAAGTGGGTCAGACATGTGACAGATCTCAACGAACTCTTATCGGAATGCGATTATATTACTCTGCATATGCCGGCAAACGAGCAGACAAGAAACATCATCAATAAAGAATCCATCGCTAAGATGAAAGACGGTGTGCGCATCATCAATCTGGCCAGGGGAGAGCTGGTGGATGAAGAATCCATGATCGAAGCTTTGAATCAGGAAAAGGTCGCCCGCTATGTGACGGATTTTGCCACCTATCAGCTGGTTCATACCAAGAATACGGTCTGTTTCCCGCATCTGGGTGCTTCTACGCCGGAGAGCGAAGAAAACTGCGCCGTGATGGCAGTGAAAGAATTGCGTGATTATCTGGAAAACGGCAATGTGACCAATTCAGTCAACCTGCCTTCCATCAAGGAGGCACGCTCGACTTCCCATCGTATCTGCATCATTCACAAGAATGTACCGAACATGCTGGCAAAACTGACCACCATCATCGGCAAGAACTCCATCAATATCGAAAACCTGGTCAATAAGGCCAGGGGGGATCTTGCTTATACGATGATCGATACCAACTCCGACGTGGATGAAAAAGCCTTGAATGAGGTGGAAAACATCATTCGAGTCAGAGTGATCGGGGAAAAGGATCTATAAAAAGAAAGGGACGGTTTCAACCGTCCCTGTTTTAAGGTAAAAAAAGCGCCTTCTTAACGTCGGCGCAATATTATGCTCTCATATCTGTTTTTAGATGTCAAGCAAATGATTTTACTTTTGGTACGTTAAAAAACTATTTTTAAATTGTTTGCTTTGTTTTTGGCTTCTTTACCATTGGAACATTTGATTTTTTGGAGAGATATAATTAAGATATGAGCTTTTTGGAAAAGGCGAGAGGAAAGACAAGAGAACTTTTAAAGCTTTATTTCCGTTATGGAAGTATCGTTTATGATGTTGCCAAGTATGCGATCGTCAGCAGCATCATCCTTTCTCTTGTGTCGTACCTTTTAAATCAATTGTCCTTATTCCTTTTGAAGACGGCAGGAAGAGTCGCGATCTCGACCGGCGATTTTACCTTCCTGTTTAAGACCTGGCAGGGACCGCTTTTACTAATGATCGGCATTGGCGTTCTTTTCATGTATGTCGCTTTGGACTTGAACAGCCAGATCATCTATTCCGATCAGATCTTAAGAGGAAGACCAAAGCTCTTTGAGGCGTTGAAGAAGGGCTTTCTTTCCATCAAGGAATTCTTTACACCGGATGGCTTAGGCATCATATTGTATATTGCCTTGATTGCGCCGTTGATCGGCTTCGGTTTTACGATCTCCCTGACCGATTCGTTGTACGTACCGGATTTCATCTCTTCGGTCATTGATTCGGTTTTGGTGTATCGGATCTTATATTATCTGGCTTTGGCTGTCTTTGTCTTTGTCGGCGTCATTCACATTTTTATCCTGCACGGCATCCTTTTGGGCGGCTTGAAATCCTATCATGCGGATAATGAATCCAGAGAACTTATACGGAAAAACTGGAAAGACTTCCTGATGGCGCATGTGAAACTGCTTGGCGCTCTGCTTGGTGCTTTCATCCTGATCTTTATCGTTTTTGAATTTATTCCGGGCGTGCTCTTTCACTTTTTAGTGAAGGATGAGGAAGTATTGGAGAACCTGGAACTGGCCTTGCGCATGACTTCCTCTTTGGGATCCTTGACGGTTTCAAGCTTGTTCAAGACTTTCTATATGATCCGCATGACCCAGCTGTATTATCAATACAAAGGGGAGGAGATCAAATTCCGTCCGCGTACGCCGAAATGGAAAGCTATTCTTTCGGTGATGACGGTGATTATCGTCTACGCCTTCGTCTTTGCCTTCTCGTATGCCTTCAGCATGTTTTTCGATGAGATCTACGATACGCGGATCTCGACGCAGATCATCGCTCACCGTGCCGGCGGTGTGGAAGCACCGGAGAATACAGTAACAGGTATCGAGAAAGCCATCGAATTAGGTGCCTATGGTGCAGAAATAGATATTCAAAGAACCAAGGATGGATATTATATCGTCAACCATGATTCCAGCTTCTCCAGGTTGTGTAATAACAAGGCAAAACCCGAAGACTTAACCTTGGACGAAGTAAAGGATCTCATCATACGAGATCCTAACTTCCCGAATATGGAAGAAGATGTGGCGACCTTTGAAGAGATGCTGGATGCAAGTAAGGATAAGATCATCTTATTTGTTGAACTCAAGGGCAATACCGCCGATGAACAGATGGCAGAAGATGCCGTAAGGATCATTAAAGAAAAAGGCATGGAGAAACAGTGTGTCTTGATCTCATTGAAATATCCGTTAATCAACTACATCGAAACCAAATATCCTGAAATGGATACCGCTTATCTGACCGCTTATCTGACCTTCGCTTCCTTTGGCAATACACAGAACCTGAACTGTGATTATCTAGGTCTGGAAGAAGAGGCGGCAACCGATAATATGTTCAGCGTTATCCATCAGTCCGGCAAGAAGGTCATGGTGTGGACACCGAATGAATTGAGATCTCAGCGCAAATTCCTGATTTCCCAAGCCGACTATATCATCACCGACCAGATTTCGATGGCCAATGAAACGATCAAAGAATTAAATAAGAGAAAAGACTATGAGGTCATTCTCGACTGGGTCTTCTATTAGGAGGAATAATACATATGAATGAAACTTATCGTGAATGTTTGGAAGCTGCCAACTTTATCTCTCAGCGTCTGGACGCTTCAGGCGCGATCGGCCTGGTACTGGGTTCAGGCTTAGGAGAACTCGGCAATGAGATCGAGAACCCCATTTCGATCGATTATAAGGACATTCCCAATTTCCCTTCCACATCGGTTCCCGGACACGCCGGCAAACTGATCTGCGGTACTCTCAACGGAACCAAAGTCTTATGCATGCAGGGACGCTTCCACTTCTATGAAGGCTATTCCATGGATATCGTCGCCATGCCGACCAGAGTCATGAAGCTTCTGGGTGTCAAAGCTTTGATCCTGACCAATGCGGCCGGTGGCTGCAACAAGACTTTCAAACCGGGCACCCTGATGTTTATCGATGACTTCATCAACTTCATGGGAGACAATCCTCTCTATGGTGAAAACCTCACCGAAATGGGACCTCGTTTCCCGGATATGACCAAGGCCATTGATCCGGCCTACAACGAGCTGGCCAAGAAGTGTGCGAAGGACTTAGGCATCGAAACAAGAAGCGGTGTCTATATGGGCTTTCGAGGACCGAACTTCGAGACTCCGGCTGAGATCCGCTTTGCCCAGATCATCGGCGCCGATGCTGTCGGCATGTCGACCGTCCCGGAAATCCTAGCGGCCAGACACTGCGGTTTGCCGGTCATCGGCATCTCCTGCATCACCAACATGGCTGCCGGCATGACCGGTGAAGAGCTCACCCATCAGGAAGTTCAGGAAACCGCCGATCGGGTCAAAGGTGACTTCAAGACCCTGATCAAGGAAATCATCAAGCGCATGTAAAAAAGTGAGTTGATCTCACTTTTTTGATTACATTCGCGGTTCGAAGGTAAAGCCTTCGCCGTTGACATCCTTTGCCTCGGAAATGATGACAAAGGCCTCAGGATCGTATTTGTCGATGATCTGTTTTACCTGATTGGACTGATCTTCTGAAACCACCGCCAACAACATCTTTTTCTTATTGCCGGTATAACCGCCTTGCACATCCAGAATCGTCGTTCCCCGATTCAAAGAAGAATGGATATCGCCGGCGATCTTGTCATACTGATCCGATATGATCTCAAAGCGCTTGGCCTGGATGCCGCCGTAAATATTAAGCGACCAGTTCAGGGTCAGGGTCAGCAGGAAGACCGAAATCAGACCGATCAAAACGGCGTTGAGGCCATAGAGATAGAGACCGGTCAATACGGTGACCGTGTCGGTAAACATGATGGCCGAAGAGATCTTGACATGAAGATACTTCTCCGCCAGCAAGGCAATGACATCGGTACCGCCGGAAGAACCGCCGTTTCGAAACATGATGCCGATGGCCAGCCCGCCCAGGATGCCACCATAGACACTCGCCAGCAAAGGATCGATGTCGATGGTATCGGGAAGGACTCTGGTCACAAACAGTAAGGCAAAGGGATAGGAGATCGAATAGATCAGGGTATTGGTAAAGAATTCTCTTCCCAGGAATATACTGCCGATGATAAACAGAAAGGTATTGATGCCGATATTCATGAAGTCTTCCGAAAACGGCACAAACGGTGCCAGTAAGGACGTGATACCGGCAACACCGCCGGTCAGGATCCTGCCGGGCAAAATAAACATACCCACTGACAGCGCAAAAATCAGGGTACCTAATTCGATCATCAGGATCTTCTTGATCTTATTTAACATCCGCATCACCCTTTCCTGTTTTGATTATTTGAGGCAAAACACAAAAATGATTATACCATATTGGTTTATAATAGATTCATAAGAAAAGGGGGAATCTCACTATGAAGAAATTCTTAGAAGAATTCAAAGCGTTCGCATTAAAAGGCAATGTCATGGATATGGCTATCGGTGTTATCGTCGGTGGTGCCTTCTCTTCCATCGTCAATGCCCTGACCGAAAACATCCTCAATCCGATCATCGCCTGCTTAGGCGGTACTGAAGTCGGTCTGGTCACGCCGTTAGGCAATACCGGACAGGTCATCAACTGGGGTGCTTTCATCACAGCGATCATCAACTTCCTGATCCTGGCCTTTGTCCTGTTCCTCATCCTTAAGGCTGTCAACAAGATGATGAGCCTCGGCAAGAAGGAAGAAGAACCGGAACCGGAACCGGATCCGGAACCTTCCGATGAAGTTAAGCTTCTCACAACCATCGCTGACGAATTAAAGAAGCTCAACAAGAAATAAGCAATACAAAACAAACCGCAGAATCCAATCAGAAACTGCGGTTTTTCTTTTGTCTCTTTTATTCTATTGCCGGCAACAGAATCCCTTCAATAAACTGAACCCTGTCAAAGATCCTTGGCTTGAAGGTGCCGGTGATCCCCAGCGAGATCTTTTTCTCTTTGTCGATATAGATGATATTGCCGCTGTCACCGATCGCCGCATAGACTTCCCTGTCATCAAACGGCTTATACCACAAATAACCGTAATTCATATTGCCGAATCGTTCGCCCAGCTTCACATGCGGCCTCAACATATCTTTCAGATACTCTTTTGAAATGATCACCTTGTCATCATATATTCCCTCATTCAGAAGCAGTTCGCCGATGATTGCCATATCTCTTGCCGACATGCACAAACCCCAGCCGGCCGTGACCGCTCCTGTGGGATCACAATACCATTCATAGTTGCGCGGATTCCTGTTCATGAAAAAATCAAACTGATCCTCTTTGGAACTATCGCCATGAGAAATTCGCTCAGGCAGTCCAAGAGGCACAAACAGATTCCGGTTGGCAAAATCAATGCACTTTTCCTTACATGCCCGTTCGATGATGCCGGCCAGGATCTGAATGCCGAGGGTCGCATATCGAAATTCTCCCGTGATCCCCTTGCGGCCTCCCAAAGAATCAAGGATCGCAAGTGTCCAGTCCTTTGACGTGCATACCTTTTTCCAGGGCTCGGACTTTCCTTTATAGGGCGCCGTCATGGTCAAAAGATGGCGGATCGTCACGTCATAGATGGTCGTCTCGCCCCGCTTTGGCGAATACTCCGGAAAGAATTCCATCACCTTCTGATCAAGGCTTTGGATCGATCCCTGATCCAGGGCAATTCCTGCCAGCAAAGCCATGATGCCCTTGGTCACGGAATTGACATTCGCCGCATCGTCACCTGAAAAACCGCGCCAGCAGTCCTCATAGATAAGCTCGCCGTCTTTCATCGCATAGATCTGGGTAATGTTGCTTTCATTGCCTTTGCCGTCACGAATAAAACTGTGCAGTTCTTCTTTTTTCACCGCAAATACCTCCTCTATCACAAGATTCGGACGTCCTTAATCAAAGACTAAAGTAATTAAAAATTGTTTTCAAGAGGAATCAGTTTCGATCACAAAAGTTTTCTCTTTTTCTTGTTTTGTTATTGTATAGAGACTGTTACGAAAGAAGAAAACATGAAGCACTATCTCAAGAAAATACTGCTGCCGCTGCTGATCTTATGCATCCTGTGCGGCTGCACACCAAAGAAAGAAGAAGAACCGGAAGAGGCCAAGATCCCCTTCCAATACGAACACGATCCGCGTGAGAATCCGGAAGCGATGAAAGACATCATCGAGGATCCCGATGCAGATTAAATCCCACCGATCGACAGTGGGATTTTTTAATGTTTGTATTCATCTGATTTTTTCTATAACATTGCCAGGACTTCATCGACGGTCGGCAGATCGACGATGTTTCTGGCATAGTTGGCATATTCAACGACACCGTCTTCATTGACGATAAACATCGCCGGCAGCTGCAATTCATTGCCTTCATAATCGCCGTGCACAAAACCGGCTTCTCTGGCTTTGCCGCCCTTTTCCTTGAGCTTGTCCATGACGCCCTCGACCATCTCCTCTTTGGTGGCGGCTGCCTTAATATCCAATAACTGATAGATCTCCTGTTTCGGATCGCAGATGATGGAGAACGGCAAAACCGTGTTGGTCGCTTCCAGGTCCCTGCGGATGTGTTCCTGGTCACTCTGCATGACGACAAAGACCTGCGCACCCTTCTGTCTGAATTCATCGTAGCGCTGTGCGATCAGATGAACATCATAGCGGCAGACGGTGCAGCCGATATAGCGCAGCACCCAGAAGATCGTCTTTCCTTTTAAGACCTCTTTGGAATTCAAGCCGTCTTCATAGGCCGTGGAAAACTCAAATACCGGAAATGTATCACCCTTATTGATTCTTGTCATTGTGGTATCCCCCCTCTTGGCTTCATTATAACAAGACCTCTTTTGCGACATTCCGGATTCGCTCTTTTGAAGGCTTGCCGTCTATTGGATATCCTCTATGCTCAGTGATCTGTCAAAAGACTTCTTCGGATAATCAACAACCGTAAGTTGCTCCGCCGAGAAGCTGTTTCCATAGAAATAGCCGTCCTCAAAACAATCCATGATCCTGTCCACCTGCTTTTCATCATTGAGCTTTTCTTCAAAATAATTTCGTATTTCGTCCTCTTCTTCTCCCTCCGGCGCACAAGTGTAATCCACAAAATCGCACAGTTCGCCACTCGCACTGTGATATTCATGAATGTAAACCGCAAGCTCATTCAGATCTGAAAAAGAGCGTAAGCCTTCTTTGAATTCATTGACCTT
>CADAHV010000107.1:0-5724 GCA_902787775.1 uncultured Erysipelotrichaceae bacterium | reverse complement strand
AACGGTCTGGTTGGTTCCAACGTTTCCGGCACCAGCGATCTGGCACCTTTGGATCAGCAGGCACAGATGATTATGGACTTATTCCCGGAAACCAAGACCGTCGGCATCATCTTCTGTTCCAATGAAGCAAACTCCAAATACCAGGTTGAAGTTGTCAGCAAGGAATTAGAGGCCAAGGGTGTCACCGTCAAGACGGCTTCCTTCACGGATTCCAATGATATCGCTATGGTTTGTGAAGACTTATGTTCGCAAATCGACGTCTTATACATTCCGACCGACAACCAGGCAGCAAGCTGCGCTGAGACGATCGCCAATGTCGTTCTTGAAAAGAAGATTCCGGTCATCGCCGGTGAAGAGGGCATCTGCAGTCTTTGCGGTATTGCGACATTAACAATCAGCTACTATGACTTAGGTGTCACCACCGGTCAGATGGCGGTTAAGATCCTGAATGGTGAAGAAGCGATCGAAAACATGCCGATTCAGTATTTCACAAATCCGATCAAGAAATTCAATGTTGAAAACGGCAAACTCTTCGGTTTAGAGATGCCGGCTGGTTTTGAGGCAATCGAATAATATCTTTCATCTTTAGCATATGATTACAATTTCCAATCTAATTTCACGTATCCCGGGCGGTATCGCTCAAGGGATCATCTGGGGCTTGATGGCCTTAGGTGTCTATATCACGTTCCGTGTTTTAAAAGAGTCAGACCTTACAGTGGATGGCTCTTTTGCCACGGGCGGAGCGATCTGCGTCATGATGATCACATCAGGGATCAACCCATGGATCGCCATCTTCTGTACCTTCCTGGCCGGTCTTCTGGTCGGCACGATTACAGGACTGATTCACACAAAGCTCAAGATCCCGGCAATCTTATCGGGTATATTGGTACAGTTTGGCTTGTATTCGATCAACCTGCATATCATGGGCATGGTCGCCAATGTTTCATGTAATCCTTCCAAGAATAATGTCTTTATCTCGATGCGCAATATCCCGATGGCCTTACTGGTCGGTGCGGGCTTTGCGGTATCCCTGATTGCTATCATGTACTGGTATTTCGGTACGGAGCAGGGCTGCGCCATTCGTGCGACCGGCAACAATGAACATATGGCTCTGGCACAGGGCATAAATGTCGACAACATGAAAGTCATCGGCTTTGCCTTGGGCAACGGCTTGGTTGCCTTAGCCGGCGGCTTAATGGGCCAGTATCAGGGCTTCAGCGACATCAACATGGGAAGAGGCGCCATCGTCATCGGCCTGGCAGCGATCATCATCGGTGAAGTCTTGAGTGAGATCATCTTCCCGAAAGGCTGCCAGTTCTATACCAGGCTGAGCTTTGTCATCATCGGCGGCATCGTCTACTACCTGATCATGATCGTTGTATTGTGGCTCAGAGTCGACTCCAATGACCTCAAGCTGGCTACAGCGATTATCGTCATGCTGGCACTGGCCATACCAAATCTGAAGAAGGGGGTCAAATAATGTTACGGATAGAAAATATTAAGAAGACCTTCAACCCTTCGACGATCAACGAAAAGATCGCGCTGGATGGCGTTGATCTGGTTTTGAATGACGGTGAATTTGTGACGGTCATCGGTTCCAACGGTGCCGGTAAATCCACGCTCTTAAACGCCATTGCCGGTGTCTGGTTTGTGGATGAAGGAAAGATCTTTATCGATGATATCGATGTGACCCGCTTATCGGAAGACAAGAGGGCAAAATACATCGGACGTGTTTTCCAGGATCCGATGATGGGAACAGCTGCCGATATGTGGATCGAAGAAAATCTCGCACTGGCACACAGACGCGGCAAGAAAAGAGGACTTCGTCAAGGCATCAACAATGAAGAACGCGAGATGTTCAAGATGCTTTTAAAGGAGTTTGATCTTGGCCTGGAAGATCGTTTATCGACCAAGGTGGGACTTCTCTCTGGCGGCCAGCGTCAGGCATTGACCCTGATCATGGCGACTTTACAGGATCCAAAACTTCTCTTGCTGGATGAACATACCGCAGCATTGGATCCAAAGACAGCGGCTAAAGTTCTGGACGTCACGGAAAAGATCGTCCATAAGTCCAATCTGACAACCTTCATGGTCACGCACAACATGAAGGATGCAATCATTCACGGCGATCGACTCCTGATGCTCAATAACGGCAAGATCATCCTTGATATCAAGGGAGAAGAGAAAAAGAAGCTGACCGTTGAAAAGCTGCTTGAAAAGTTTGAAAAAGCAAGCGGCGAAGAATTCGTCAACGACGCGGCAATCTTAGGGTGAAAGAAAGGCTCGTACCAAATGGTATGAGCCTTTATTATTTAGTCGTTGGTGTAATTGTCGAAGTAACCCTGGACTAAGACGACCGGGGTACCTTTATCACCGGAACCGGAAGTTAAGTCGCATAAGGAACCGATTAAGTCAGTTAACTGACGCGGTGTCGTACCTTCGGAAACCATCTTGCCGATAAGATCGGAATCTTTCTTGCGGATGGAATCACGGATGGCTTCTTTTAATTCTTCACCTTTCAGATCGGAATAATCGTTATCAGCGAGGTATTTGATCTTGACTTCGTTCGGTGTGCCTCTCAAACCTTTTGTAAAGAAAGGGGATACGACCGGATCAGCCAGTTCCCAGATCTTGCCCTGTGGATCTTTGAAGGCACCGTCGCCATAGACCATGACTTCGATGTTTTTGCCAGTCAGTTCCTTGAAGCGCTTCTGGATGTTTTCCACCAGATCCTGCGCGTCGCGCGGGAAGAGCTTTACCTTTTCATCGGTTGCCTTGTTGGAGCCGAGGAGACCGTATTTTTCATTGTAACCGCTGCCGTTGATCGGAGCTGTCATCAGATCGTCGAGACCGCAGACATTAGCGCCTTTGGCTTTTAAAATTCTCTTGGTTCTGGCTCTGGTGTGAATATCACAGGTCAGGACATTTTTTGTATAGTCCAGGATCGCTTTGGCCTGGTTGGCAAAGATGATCTCGCATTCACATCCCGTCGCTTCAATCAGCTGACGATAGAAATCAACGTAATTGACACCGGTGAACTCATGTACAGGATCACCGAACAGTTCGTGGAATCTCTCTTCCGTAAGCACATCGGAATACGGATTGACACCTTTCTCATCGAGCTCATCCAAGGTAAGGAAGGCGTTGCCGACTTCATCGGAAGGGTAAGAGAACATCAGATAGATCTTCTTTGCGCCTTTGGCAATACCCGTCAGCAATACGGAGAAACGGTTGCGTGAAGTGATCGGGAAGATGACGCCGATATCATTGCCGCCGAGCTTGTTTTTTACATCAGCTGCGATATCATCGATCGTGCAGTAATTTCCCTGAGCCCTTGCGACGACGGATTCCGTGATCGCAACGACATCTCTGTCATGTAAAGTGAAACCATCGGATTTTCCTGCTTCGATAATCGTATCGGGAATGATCTTTGCAAGGTCATCTCCTTCTTTAAAGATCGGGCAGCGAATACCCCTAGAAACTGTTCCTGTCATTCTGGACATAATATTTTACCTCCACCGCATTATTATAAAACATTTGTCAGTCAATTTAATATTTTCTATCGGTATATAATATATAATGTTGATGTTATAAAGGGATGGTGCAAATGAAGAATTATGATGTAACGATTGTCGGTGCAGGACCCGGCGGCATCTACAGTGCCTATGAGCTCAGTAAGCTTGCTCCGCAGTTAAAAGTAGCGATCATCGAATACGGCAATCCTTTGGAAAAAAGAAAGTGTCCGATCGATGGTGAGAAGATCACCAAGTGTATCAACTGCAAGACCTGTGCGATCATGAACGGCTTCGGCGGTGCAGGTGCATTCTCTGACGGCAAGTACAATATCACCAATGATTTCGGCGGTACTTTATTCGAACATGTCGGCAAAAAGAAAGCCCTGGAATTGATGAACTATGTTGATTCGATCAACGTCAAGTATTCCGGCACGGATACAAAACTGTATTCGACGGCTTCTTCCAGAATCAAGACCGATTGCATCCGCAATGGTTTACATCTGCTGGATGCGCAGGTCAGACACCTGGGTACCGATATCAACTATACCGTCTTGCAGAATCTTTATACCTATCTGAAATTCAATACGGACATCTACTTCAATACGGATGTCAAGAAAGTCAGAAAAGTAGAAGACGGCTATGAGCTTGATACGACAGGGGAATCTTTCCATTCCAAATACTGCATCATTTCCGCCGGACGTTCCGGTTCCAAGTGGATGGAAACCGTATGTCAGGATTTAAATATCCCGACCATTTCCAACCGTGTCGATATCGGTGTCAGAGTGGAGCTTCCTTGTGAAGTCTTCAACCACATCACCGATGAATTATACGAAGGCAAGATCGTCTATCGTACTTCCAAGTACCAGGACCGCGTCCGTACCTTCTGTATGAATCCGAAGGGACTTGTCGTCAATGAGAATACCAACGGCATCATCACCGTCAACGGCCACAGCTATGAAGATCCGGCCAAGCAGACGGAAAACACCAACTTTGCCTTATTGGTTTCAAAACACTTCACCGAACCATTCAAGGATTCCAACGGCTATGGTGAATCGATTGCCCGCTTATCCAATATGCTGGGCGGCGGCGTCATTGTGCAGCGCTTCGGCGATTTAATTCGAGGCAAACGTTCCACCGTCGACAAGATCGAACATTCCTTCATTACGCCGACCTTAAAGGCGACACCGGGTGACCTCTCGCTGGTCATGCCAAAGCGAATATTGGATGACATCATCGAGATGATCTATGCTTTGGATAAGATCGCACCGGGTACGGCCAATGATGAAACGCTTCTTTATGGCGTTGAAGTTAAATTCTATAATATGGAACCGTTGAAGTTAAATTCTATAATATGGAACTGGTCCTGGATGAACATCTGGAAACATTACACAAGAACCTGTTTGTCATCGGTGACTGTTCCGGTGTGACACATTCGCTTTCCCATGCTTCGGCAAGCGGTGTCTATGTCGCGAGATATATCAGTGAAAACCTGCAAGGAGAATAAATATATGGATAACAAATACAGTTTTGATGAGATCGTATCGCATTTAAAGTCTTCGGGCTTTGTCTATCAGGGATCGGAGATCTACGGCGGTCTTTCCAATTCCTGGGATTTCGGTATCTTGGGTTCCTGGCTTAAGAAAAACATCAAGGATCTCTGGTGGAGAGAATTCATTGAGAGATCTCCATATAACGTCGGTATCGATTCTGCTATTTTGATGAATACCAAGACCTGGGAAGCATCCGGCCACTTGAAGGGCTTCTCGGATTCAATGGTCGACTGCAAGGAATGCAAGGGGCGTTTCAGAGCAGACAATCTGATCGAAGAGGCCACCGGTCTTTCTGCCGAAGGCAAGACACCGGAAGAGATGGACAAAATGATCGAAGAACACAACGTCGTCTGTCCGGTCTGCGGCAAGCACAACTTCACCAATGCCAGACCGTTCAATCTGATGTTCAAGACCTACATCGGCACACTGGAAGATGCGAAGTCCGTTGTCTATTTAAGACCGGAAACCGCACAGGGCATCTTTGTCAACTTCAACAATGTCGCAAGAACTTCCCGCAAGAAGATCCCGTTTGGCATCGGCCAGATCGGCAAGTCTTTCCGTAATGAGATCACGCCGGGCAACTTTATCTTCCGAATCAGAGAATTCGAACAGATGGAACTGGAATTCTTCTGCAAGCCGGGGACGGATCTTGAATGGTA
>CADAHV010000106.1:0-4933 GCA_902787775.1 uncultured Erysipelotrichaceae bacterium | reverse complement strand
TTTATCTGGCCTTGGATATTCTAAAAGGCAAGACCGCAAACAACGATAAGAAGGGCAAACAATTCGATCAGGCAAAGGTCGAAGAATTCATACATTCTTTAGGTTTTGAACTGACGGCAGATCAAAGAACGGCGGTAGACGATCTTTTAAAAGACCTCAGTTCTTCCAAATCGATGTATCGGCTGATTCAGGGTGAAGTCGGATCTGGGAAGACAGCGGTGGCGATGATCGGCTTATATGCCAATTATCTTGCCGGTTTTCAAGGTGCACTCATGGCACCGACCGAAATCCTGGCAAAACAACATTACCAGTCTTTGAAAAGACAATTGGAGCCTTTTGGCGTTAAAGTCGTCGTCTTATATTCGGCGATGGATAATGAAAAGAAAACAAAAGAAGCTATCAAGAATGGAGAAGCCGATGTGATCGTCGGTACCCACGCCTTGTTTTCGCAGGATGTCATCTATAAGGATCTGGGCTTGGTCATTGCCGATGAACAGCACCGCTTTGGTGTCAAGCAGCGTCAAGCCTTAAAAGATAAGGGGAAGGACTGCGATTTTGCCCTGATGTCGGCAACCCCGATCCCAAGAACTCTGGCTTCTTCGATCTATGGTGACATGGATGTTTCAACGATCGCCACACTGCCTAGCGGACGTAAGGGATGCAAGACCTATCTCATAAAACAGAATTCGATTAAAGAGGCTTTGCCGCTGGTGAAACAGAAGTTAGAAGAGGGAAGGCAGATCTATGTCATTGCGGCCGCCATCGAGGCTTCCGACAACTACAAGGCCAAGGATGTCAATGGTTTGTATCAGGCTTTGGCCAAGGCATTGGCACCTTATAAAGCGGCGCTTCTTCATGGAAAACTTGATACTGAAGAAAAGGATCAGATCATGGATGCCTTCAACAGAAACGAATACCAGGTTCTGGTATCAACGACCGTAGTGGAAGTCGGCGTCAATGTGAAGAATGCGACGATGATGATCATCTATGATGCCGACAAGTTTGGTCTTTCGCAGCTCCATCAGCTCAGGGGCAGGGTCCAGCGTTCGGACTATGAAGGAACATGCCTCCTATTGACGGACAGCAAGGATGAAACAGTCCATAAGCGATTGAACATCTTATGTGAGACCAATGACGGTTTCAAGATCTCCTATGAGGATCTCAAACTACGAGGACCGGGAGATATTTTAGGAACCAGACAATCGGGTTTGCCGGCCTTTGTATTGGGCAATCTGATTGAAGACACCAAATTCATCGATGCGGCAAGAAAGGATGCCCATCAGATAGCGGAAAATAAGGACGATGAAAAGTATCGGGCCTATTACGGTAAAATCGTTCAAATGGCAAATCAAAACTTTATCAGCTAGAGTATAATAACGGTATGGATATTTTTGAATTTTTAGATAAACATGGGATCAAATATGACGATAAAGCGCTGATCGAACAGGCTTTTATCCATTCTTCCTATGTCAATGAACATAAATCGGGCTTAGGCAACAACGAACGTCTGGAATTCATGGGTGATGCGGTGCTGCAGGTATACAGTGCAGAACGTCTTTTCAAGATCGAACCGCCTTTGCCGGAAGGCCTGATGTCCACCAGACGCTCCAATCTGGTTTCGGAAAAAGCCTTGGCGCAGATCGTCAGGGAAAACGAACTCAATCAGTTTTTAAAACTGGGCGTGGGTGAGGAAAAGACCGGCGGCAGAGACCGTGATTCCTTGATTTCCGATATGTTTGAGGCCTTTATCGGTGCGGTCTATCTTGATCAGGGACAAAAGACAGTCTATAAGCTGCTGGATCAGCTGATGATCGAACACATCAGAGAGGTCGATGAAAAGACCTTTGATTATAAGACCCGCTTACAGGAATACGTCCAGGCCGATTCCCGCAAATCGATCGTCTATGAGACGGTATCGGTAGTCGGACCGAATAACGCACCGGAATTCAAGGTGGCCGTCAAGATCGATGGACTGATCTATGGCTATGGCATCGCTTCAACCAAAAAACAGGCCCAGAAGAATGCCGCCAAAGATGCACTTCAGAAATTAGCACAACTATGAGCTTTGACGTTAAAGATATCATCAAACAATACGCATATAATGAAGAGAAATCTTCTTACCTCGGCAGCTTTCGGGTTGTCGATGTTTTATATCATAAACGAAACGGCCTAGTCATCATCAAGGCGGAAAACGGCTGTGTTTTGCCGCATTCCATCTACCTGGATGTCCTGGAATACTTCAAGGCGATGGGCTTTGATAAGACCAAGCTCTATATCAAGGCGACCGATCAGAATCTGCCAATACGGGAGATCAATCTCTATCTGGAGGAATACCGCAAGGAAAACAACGGATTTACAGGCTGCGTGCCGATCGTATCGGAAAATGGTTTTGATTTATCGTATACCGATGAAGCTTCCTATCAAAGTGATCTCAATGAGCTCGATGAGCTCAAGCTCTTTTTCTATGATTTGGGCTATCGTAATGAGATCAATCTCTGTTATAAAAAACCGGAAGAACCGGTCATTATAGAAAAAGAAGCCTTGCCGCAGGTCCCGCACGTACAGAAGCAGTTTAACGGCAACGGCTTTAACGGCAATAACTTTAACGGTGGTTTTCAGAATAAAGGGGAGCAGCACTCGCAGGAAAGGCCGCAGTATTTCCGCAAGACCAAAGAATATACCGAACTCAAGATCGATGATCTGGTCGATACGATGTACAACGTCAAATTTACCGGTCAGATGTTCAAAATCGATGAGCGTACGACCAGAACCGGCGCGATCATTCAGACGGTCTACGTCAAGGATGATTCCAATGCAGTGGTCGTCAAGTTTGTCGAAAGCAAGCGTTTCCCGAAAGAAGTATTACAAGAAAACAAAGAAGGCAAGTATGCTGTCTTTTATGGCTATTACCATCTTGATACCTTTTCTAACGATTACATCTTTGAACCAGACCATATTGAATTCATTGAAGTCGATGATGACTTACTCGATAATGAGCCGGAAAAGCGTGTCGAACTTCACATGCATACCAAGCTTTCGGAAATGGATGGTGTCTCTTCGCCGACCGAAGTGGTCAAGGCAGCCTAGTCGATGGGTCATCGGGCAGTTGCCATTACCGACCATCTTTGTCTGCAGGGTTTCCATGAAGCGCAGATGACCTATAAGGGCATCATGAAGTCGGCAGGGGAGAACAAACCCGATTTTAAAGTGTTATATGGCTGTGAGATGAACATGGTCTCACCGACCTTAAACATCGTCTACAATGCGACGGATGATTCGTTAAATGACGTCGAATATGTGGTCTTTGACCTAGAAACCACAGGTCTCTCGACCCGCTATGACTACATCATTGAATTCGGTGCGGTCGTCATGCGAAGGGGTACGGTCGTTGAAGAAAAGGACTTCTTCATCAAACCGAAGATCGACCTTTCCTTAAACATCAAGAATCTGACGCACATCACGGAAGAAAATCTGAAGGATGCCCGTCCGTTTGAAGAATGCAAGGACGAGATCCTGGATTTCATTAAAGGCAGAGTTCTGGTTGCCCATAACGCTTCCTTTGACTTTGGCTTTTTGAATTCCGAATTTGAACGCATCGGCATGCCTAAACTGACCAATCCGGTCATCGATACCCTGGATCTTTCCCGTTCTTTATTAAAGAACAGAAGAGCCTACCGTTTGGGCAATATGTGCCGTGCCTACAACATTCCTTACGATGAGGATGTTGCCCACCGTGCCAACTACGATGCCGATGTCTTAGCTCAGGTCTTCAATTTCATGTTGAAGGATCTGGCGAAGGCCGGTGTCAATACCTTGAATGATCTTAAGAATTTCCAGGACGAAGAAGCCTTTGTCAAAAACAGAGCCTTCCATACGACCGTTCTTTGCAAGAACAAGGCCGGTTTGAAGGACTTATTCAAACTGATCTCAATCTCCAACACCAAGACCCTGGCGGTTTTCGGTAAGGCCAACACCAAGGATACCAGTTCGGAATTCATCGCCGAACCGCGTATTTTCAAAGAGACAATTGAAGAATACAGAGAAAACCTACTGATCGGTTCGGCGTGTCTCAATGGCGAAGTCTTTGAGATCGCTTCAACTCGTTCCAAAGAGGAACTGGCAAAGGCCATTTCCTTCTATGACTACATCGAAGTTCAGCCTTTGGAGAATTACCGTTTCTTATATGAAGATCGGCAGTTATTCGATAAAGAAAGATTAAAACAATATCTGAGAGACATCATCGATGAAGCCTTAAGGCAAAACAAGATCGTCGTGGCAACAGGGGATGTTCACTATGTCAGAAAAGACGAAAAGATCTTAAGAGATGTCTACATCTCTGCCCAGGCGATCGGCGGTGCCCACCATCCGCTATACATCTTCGATAAGGAAAAACGGGCAAAGCAGATCACGCCGGATCAAAGGTTTTTAAATACCAGAGAGATGCTGGATGCCTTCAAGTGGCTTGGTGATGAAAAACTGGTCCGTGATATGGTCATCACCAATACCAACAAGATCGCCGATCTGTGTGACAATATCAAACCGTTTACCGATGAACTCAAGCCGCCGAAGATCGACGATGCGATTGCGGTAGCGAGACGCTGCAACATCATCGAAGAACCGTTTACGGAAAGGCATGATGTCATTTCGGCAGACCAGTATTTACGTGAGTTTGTTTATTACAACGCCCATAAACTCTATGGTGATACGTTGGAAGACTTCATTGAAAAACGTATCGAGACTGAGCTCAACGCGATCATCGGCAACGGCTACGGGGTTATCTATTTTGTCTGTCATTTGATGGTCAAGCGTTCCAATGATGACGGCTACATTGTCGGATCCAGAGGTTCCGTCGGATCCTCTCTGGTTGCGACCTTGTCAAACATTACCGAAGTCAATCCATTGCCGCCACACTACATCTGTCCGAAATGCCATA
>CADAHV010000105.1:0-9044 GCA_902787775.1 uncultured Erysipelotrichaceae bacterium | reverse complement strand
CTTTTCATGAAGAGATTGAATGTCAAGTTCACCTCGACCATCCGCTTCTATGCGATCAGCGGAACAATGGATGAAATGAGAAGGCTTCAGTATATCGCATTTGACGTTGTATTCAAATGGATCAACAGACGCAGTCAGCGAAGAAGTTACACAAAGACGGAATTCGGCTGGCTGTGGAACAAGTATATCGATGATCCGAAGATCTACAACGATATCTGGTTATGGAACAGAACGCCTCTCAAAGTCTGATGCGAGAAGCCGTATGCGGGAAATCCGCACGTACGGTTTTGAGAGGAGTGAGTACCTTTGACAACGAAAGGGGTTAAAGAGAAAATTTACTTATGAAGAAGATAGTAAGCTTACTTTTATTATTGTGTCTGAGCCTGCCTCTGGTCTCCTGCAAGGCAGAGACTTTGCCTGCACCGGAACTGGAAGAAGGCATGCGGGGCCAGCTCGGGATCGACAAAAACATCAACGAAAAGACGATCGATAAATATTTAAACAGGGAAGACAGTGTCTACCGCGATATGCGGATGTTGGTGGACGAAGCGGATTATGAAGCCATCGGCGGTGATTCCTATCTTTCCGGTTTTGTGAAGGGCTTTGAAGTCGTGCCGTATCCTTATTTATGCAACGTGGAAGGCCTGCCTGCGGAAGTCGGCAGCTCCTATGAAGGAACGACGCTTTTCACAAAAGATGAAAATGGCGAATACATCGCCAACTATAAGGAATCGATGCATATCCTGGAAAGTCTGTTTCCCAAAGACAAGTACATCTTCCTGATGTGCGGCGGCGGCGGTTATGCCGGCATGACCAAAGACTTGCTGGTAAAGCTTGGCTGGGATGGCAATAAGATCTACAACACCGGCGGCTACTGGTACTACCAGGGGGAAAACAAGGTCGAGACGAAATATGAAGAAAACGGGGAAGAACTCTACGATTTCTCTTTAGTCCATTACCATCCGATCGATTTTGATTCCCTGCATCTGATCAACGACGTAAAACCGGAGGAAAAGGAAAAGACGGAAGTCCTTCCAAGTGAGGACGATTTCCTCTTTATCCATAACAGTGAGGAATTAAAGGCATTGGAAGAAGAGGGGAAGACCTTCTTGTTGTATGTCTATCTGCCGGGCTGTTCATCGTGCGCATCGTTTCTTCCGATCGTGAAGGAATTCAAGAAGGCCAACGAGATCGACATGTATGCCGTGGTCTTGAGCGACATCTTCAAGGAGTCCAATTCCGTCTCCGATCGTCTGTCCTATACGCCTTCGATCTTCATCTATAAAGACGGCGAAGTCCTTGCCTATTTGGATCCGGCCAGTGATGCGGATCTGCCGTACTATCAGACCCTTGAAGGATTAAGCGGCTGGGTTGGTCAGTATCTGGATGTCAAGACGATCTCCTCGGATTATACGAGCGATATTTCGGACTGCGACAGCGCCTGTTCGATCACCGACTAAAAAAGATCCTTTGCAGGATCTTAACATTTGGATTCATAGAATTGAGCCAATCGCTGATTGGCTTTTTTGATGGCCTCTTGATCGACCTTGCATACCTGACGGTCGTAGGAGAATAAGCCGTTGAGCTCGTTCTCAACATCGGAGATCTGGGTCATGATGTAACCGCAGAGACCGTTTTCAATCGAAGGAAGGACCATCTTTTCGTGCATCTCGATGATCTTGTCGGTCAGCTCTTTTTCACTGTTGGCCTTGCCATAACCCCAGACGGCTTTCTTGGTTTCTTCCAGCTGCCGTATGAAACCGCCGCATTCAGATAACAGCAAGAGCTTGTCTCTTCCCTTGAGGACCTTGTTTCTGAAGTAAATGTGGTAGGAATCAAAGTCGGAATGATCGTCAAAGAACCAGCCGGAGGTGGAATCAAAGAGGCGCTTCGGATCGGCTTTCTTTAGAATGTCGTAGGTCTTCGATGCGTCCTGCTGGCCCCAGCCTTCGTTGTAGATGGTGTAGGCAAAAATGCAAGGGTGGGATTTCAGGTGTTCGATGGAGTTCAGGGAATGCTGAAGGAAGAAGTCATAGCGCTTTTGATCTTCAATCTTGCAGGAAATCGAGGTAAAGCCGATGGTTGGCAAAATCGTATCCCTGAAGAAGCGATAGGGACCGCTGTTGACCATGTCCTGCATCACCAGAATGCCGTGCTTGTCGCAATAGTAGTAGAAGGCTTCCGCTTCGATCTTGATATGCTTGCGCAGACAATTGAAGCCCATCGCTTTGATTGAAAGGATGTCTTTTTCGTATTCCTCAGGGTCTTTGGGCAAGAAGATGCCTTCCTTGAAGTAGCCCTGGTCGAGCAAGCCGCTTAAAAACAGCGGCTTGTCATTTAAGAAGAGACGCTGATGGCCGTTGACGAGTTTGCTTTCGATCTTGCGCAGGGCAAAGTAGGATGTGACGACATCGTTCTTGGTTTCGATCGTTAAATCATAGAGGTAAGGATCCTCTGTGCTCCAGAGATGAGGACTAGGAACGTCAATCGAAATCTCTTTCTCTGTAAAGACTTTTTCAAAGTCGTTGAAGCGGACTTTGAACGAACTTGCGGAAGATGCGATGGAAAGTTTCAATGTGCAATCATCGGTTTCGATCTTGAGATCATCGATGCCGTTTTTGTCGTAGCTTTCGATCCAGACGCTTTGCCAGATGCCGGAAACTGGGGTATACCACATGCCGGATGGCTTGACGGATTGTTTGCCATAGGGATAAAACAGATCAAGATCATCAACGGCAATAACCTTTAAGGTGTTTTCTTCTTTTAACAGCTCACTGATATCGCAAGAGAAGGGCAGATAGCCGCCTTCATGATGCATGAGGAAAGTGTCGTTGAGATAGACGTCGCAAAACTGGTCAACGGCTTCAAAATGCAAGATGACTTTCTCGTTTTCCTTTTGAAAACTGTCCGGCAAAGTGAAGTGTTTCTCATAATTCAGAGTTCCAAGAGGACCTTTATAGCCGGAAAGATCGGATTCCGGCGGGAAGGGGACTTCGATGTCCTGATTATTGAGTTTCCATGTGCCGCAAAGAGAAAAGAAAGAGTCTCTTTTTAGTAATGGTCTTGGATAATATGTCTGGTATGCATTCATAATTCAATTATACAATGATGGTATGAAAAGGATTTTGATTTCATTGTTTGCCGGTATTTGTCTTTCGTCGTGCGCATTACTTGCCAATTACCTTTATTATCAGAAAAACGGCTTTCTCATGTTGGCAAAGACCGTTTACGGCGGTGAGATCACCATTCAAAGAGGTTTGGGTCTATCTTTGGTCCACGTCTATGCGATGATGCAGGGACAAAACGATTCCATACGTCTTTCTTTTGATCTGATCTCATTTGTCCTGGTGGCCGTTTTGTTTGGTTTACTGGTCTATGGCGTTTGGAGCATTCTGGCAAAAAGGTAGGAAGGATTTTCCGCAAAAGAAAAAAGCGCTATGATATAAAAGTATGGATAAACGTGTTGATCTGCATTGCCATTCCACCTTTTCCGATGGAACTCTGACACCGACTGAACTGGTACAGCTTGCCAAGCAGCAAGGTCTTTCGGCACTGGCTTTGACCGATCACAACACTTCTGCCGGCCTCAAGGAATTCATGGAGGCAGGCAAGGATTCCGGCGTCATTACCGTTCCGGGCTGCGAATTATCAACCGAATGGAAGGGCAAGGAAATCCATGTCGTCGGTTTGTTTTTCAAGGAAAAGTATTGGGCGGAAGTCGAAGACTTTGTCGAACTCATGCATATCGCCAAGCGAAATTCCAATGAGACTTTGATCAAGAATCTGAATAATGCCGGTTATGAGGTCAGCTTTGAAGAGTGTGCCGCCTTGACCGATGCGGCGGAATTCAACCGTGCCCATATCGCCAGAGTATTGGTGGCAAAAGGCTATGTGGAGAGTGTCTCGCAGGCCTTTGATGAATTATTGAAGGAAGGCAAGGGTTTCTATGTGCCGGCCAAGCGCTTACAGACCATTGCGGCCATCCGTTTTATCAAGGTCTTCGGTGCTACGGCCATCATGGCCCATCCGCTTTTGAACCTGACCTACAACGAAATGCGGGAGTTCTTGCCTTTGGGCAAGGATGCGGGATTAGATGCCATTGAGACACACTATACCGAGTTTGATGAGGAAATGACTCAGACAGCCGAATCGCTGGCGAAGGAGTTTGGCTTGAAACAAAGCGGCGGTTCCGATTTCCATGGGGCCACCAAGCCGGGTATCTCCTTAGGCACCGGAAGAGGATCCCTGTATGTGCCATACCGTTTCTACGAGGACATGCTGGGCTGCTCAACTTACGAAGATTGACCATCGTTTCGATGGTTTTTTTAATTTTAGGGGCTTTGAATCGTATAATTAAAAATGAAAGGTAAATTCTTCAAGGAAGAGAATATGGAAAAAAATCAGAAATACACAAAGGCGACCTATGAGATCATGGAACAGCTGCTCAATGTCGATGATCTTGATGAAGCGCTTTCCCTGGCCTTACAAACAATCGTAAAAACACTGGAATCCAAAGCCGGTGTCGTTTGGTATCTGGACCGCAAGAGCGATCGTTTGCACAGCATTTTTCATATCGGACCAAGTGATATCTCCAATACCAGTATCGAAAAGGGTATGGGCATTGAGGGTGTTGTCACCTCGACCGGCAAGTCCATCGTTATCACCGATGCAGAGACTGATCCGCGTTTTGAGCCTACCGTCTTTGACGATCAGGGTTTCAAAACCAAGACCATGATCTGTGTCCCGTTAAACAACAGCCGAGAGACCATCGGCTGTATCGAGATCATCAATAAGAATGATGGTCAGCTTTATACGGACGAAGAACTGGAACTGTGTGAGCACATGGCCAATCTGGCCGCTTTCACGATTGATGAAAAGGGCCTGGATGTCGATCTGGATGAAGGGCGATGGCGTCCTTCAGGTTTTGAAGGGCATCAACCTCGATGTCTATGAACACGAGTTTGTCGTGGTCCTGGGTGAATCAGGCTGCGGCAAGTCGACGATGATGAACATCATCGGCGGCATGGACTATCTGACCTCCGGTACTTTGACCATTGAAGGCAAGGATTATTCCCATCCTGACGATGCATCTTTGACGGCCTTCCGCAGAGAGTATGTCGGTTTCATATTCCAGTCCTATAACCTGATGCCTAACCTTTCCGCCATTGAAAATGTGCGTTTCATTTCCGAAATCGCCAAGGATCCGATCACACCGGAAGAGGCGATTGCCAAGGTCGGCTTAAGCGAGAGGGCAGACAACTATCCGTCGCAGCTTTCCGGTGGTCAGCAGCAGCGTGTTTCCATCGCCAGAGCGATCGTCAAGAATCCAAAGCTCATCCTGGCCGATGAGCCGACAGCTGCCTTGGATCTCAATACCAGCCGTGAAGTTCTTTCCGTCATTCAGGAGATCGTACGGAAAAACGATACGACCGTCATGATGGTTACCCACAACCCGGAGATCGGCAAGATGGCCGACCGCGTGGTTCGCGTTTCCAATGGCCGTATCGCTTCGATCAAGCGCAACCTTCATCCGTTAGATGCGCAGGAGCTGTCCTGGTAGTATGAAGAAAACACAGATCATTGATCATCTGCGGAATATCCGTAAGCAGTTTGTTTCGTGGCTGTCGATCATCGTCATCGCCATGCTGGCGGTGATCGCCTATTTAGGCATCCGCTTTACCGCCGGTTCCTTAAAAGAAAACTTCAACAGTTTCTATAAGGAGAGCGGTTATCGGGATGTGCAGATCCTGTCAACCTTACGTTTTTCCAAAGAGAATCTTGAAGAAATAGAAAAGATCGACGGCGTTGAAAAGGCCGTCGGTACCTATTCATATTCCACAATAGTCAAAAGTGCCCGCACGTCCAGGAATGCGACGCTTTTGAGTCTGGACGATACGATCAATGTTCCGCGTATCTATCAAGGCACGTATCCGGCAAAGGACAACGAGTGTCTGGTCGAAGAGGGACTTGCCAGCAAGATGGGTTTAAAGGTCGGCGATATTGTCTACACCGATCCAACTCCATATCTGAAACAGAATGTCTTTACGATCAGCGGCATCGGTATCCATCCGGATCACATTGCCAAGCTGATGGATAATGCCGGCAATAACTACATCATATTAAACAAGGGTGCCTTCAACGATGGGGAAGAGGGTTTTGACAACAGCTATTCCTCCATTGAGATCCGCTTTGTAGATCCACAAAGCCGCGATGCCTTTAAGGATTCCTATTTTGACGGCATCAAAGAAAAAGAGGAGCGCATTGAAGACATCTCTGAAAATCAAGCCAAGATCCGTGAAGAGACAGTCCTTGGCAAGATGAACAAGGCCATCGATGAAAATGCCGAAAAACTGGCGAAAGCTAAGACCCAGCTCGATGAGGCGAGGGCTTTACTGGATGAGAAACAGAAGGAAGCCGACGCCGGCGCAAAGAAACTGGCGTCCAGCTATCGTCAATTAAAGGATGGCAAAGCCCAGCTGGATGCGGCGAAACCGGCCTTGGATCTGGCAGGCGGCCAATTGGCCAATGCCGAACAGGAACTCAATGAAGCTTCCAAGCAGCTGGAGGATGGCAAGAAACAATTGATCGACGGCTATCAGAAGTTTGTCGATATCCGCAATTCGCTGCGCAACTGGATCAAGGATAATGCGCCGGGCGCATATGACTACTTTGACTGGCTGGATGATGATTCCTTTGATGTCGACAGTTCTTCTTTAAGCATGAAGAGCTTCCCGATCACCAAGGACTTCTCTCTCAACTGGACAAACGACTCCTATCTGGAAGATTTACGAAGCTGGTTACTCAAGCACCAGGGAGATCACCTGACAGAGGATGATATCAATAAAGCGATCGATTCGATCAAGGATCAAACCGGCATCAGCGGGGCACAAACCTGGGAAGAGGGCCACAACAAGTATTTAAGCGCCAGGCAGCAGTATTCCGATGGCTATGGCGAATTCAAGAGCCAATATCGCAACTACATCAACAATCTTGAACTATATGAAAGCAAGCTCGCCGAATACGAGGAAGGCATGAAAGCCTACCGCAGCGGTCTCAGTGCTTTGAATAAAGCCAAGGCGGAACTGGCGGAAAAGGAAGCGGAATACGCAAGCAAGGAAGCCGAATACAACGACGGCATCAAGGCGTTGGAAGATGCCAGAGCGCGTTTGAGCGAGATCCCGAAGAACCGCTGGATCTTCTTCAACATCAAGGGCAATGCCTCTTATGTCTTTGTCAAGAGTATTTCCAATAACTTCAGTGGCATTTCGATCACTTTTTCACTCTTATTCGTGGTGATCGGTGCTCTGGTTATCTATGCGACCGTCGGCAAGACGATCGATGAACAGCGTACGCAGGTCGGTACGACCAAGGCACTCGGTTTCTTCAATTCGGAGATCATGCGCAAGTATCTGGTCTTCGGTCTTTCGGCGACGATTCTCGGTGTCATATTGGGCATCGTCTTATCCTACTTCATCATCGTCAAGATGGCTGTCGCTTCACAAAACCAATTCTTCCATCTGGGTGAGATGCTGACGTTCTTTGAACCGATTCCGGTCGCGATTGTCTCAGTTGCTGCTGTATTATTGACGATTCTGGCGGTTTATCTGGCCTGCAACCGTCTGGTGAAGCAGCCGGCAAGATTACTGATGCAGGCAGAAACGCCGAAGGTCTTCAAGGGAAGAGCTTCCGGTTCGGGCGGTTCCCTGTATTCAAAACTGATTGTCAGGAACATGTTGTCGGATCCGAAGCGGGTCTTTGTCACCATCTTCTCGATTGCCGGTTCCTGTGCTTTGATCTTCATCGGTTTGACGATCTTACACTCGATTTCTTCGGATGTCGAATTGCAGTTTGAACACATCAATCAGTATGATTACCAGATTGATTACGATAAGACGATCAACGTCAATGTAGAAGAGGACATCCAGAAGATCCTGGATGAAAACGGTGCGGAATACATCAAAGTCATCATCCGCAACCATTCCTTCTTAATCAACGATGAACTTGATTCCTGCCGTTTCCTGATCGGCGATCTCAATGAGATCAAGGATTACATCCAGATCACCGACACCAAATACAAGAAACCGATGGAACTCAATAAGGAAGGCATCTATGTGCCGATCAAGATGGATGAAAAGGCCGACCTGGTAAAGAAAGGCAAGATCACTGTCTTTGATGACCTGATGAATTCCTACGATGCTGATGTCGCCGATTCCTTTATGTTGTATGCAGCGCGTATCTTCATTATGTCAAGAGAGACCTATACGAAGATCTATGATAAGGTACCGGTTGACAGCAACTTCTTAGTCAAGATCGATGCAGCCAAAGCCGAGGCAGCCAAGGAAGCGATTCTGAAGCTTGACGGCGTCACCGGCATCATTCCGTCCGACAATGACCGAGCAGACTTCAACTCCTTTGTCGGACTGGCCCAGGCGATGGTCATGTTGCTGACGGGTATGGCCTTTGCGATGGCTTACTTCATCCTGCTCAACCTGGTCAATATGTTCATCAACCAGAAGAAGCGGGAACTGACCGTCATGCGTGTCAACGGCTTCACGGTCAAGGAAGTCAAGAACTACGTCGGCAAAGAACTGATCGTCAATACAGCGATCGGTATCCTTCTGGGTCTGCCGTTAGGCGGAATCATGGCGTACCGCATCATTCTCTTACTGGAAAATATCAACTGCTTTGACCGCAGTATCTACTATCTTGGCGGACTCATTGCAGCAGTGGTTACCGCAATATTCTCATTCTTCATCTCGCAATCTGCATTACGCAAGGTGAAGGATCTCAAACTGACGGATGTCTAGAAAAGGATTCACGATGGGAAAACGCTTCGACGCATTACTCTTTCCGGGCCGCAAACATAAGGCTTTTACCTTAAGTTATGATGACGGCGTGGTGCAGGATAGAAGGCTCATTGAACTCTTTGACCAATATCATGTCAAGGCAACCTTCAATCTGGGCTATGGCCATCTGGGTTTTCAAGGCGCCAAGTCTTATCACGGCCGCACGCCGGTCGATGTATCCAAGGTGACTGTTGAAGA
>CADAHV010000104.1:0-4945 GCA_902787775.1 uncultured Erysipelotrichaceae bacterium | reverse complement strand
AGTCTTCAAAGACTTCGTAGCGTTTGGATAAAAGATCATAGAGATCGTGAAGATGATAGTTTCCTTCTAAAATATCATTGAGTTCATCACAATCTTCGATTCGTACATCATCGACTGCCGTGCGCTTTAAGCTTAAGACGGTGCCATGCAGATTCAGTGAAGAAAGAATGTCTCTGACCAACGCTCTGATATACGTGCCGGAAGAGACACGGCTTAAAAAAGAAAAGCCGTCTTCATAGATATTTAACAGTTCGATGGAAAAGACTTCGATCTCCCGCTTAGGCAGTTCGACTTCCTTTCCTTCCTTTTGGTATTGATAGAGGCGTTTGCCGTCAACCGATACAGCGCTGGTGATGGGAACTTCCTGTACAGATCTTCCTTTAAAGGCATTTAAAGCCTTTTTCAGCGTGTTTTCATCGGGAACTTCGTATTTATACTCGCCAAGCACTTTGCCGTCGATATCAAGCGTATCAGTCTCTTTTCCCAAGAGCACTCTTGCCTCGTATTCTTTCCGGTCAGTCACCAGAAACTGATTGGCTTTTGTGGACTTGTCAAAAAGAACGATCATGACACCGGTCGCGTTGGGATCCAGGGTTCCGGTGTGTCCGATCTTCTTGGTATGAAGGACCTTTCTTAACTTGAAACAGACGTCAAACGAAGAGATCCCCGATGGCTTATTGACATAAAGCACTTCTGCCATACATGCATTATAACATGTTATATAATGATGACATGGCAATGAAAAAAATACTCGCACAGGTCAGAAAAGCCGATTCCATGTTCCATCTGATCGAAGATAAAGACAAGATCGCCATCGGCTTATCCGGAGGCAAAGATTCCTCTTTGCTGCTGTATACAATGTACCTGTATCGTTTCTTATATGAGAACACGTACCATAAGTCGTTTGAGCTTTACGGCATCCATATCGATCTCAATTTCGGCGAAGATGATATGACTCCCCTTTTCGACTGGTTCAAGCAGTATGATCTGAATATCTATCATGAAGATTCGAAGATCGCCGATATCTTAAAATTGAATCTGCATAAGGAAAAGATCGACTGTTCACTTTGTTCAACGTTAAAGAAAGGTGCGGTCATTAAGGCCGCAAAGAAATTGGGTTGCAACAAAGTTGCTTTTGCCCATCATGCGGATGATGCGATTGAGACACTGGTCATGAATATGATCTACGGCGGCCGTATCGCCACCTTTGATCCGAAGATGTATCTTGATCATTCCGATACGACATTTATAAGACCATTCTGTCTTTCCTTTGAATCAGATATCGCCAAGACCTGCCGGCAATTGGAGATCCCCATCATTTCTTCCGGCTGCCCAAATGACGGTTATACCAAAAGAGCGGATATCAAGAAAATGCTTCACAGCCTCTATCATGAATATCCCCAAGCCAAAGAGAATTTCCTTTTATCTCTCTACAATAGGGAAAAGCTCAATCTTTACTTCAAAAACACGGATTAGAAAAGCAGTGTTTATATATCACACTGCCTTTTTTTATAAAAGTAAGAATAAGAAGATTCTTCCTGGACTGAAATCAATTCAAGCCAGGAAGAAATTCAAAGAGAATGGCTCCGCGATCTGGATCTGCGAATAATCGCAACAAAGAGGATAGGATAGATATAGGCGTCATCCCCTTTGGAAACCGCTTTCCTTGAACAACCTTATTATCTCCCTTAAAAAACAATATAGTTCATGGAGTTTCAGAAACTTTATGAAATATTTTACAAAATGTAAATATATCAATAAACAGGACTCCCCGTATCGTGAAACTTCCTTTCAGTCCAAAAAGAAAAAGACTTCCCTTTTCCTGAATTTCAGAAAAGAGAAGTCTTATTTTTGATTTTAGTGAATCGGACGTCTTCTGTCGTTCATCGAATGTCTTCTGATCATCTTGCCAAGCTCAAACGCAGGGAATGTCGTTAAAGCCAGGAAGATGCAGATCAGCAGTTCGTTGGTCTGGAAGGAACCTTCCTGAATACCGAATACTTGGCAAAGACCAGGCACATAGATCGCTGAAAGCGTGATTGCTACAGTTACGATAACAGCGCCAAAGAGCCACCAGTTGAAATTCTTCATCATATCTTTGGAGAAGATTGACTTATGCTGTGAACGTAAGTTGATAGCACAGCAGATCTCGGCAAAGTTGACAGTCAAGAAAGCCATCGCGATTGCGTTTGGGCAGTCCTTTGCACCGAAGAATCCGGCGATTGTACCTCTTTCCAGATACAGACCGATGAAATAAGCAGCTAATTCAATGATTGCAAGATAGATACCCTGCCATACCATGTCAACACCTGCACCGTGTGCGAAGATGCCGTCAGAGGCATTTCTCGGTTTTCTGGTCATGACATCGCCTTCTGCCTTCTCCATACCTAAAGCCAGACCCGGTAAAGAGTCAGTGACCATGTTGACCCACAGCAGATGAACCGGAGTCAGGATGGTGAAGTTCAATAAGGAAGCGACAAACATGATGATGACTTCACAGAGGTTTGTAGATAACTGGAACTGAATGACCTTGCAGACGTTGTCATAAATCTTACGGCCTTCTTCAACTGCGTTGACGATGGTCACAAAGTTATCGTCTGCCAGAACCATATCGGCAACAGACTTGGTAACATCTGTACCGGTAATACCCATACCGATACCGATATCGGCAGCCTTGATGGATGGTGCATCGTTGACACCATCACCTGTCATGGCAGTAACTTTATTTCTTGCCTTCCAGGCGTTGACGATCTTTGTCTTATGTTCCGGCTGAACGCGGGCGTATACCGAATACTTGGTGACAACATCGATCATCTCTTCATCGGAATACTTATCCAGTTCATGACCTTCAATGGCCTGTGCTTCATCTTCGATGATGCCCAGATCCTTACCGATAGCAACCGCAGTATCCTTGTGGTCACCGGTAATCATGATCGGCTTAATGCCGGCGCTGCGGCACTGCTTGATCGCATCGTAGACTTCCGGACGGCAAGGGTCGATCATTCCTACGAAACCGATGAAGACCAGATCGTATTCGAGGTCTTCCGGTTCGACGGAAGCAGGCATCTTGTCATACTTCTTATAAGCGGCGCAAAGAACACGCAGAGCCTTGGAAGCAAGTTCTTTATTCTTGGTGACGATTGCCTCTTTGAGCTTCTCAGTCATCGGGATCTCGCCCTTATCGGTGAGATACATCGTGCACTTATCCAGCATGACATCCAAAGCACCCTTGGTGAACTGGATATAACCTTTTTCATACGGATGAATGGTTGACATCATCTTACGGTTGGAATCAAACGGCGCTTCACCAACACGTTCGTATTTTTCTTTTAATTCATATTTCGGCAAACCGATGGAATTGGCGTAATTGACTAAGGCGGCCTCGGTCGGTTCACCAACGGAAGAATTCTCACCCGGCTTGATTTCCGCATCGGAACATAATGCCATTGCGGTAGCCAGGAGTTGCTTATCAACTGTATAGGTATCGACAACGGTCATCTTGTTTTGTGTCAAGGTGCCGGTCTTATCCGTACAGATGATATTTGTACAGCCTAAGGTTTCAACAGCTGTCAGCTTACGAATCAAAGCCTGACGCTTTGCCATAGCAGAGACACCGATCGAAAGGATGATGGTGACAACGGCCGGCAAGCCTTCAGGAATGGCGGCAACAGCCAGAGCGATCGCAGCGACGAAAGTATCCAAAACAGTGCTGCCTAATAAGTTAAGTGAGAATTTCTGATCGGAAACTAAAATGGTTTCAACAACACCGACCATAAAGACGATGACGCAGATCCATAAGACAAGTTTTGTTAAGAAAGCAGAAAGCTCTGACATCTTCTTCTGTAACGGCGTCAGTTCTTTTTCCGCCAGCGTCAAAGCATCGGCAATCTTACCCATTTCGGTATCCATACCGGTTGCGACAACAACAGCTCTGCCTCGTCCATATACGACAGTCGAACCATTGTAGAGCATATTGCGGCGGTCACCTAATGTGACATCGTCTTTGCCTTCCTGAAGCATCAGGATATCAACAACCTTATTGACCGGAACAGATTCGCCGGTTAATGCAGCTTCTTCCGATTTTAAGGAATGGGATTCCAGAATACGGCAGTCGGCCGGAACCGTGTCACCTGCTTCATAGATGATGACATCACCTAAAACGATATCTTCCGATTTGATAACGACCATTTCGCCGTCACGCAGAACCTTGGAAGTCGATGCCGTCATCTGCATCAGGGCATCCATGGCATCTTCTGCCTTGGCTTCCTGAATCAGAGACATGATCGTGTTGATGATGACGACTGCCATGATGACGATGACATCAGCGAAGTCACCGATCTTGAAACCGTCTTTCATTTCCAGAACATTGACGAATGCCTGAATTGCGGCTGCCACCAGCAGCATGATGATCATCGGGTCAGAGATCGAATCGATAAAACGTTTCCATAACGGGGTCTTTTCAGCTTCTTTCAGTTTGTTTTTCCCGTTCTTCTCCAGTCTTGCTGCAGCTTCGGCAGAAGTCAAACCGTTTTCTGTCGTATTCAGCTGTTTTAAGACTTCGGAGGTTTCTTCTAAATAATACTTATTGTTCATACTCCCTCTCTTTTCAAAAAGAAAACTCATGACAATGCATGAGCCGACATATACGCCTCATGCACGACAAGAAGTCATACATGAGTCTCGCTTTTTAAGACAAACCAGGCTTTAAGCCGAGATTGTTGGCTTGACACGTATTAATACGCAAGCTACTCCCTCACAACGGATATTTTACATGAAATAAGCCCTTTTTACAACCATTGCCGCCGGGAAAGCCCACTACTTTAGCGGTGGGATGAAAGGCGGATCTTTCTTGTAGAAATAATTTCTAGTAAGTGTATTTATATGATATAATATACATGTGAATAATGATTATAGAAAAACAAAAACCACAGTGTCTCTGATCAAC
>CADAHV010000103.1:4981-8224 GCA_902787775.1 uncultured Erysipelotrichaceae bacterium | reverse complement strand
TTTACCAGAGAGCTACCGATGGAATATGCCGTCGAACTCAATCAGTTATTAAAGATCAATATGGAAGGAGCTATCGGATAGCTCCTTTTGTTATAATTAAGGTATGTATCTTTTGCAGGTCTATGTCACAAATGCATCCCTAAATATCAATCGGCCCTTTACCTATATCAGCGATGAAAAGATCGAGCCTTTTTGCCGTGTTAAGATCTACTTTCATAAGGCTGTCAACAACGGCATTGTGGCGGAATGCGAATATACCGATAAAGATCTGACAGAGTTAAAAGAAGAGATGGGCTATGTGCCATTGAAGATTCTTGAAGTCATCGATGAGAGTCCGATCATCTCCAAGGAACTCTTTGATCTGGCCTTCTGGCTGTCCAAAACGACGGTTTCACCGTTTATATCCTGTTTAAACTCCATGCTGCCAAAAGTCCTAAAGACATCCTTGAAGCATACCGAGCCAAAGAAAGAATCCCGCTTCCATAAGATCGTAGGGGATTATCCTTTCACCAAACGCCAGCAGGAAGTCTATGAATCAATACAAGAGGGCATGCTGGCATCACAAGCAAGAAAGATCTCGGCTTCCATTGTTGCCAAACTTCTATCAATGGGTGCGCTTCTTGAATACAAAGAAGAAGCAAGCTTCATCAATAAAGAAATCGATCCTTCTTCTTTTAAAGATCTGACCACAGAACAGAAAAATGCCTATGAAAAGATCATATCCACCGATAAGATGGTTTCATTGTTATTTGGCGTGACGGGTTCAGGCAAAACGGAAGTCTATCTGCATCTGGCAAGATACTATCTGTCACAAGGCAAGGATGTTTTAATACTCGTGCCGGAAATCTCTTTGACGCCGCAGATGATACAGCGTGTCAAAGAGAGATTCTCCGATGTTGTCTTCTATCATTCGGAATTATCCGATCAGGAACGCTACGAACAGTATAAGCGCGTCAAAAACAAGGAAGTACGCATCGTTGTCGGTACCAGAAGTTCCATCTTCCTGCCGTTTTCCGATCTTGGCATCATCATCATCGATGAGGAACATGATCAATCCTATAAACAGGATAATGTGCCTTGTTACCACGTGAAAAACGTCGCCTTTAAGCGGGCGATCGATCATTCAGGAAAAGTCTTGCTGGCATCGGCGACGCCGTCATTGGAATCTTATACCAGGGCAAAGCGAGGGGATTACCAGCTCTTGGAATTAAAGGAGCGCATCAATCACAGCTTCCCGAAGATCGAAGTCATCGATCTCAACCAGCAGGTCAGAAACAATCATTCCTATATCATCTCCAAACCTTTGAAAGAAGAGATCGAACATTGTTTAGCCAATAATAAACAGGCGATCATTCTTTTAAACCGCAGAGGTTATTCACCGATCGTCAAGTGTGCGGAATGCGGTTCCACTTTGATGTGCACGGATTGTGACAGTCCTTTGAATTACCATAAAGATGAAAATATATTGAAATGTCATCAGTGCGGCAAGATCTATAAACCGATCAAAGTATGTCCGAACTGCGGTCATAAACCGCTTTTGTATTACGGCTTTGGCACAAAAAGAGTGGAAGAAGAACTTCATTCCATGTTTGAACATGCCAGAGTGGAGCGAATGGATCGCGACAGCACGTATAAGAAAGGTGCCCACGAAGCCATATTAAAGCGATTTGAGAATCATGAGACTGATATCCTTCTGGGAACGCAGATGATCGCCAAGGGCCTGGACTATCCGGATGTCACGTTAGTTGGCATATTGAATGCCGATGCCGGTCTGATGCATCAGGATTACAATTCTGCCAAGGTGACCTTCGATCTGCTCATGCAGGCTTCCGGCCGCTCCGGCAGGGCAAACGATCAGGGCAAGGTCCTGATACAGGCCTTCAATCCGGAACACTACGCGATCAAGGCGGTCATCAATCAGGACTACAATTACTTCTACAACATCGAGATGAATTACCGTAATAAGACCAATTATCCGCCTTATTCCCATATCATTGAGATCGTTGTTTCCGGAAATGAGGAAAGAAGGGTACTTTCCGATGTGAATTATATCTATGATCTGATCAAGGATCTTTCTTTCCGCACTTATAAGCCTTATGAATTAGGCAAGATCAAAGGTTCGCTGCGTTATCGATTGCTGATCATGGATAAAGATCTCTTATCGATGCTTCGAAAGGTTCATGAAGTCATCGATTCCTATATTGCCGCTAAGAAAAACTCTCATGTTAAAATTGATGTTGATCCTTTATATCTGGAGTAAAAACTATGGAACAGCGTGAACTTGCATTACAGATCCTGTATAAAACGATAAAAGAAGAATCCTATTCCAATCTTTTGATGCGCAAGGAATTGAGCAAGATTCCTCAGATTCAAAGAGCCTTTGTCACCAACCTGGTGAATGGGGTCATGCGCAATTACGAAGACCTCCTGTTCCAGTTTGAAGATCAGATCAAGGGACAGACTTCGTTAAGGGCCAAGCTCATCCTGTGTATGGCTTTGTACGAGCGTTTCTTTTTGAATGAGAAGGATTATGTCGTCAATAACGAATATACCGAACTAGGCAAAAACCGTTATGAGAAGGCTTTTATCAATGCCGTTCTGCACAAATGCGTGAAAAAGAAAGAAAGCGATGAAGGCTACATCAAGGCCAACATTCCCAAGTGGATCTATTCGCTTTTAAAGAGCCAGTATGATGAAACGGAGCTTGGAAAGATCATCGATGTCTATCAAAGTGTTCCGAAGGTCTATTACCGTCTCAATAAGTCCAGGTGTTCTTATGAAGACTTAAAAGGCCTGGATATCAATATCATCAACGAAGACAGCTTCAGCTGTGACAAGAACCTGCTGGAGACCCTTTTATACAAGAAGGGTTATCTCTACGTGCAGGATGTCAATTCCGCTTCTTTATACAAGAATCTGGATTTGCAAAAGGATGATGTCTTACTGGATGTGTGCTGTGCACCGGGATCCAAGCTCTTCAATTGTCTGGACATCTTGAAACCGGAGAACTGCTATGGCAATGACATCCATGAAAACCGGGTCAAGCTGATCGCCAAGATGGCAGACAAGCTCGGCTTTGAAGGCATCCATTATCTGAATCATGATGGCAGAGAACTGCACAAGGTGCTGGATGTGAAGTTTGACAAGATCCTTCTGGATGCGCCTTGTTCCGGTTTAGGCGTCATCGGCAGAAAACCGGACCTGAAATTCCATATCAAGCCGGAGAGTCTTGATGAACTTCAG
>CADAHV010000103.1:0-4951 GCA_902787775.1 uncultured Erysipelotrichaceae bacterium | reverse complement strand
CCTGCTTAAAAACGACGGCATCCTTTTGTATTCGACCTGTACTTTGAATAAGAAGGAAAACGGACGTCTGATACGCCGTTTCCTGTCTCAGGAAGACCGTTTCATTCTTTTGAAGGAAGAAACGATCATCAATGATTTGGGCGATTGTTTCTACTACGCCAAAATGAAGAAGGTGAAATGATGAGATCGATCTACGATATATCTTTAAAAGATCTGGAAGCCTATCTGCTGGACAACGGTATGAAGCCGTTTCATGCCAAGCAGATCTTCCGCTGGCTTTACCATAAACGCGTCCACAGCTTTGATGAGATGACCGACATCTCCAAAAAGATGATCGAAAAGATCAAGGAAGATTTCTCCATCGATACGCTGAAGGTCGTCACCATACAGACTTCTAAGGACGGCACCAAGAAATTCCTGTTCGAGATGGAAGACGGTGCCCTTGTCGAATCGGTTCTGATGATTTTTGATTATGGTTTTTCGGCTTGTCTTACATCGCAGGTCGGCTGCAATATGGGCTGTAATTTCTGCGCTTCCGGTCTTTTAAAGAAACAAAGAGACTTGAGTGCCGGCGAAATCGTCTGTCAGGCTTTGATGGTACAAAGAGAACTGGATAAACAAGACAATCGTCTTGGCAATATTGTCGTCATGGGAACCGGCGAGCCTTTTGACAACTACGACAACGTCATGAAGGCGATGTCGATCATCAATGATCCGTACGGCCTGGAGATCGGCTCCCGTCACATTTCGATTTCGACCTGCGGTCTGGTGCCGGGCATCAAGCGTTTTGCCAGAGAGGGCTTGCAATACAACCTGGCTATTTCTTTGCATGCGCCGAACAACGAGCTTCGCGATACTCTAATGCCGATCAATAAAGCCTATCCGCTGGAAGTTTTGTTTGAGGCACTAAAAGAATACACCGCCTTAAGCAATCGCCGTCTGACCTTTGAATATCTTTTATTGAAAGGCATCAATGATTCAATTAAGGAAGTCAATCAGATCAAGGACCTGCTGAAAGGCATGAATGCCTATATCAATCTGATTCCTTACAATAAGGTCGATGAGAAAGACTATGAGACCTCGAGCGATGAAAATGCGCTTCGATTCTATGACCTCTTGAAGAAAAACAACGTCGCCGTCACCCTTCGTCAGAAAAAGGGCGATGATATCGATGCCGCCTGTGGCCAACTGAGGGCAAAAAATATAAAATAGTTTTATGGAATATTATTGCATTACCGATACCGGTCTGATCAGAGAAAAGAATCAGGATTCCTATATCGCCATTTCCAACGGCTATGGCGATTTTCTTGTTTTGGTAGCTGATGGGATCGGCGGAGGCAGAGCAGGGGAAGTTGCCAGTGGTGAGACCATCAAATATTTTGATGACCATTTCAAAGATTCCGGTCCTTTTGAAAAGATCGAAGATGCGATCAGCTATATCCGCTATCACATTTCCTGTGCCAATAAGCACATCTACGAGCTTTCCAGCAAGTATGCCGAATATGCCGGCATGGGAACGACGATCACCGGTATTTTATTGACATCACACGGCACCATCTCCATCAACTGCGGTGATTCCCGCGTCTATGGCTTTATCGATGATCTTTGCATCCACCTGACTTCCGATCACACACTGGTCAACCAGATGCTGGAAAAGGGGCAGATCACCTACGAAGAATCATTGAACCATCCGAAGAAACATTATCTGATCAAGGCGATCGGCATTTTCCCGGTCGTGACACCGGATGTGCACAAAGTCAAGGACATGGATTACTATCTGGTTTGTTCAGACGGTTTGCACTCCTATGTCAGTGATGAGGAGATCACGTCCATCGTGATCGATCCGATCAAGACCGTCCAGCAAAAAACGGAAGATTTAAAGGATCTGGCTTTATTGAAAGGCGGTTTTGATAATATTACCGTCGTATTGGTAAAGAGGTGAATATGTCTGAGTATATTGGAAACAGATACAGGATCGTAAAACTGATCGGCAGAGGCGGCATGGCAGATGTCTATCTTGCCTATGATGTCATTTTAAAGAGGGAAGTTGCCGTCAAGGTTTTGAAGTCGGATATGGCAGATGACGACACGGCTTTGGAGCGTTTCAAAAGAGAAGCCGGTGCTGTTACGCAATTATCGCATCCGAATATCGTGGATGTTTATGATGTCGGTGATGATGGTGATAAACACTATATCGTCATGGAATACATCAAGGGTTACACCTTAAAACAGTTAATCAAGAAAAGGGGACCGATCCCTTATAAAGAAGCCATTTGGATGATGAAACAGCTGGCCGGTGCTTTAATGGAAGCTCACCGCAATAACGTCATCCACCGCGATGTCAAATCGCAAAACGTTTTAATCAAAGACGACGGCACGATCAAGCTTTCCGACTTCGGCATTGCCCTGGCCAATGGCGCCATGCAGCTGACGAGGAAAGACTCCGTGCTTGGTTCCGTGCATTATCTGGCGCCGGAACTTTCCAAAGGCAAGCAGGCCACGATGCAGTCCGATATCTATTCCTTAGGCATCGTCTTCTATGAACTGCTGACCGGCGATGTTCCGTTCAAGGCCGATAATCCGGTACAGGTGGCTTTGATGCATATCAAAAACGAGATTCCATCGGTTCGCAGCATCAATCCGGAAATTCCGCAGTCAGTCGAAAACATCCTGGTAAAAGCAACAGCCAAAAATCCGGCCAATCGCTATAAGAACATTGCACTGATGCTGCAGGATCTCAATGAGTGTCTTAAGAAGGAACACCGCAACGATCCACCGATCTCTTTCAAAACCACGGACAGCAGCAAGAAGAAAACGGATGTTCATATCTCCAAACTGGCGGATAAGAAAAACGGCAATAAGGCATCCTTCTTCTCAAAGGCTTTCTTAATTGTCGCTTCCCTTATTTCGATTATCGTCTTGCTGATGGTATTGTTCCTGACAGGCATCATCGGCAACAAGAGCCGCTTTGTCACAGTCCCGGATCTGAGAAACATGACGGTTCAGGAAGCCAAAGATTTCCTGGCGGACAAGAATCTGGAAGTCGATGATTCCAGGATCACCTGGGTCTTATCCGACGATATCGAGAAAGACCACATCATCTCCTCCAATCCGTTAGCCAACGAAGAAGTGGAAATCGGCACCAAGATCAAGCTGACCGTTTCCAATGGCTTGTATTCGGTTCTGGATTCCTATATCGGTAAGAATTATGAAACTGCCAGAGACGAGCTCAAGGCTTTGAATTTCAATGTCAAACTCATTCCGGTGGAATCGGATTCTCAACAGGGTTTGGTCATTGAACAGTCCCTGGAACCGGGCACCAAATTTGATGCTTCGCAAAACAACGAGATCACCATCAAGTATGCGATGGAAAACAAGGAAGTCATCCTTGCCGATCTGATCGGCTGGGATATCTCCAAGGCCGCAGAGTACCTGGAAGAAAACAATGTCAATTTCGTATTAAGCGAAGAAGACCGTTCCTTCTTTACGGAAGAAGAACTGGCCAACAGCGATGTCAATAAGGTCGTAAAGACCTCGCCGGAACTGGGCAAGGCCATGTTGGTATCCGATGAACTTCGGGTCACGATCTACTATTACAGTGTCAAGGAGGAAAACGAATGATCCTGTCACCATCTGTCTATTCGATGCATTTCGATCATTTTAAAGAAGAAATGGATGCCCTCAATGAATGTGTGGAATGGATCCACTTCGATGTTATGGACGGCCATTTCGTGCCAAACCTGACCTTCGGTCCGGGAATCTTACAGACGATACGGCGCAATTCCGATCGCTTCCTGGATGTCCATCTGATGGTATCTGATCCGGATCATTATTCCGAGGTCTTTGCCAAGGCGGGTGCTGATTCGATCGTCTTCCACTATGAAGCGTATAACGATATTGATAAATGTGTTGCCTTGATCGGCAAGATCCATCAGATGTATCTGAAGGCGGGTATCTCAATCAAACCGGGAACACCGGTCGAAACGATTTATCCGCTGCTTGATAAGATCGACATCTTCTTAATGATGTCGGTGGAACCGGGCTTCGGCGGTCAATCCTTCATGCCGGAATCCCTGGGCCGCATCAAGAAGATCAACGAATACAAGAAAGAACATGATCTTGATTTCATCATCGAAGTCGATGGGGGAGTCAGCGACCGAAATGCCCACGATCTGATACAGGCGGGCTGCAATGCTTTGGTGGCCGGTTCCTTTGTCTTCAACGGCAATATCAAGGAAAACGTAGAAAAACTCAGAAAATGCGAATAAGAGCCAATACGGCTCTTATTTTTTAAATTGAAATGGAATAGGGTATAAAAAAAACTTCCTTTCGGAAGTTATGCTGCCTTTGCCTGATTTTTTAAAGTTCTGAGTGCGCGGGCAGAAACGCGAACCTTCTTTGGTTTACCATCAACCATCATTGTAACGGTCTGAAGATTTACATTCCATTTACGGCGTGTAGCACGAAGTGAATGCGAACGGTTATTACCAGACATCTGTTTTTTACCAGTGATAGCACAAACTCTTGACATACAGCTTGCCCCCTTTCTTTATTTAACGCCTTATTACTTTACCATAATAATTTTTCAAATGCAAATATAAATGTTTTTTGTCTGTTTACGTTATTTGAATTATGCTAAAATTATCATGTATGGGTAAAAGTATCAAACAGATTTATGCAGCAATGGAACTCTGCGAAAGTGAGATCAGGATCTTAGTCGGAGAGTATTATAATACAAGATTCAACATCATACGTGCTGATAAGTATCCGACAAAAACGATCAGCGATTTTAAAGTGAGCAACGCAGAAGCATTATCCGCTGATATCACCAATGCGCTGAAGGTCACTTCCGATAAGATCGGTTCACCGATTGAAGAGATCCTTCTGGTTTTACCGGCCTACAACTTCAAACGATTCCCTTTGCGAAGCAAGGTGGTCATTGAAGACGGTG
>CADAHV010000102.1:0-5012 GCA_902787775.1 uncultured Erysipelotrichaceae bacterium | reverse complement strand
CGGATTCCAAATACATCAATTCTTCCGACAATATCATCTATACCAAGGGAAAACACCTGTACAATTTCCATCGGGAGGCCGAAACCATACGCAAGGCCGGTTATGCCATCGTCGTGGAAGGCGTTATGGATGTCATCGCTTATTTTCGGGCAGGCAAGGAGAATGTCGTTGCCACCCTTGGTACGGCTTGTACCAGAGAGCAGATCGAATTGCTGAAATCTTTGAACCGGCGCATCGTCTTATCCTATGATGGTGATAAGGCAGGACAGAGTGCCAACATGAAGATCGGTGAACTCTTACTGAATGAGGGCTTAAGTGTTTCGGTCATCAACAACACGACCGAACTTGACCCGGATGAGATCATTAACCAGTATGGCAAAAACGCCTTGCGGGATTTGGAAGCGAAGCAGATTTCCTACATCGATTACGCGATGAACTATTACCGCAAGCAATACAATCTGGACAACTACGAAGACCGCAAACAGATGACTTTACGCATGTCTGCTCTGATTGAAAAGCTTAAAGACGAATATGATCGTGATAATTATGCCAATGAGCTCTATGAAATCACGAAAATTCGCAAAAGAGTATCGCAGAACAAGGAAGAAATAAGGTATAATAATAAAACGTCTGATATCAGTTTTTCAATTGACGGACTGACGAAAGCAGAATATCTCATCATCTCTCAGATCGCCTTATCAAAGAAAGCCTTGGATATCTATCAAAGGAAACTGGGCTGTCTCTTGGACGATGATGATCAAAGACTGGCAATGCTGATCATCGATGATTACCGCAAGAACGGTTCCTGTTCTTTAGCGAGGATCTACGATGAATATGAAGACGACAAGATCAGGGAACTGATTTCCAATCTTGCCTTGTTGGAAACTTTGCCGTCGGAATTTGATGAAAACAGCCTGGAAGGGGCCATCGATAAAGTAAAGCTGGAAATCAAGCGGAAAAAGATGCTTGACCTGCAGGAGAAGATCTCCAAAGTTTCCGATGTCGACCCCGCACAGACGGCTCAATATCTCATTGAATATGAAAAACTGATCCGCGAATTAGGAGGTAACAATGGCAAGAACCAGTAAAAAGAAAACAGAAGAAGTTTCGCAAGAAGCGGTAGAAACAAAGAAAACCGTTGATACTCCGGAAAAGGAAAACAAGAAAGCAAATTCTAAAAAAGAAGAAAACAACGAAAACATCAAGGAAGTCATCGGTTCCGATGGCAAGAAGATCAAGGCTGTCAAAAAGACAAAGAAGTCATCCTTGGGTCTCAAGAAGAAATACAACGATATCGAAGATCTGAAAAACGATCTGGTGGAATTAAACAAGCAGGGCGTTGACATCGTCCAATCCGATGTCGTCAATGCCTTGGATCGTTTCGAGATGAGCGATGATGAGATCGACCAGTTCTATGACTGGCTCTCCAGTGTCAATATCGATCTGATCGATGAATCCGAAGAAGAGGAAGACCTGGAAGATGATGAATATCTGGCCAGTGAAGACAGTGACGAGGATGAAGACGAAGATTCCGAAAAGAACATCGTCATCAACTACGAACAGGCTTCTGCCTATACCAAGGTCAATGACCCGGTCAAGATGTATCTCAAGGAGATCGGACGCGTTCCTCTTTTAAAGGCGGATGAAGAAGTTCTGATCGCCAAGAGGATTGAAAAGGGCATCAACAATCCGGATGATGCAGCGGCTGTACAGGATGGCGTCGACGCCAAGAATGAACTGATCTCAGCCAACCTGCGTCTGGTCGTTGCCATCGCCAAGAAGTATACCGGCCGAGGCATGCTGTTCCTGGATTTGATTCAGGAAGGCAATATGGGCTTGATCAAGGCTGTCGATAAATTCGATTACACCAAGGGCTTTAAGTTCTCCACATATGCCACATGGTGGATCCGTCAGGCGATCACCAGAGCGATTGCCGACCAGGCAAGAACCATCCGTATCCCGGTCCACATGGTCGAGACCATCAACAAGATGACCCGTATACAAAGGCAACTGGTCCAGGAACTGGGCAGAGATCCTTCGGCGGAAGAGATCGCCACCCGCATGGGTTCAGGCATGACGGCTGAAAAAGTCAGAGAGATCCAGAAGATCGCTCTTGATCCGGTTTCTCTGGAAACACCGATCGGTGAAGAAGATGATTCCCATCTGGGTGACTTTATCGAAGATAAGGATGCAATGTCACCGGACCAGTACGCCAATAACGAACTGCTCAAGGATGAGATCGATCTGATCTTATCGACTCTGACCGACAGAGAAGAGAAGGTGATCCGTCTGCGTTTCGGTCTGGAAGACGGCCGTACGAGAACCTTGGAAGAAGTCGGCAAGGAATTTGACGTTACCAGAGAACGTATCCGTCAGATCGAAGCGAAGGCACTTCGCAAACTGAAGAATCCGACCAAATCAAAACGACTGAAAGAATTTTTAGAAGACAAGAAATAATGATATCAAACCGATTATTACAGATCGCAATGTTGATAGAAAGAAATAAGGTAGTATTTGACGTTGGCTCTGACCACGCCTTACTACCTTCTTTTTTAGTGGAGAACGGCATTTGCGATAAGGTCTATGCCGGCGAGATCGCCTTAGGACCTTTGGAAAACGTCAAACAGACGATTAAAAGAAACGGACTAGAAGGAAAAGTCATTCCGGTCTTTTCCGATGGCTTAAGCAAAGCACCGGATGATGTCGACATCGTCGTCATTGCCGGGATGGGCTTTCATACGATCAAACATGTATTGGATAGCTGTGATGTCAGCAGATACCAGTATTTTTTAGTGCAGTCCAACACCGATGTCGATGAATTAAGAAGATATATTTCCGAAAAAGGCTATACGATCGAGGACGAACGTGTCGTCTATGACGGCTTCTATTATCAGGTCATCCGTTTTTCTGCCGATTTGCATGAACCTTACAGCGAAATGGAGATCAAATACGGTCCGATCCTTTTAAAAAGAAGAGATGAAGTCTTCATTGCTTATCTGAAAGATCTTCTTGAGCGTTACAAAAAGATCAATGAATCCGCCAACAAAAAGGAATTTGAAGAAAAAATAAGCGAAATTGAGAAGATATTGTATAATAGTTCAATGTGAGGTTTTTACGTATGAGTAACAGTTTTAAAAATTACCGTAACGAAGCGTTCAAAAACAAGAAAAAATTCATTGAATACTTTGATTACTTTGCGCATATCCATTATGGTAAGGACCTGAGCGAGACCGGTATGATCGAAAAATACGTCGTCTTATCGGAAATGGTCAAAACCTACATGCTGGAAGACTGGCGCGAAACAAAGAATTCGGTTCGTTCCAAACACAAGAAACAGATCTATTATTTCTCTTTAGAGTTCTTGCTTGGAAGAATGCTGAGAAACAATCTGATGTCTTTGGGTATTTACGATGTCGTCAAGGAAGGCTTAAGCGACTTAGGCATCGATATCAACGATATCGAAGACATCGAGACCGATGCAGGTCTTGGAAACGGCGGTCTTGGCCGTCTGGCAGCCTGCTTCCTGGATTCTTTGGCTACTTTAACGTATCCCGGATCGGGCAATACGATCCGTTACAAGAACGGTTTATTCAAACAGCTGATTGAAAACTGCGAACAGGTCGAAGTTCCTGACCAGTGGTTAAGAATTGAAAACCCGTGGGAAGTCAGAAAGGCTGACAAGACCGTTGATGTTCGTTTCTATGGCTATGTCGATATCACCAGAGACGCCAACGGTGAATTGCAGTTCCACCGCAAAGACACCGAACATGTCCTGGCTGTCCCGTATGATATGCCGATCATCGGTTCCAACAATGCTGTCGCCAATACGCTGCGTATGTGGAATGCCGAACCGTCTGATGATCTTCCGGTCGGCAGAGACTACCGCAAATATCTTTCCGATGTGGAAGATATCTGTCTGAACCTGTACCCGGATGATACGACGGAAGAGGGCAAGTATTTAAGAATCAAGCAGGAATACTTCTTTGTTGCAGCCGGTTTGCAGACGATCATCAACGATCACCTCAAGATCTACGGCACTTTAGACAACTTTGCTGACAAGGTCGTCATTCAGCTCAACGATACCCATCCGGCTCTGGCGATTCCGGAACTGATGCGTATCTTCATGGATTCCTACAACATTCCTTGGAAGAAGGCCTGGGAGATCGTCACCCATACCTTTGCCTATACCAACCATACGGTCATGCAGGAAGCACTTGAAAAATGGCCGGTGGAATACATCAAGAAGCTCTTACCGAGAATCTATCTGATCATCGAAGAAATCGATTCCCAGTTCAAGAGAGAATTGATTGCCATGGGCAAGAAGCACAACTTCATCGATTCCGTTTCGATCATTCATGAAGGAAACATCCGTATGGCTTTCCTTTCGATCGTCGGTGCTTTCTCGGTCAATGGTGTTGCCAAGATTCACTCCAACATCATCAAGACGGATACGTTCCGTGATTTCTACGAGATCTATCCGAACAAGTTCAACAACAAGACAAACGGTATTACACCGAGAAGATGGTTATTTTACGCTAATCCGGAACTCTGTGCCTTGCTCGATAAATACATCGGTCCGGACTACCGCAAGGATTTCAAGCAGATTGCCAAGCTGATGGATTATGTTGACAATAAGAAGCTGCAGGAAGAATTCCTTAAGATCAAACAGATCAAGAAGGAACAGCTGGCCGACTGGGTCTACAAGAATCATGACATCCGCATCGATCCGAATTCGATCTTCGATTCGATCGCCAAGCGTCTTCATGCCTACAAGCGTCAGCTGATGGACATCATGTATGTCATCAATCTCTACTTCAAGATCAAGGATGACCCGAATTTCACGATGCCTAAGACGACATTCTTATTCGGTGCCAAGGCTGCGACTGCCTATACCTTTGCCAAGAAGGTCATCAAGCTGATCAACTGTGTTGCCGAAAAGGTCAACAACGATCCTGATGTCAACAAGTTCATCAATGTCATCTTCATTCCGAATTACCGCGTCACCGTTTCCG
>CADAHV010000101.1:8921-13412 GCA_902787775.1 uncultured Erysipelotrichaceae bacterium | reverse complement strand
ATGCCGTTGCTGGCGAGCAGTTTCGCACAATCAAAAGCAAAATCCTTGGAATTGTAACGGTTGTCATAAGCGATCGCTACAGAATGCTTGTTGTTGTGATTGAGATAGTTGGCAAAGCCCTGGGTCGCCTTTCGGATTGTGTAGATGTTGAGACGGTTAGGACCATAACCCATCAAACCTCTCATGCCGGCTGTACCGAAGGCAACATCCGTATAGAAAGCGTCCTTGATCTGCTGATCAGTCATCTCACGAAGCTGTTTCTTAACTTCTTCAACGAGATTCGGATGATTCAGCCATTGTTGATATTTTTCTCTGTAATCCATTATTTTTTCCTTCCAAGTTAAAATAAGGGAAGAATTCTCTTCCCTTTTGTTGTTTTACTCAATTACTTTCTGTGTTCTTAAGATGTCTTCGATTGCTGCGATTGCTGCATCTTCATCTTCACCTTCACAAGTAATTGTGATCTCTGACTGAGTAGGGATGCCTAATGACATAACTCCCATGATCGATTTCATATTGACGGATCTCTCCTTGAATGAAACCTTCACATCACATTTGAATTTACTTGCAGCGTTTACAGCAACTGTAGCAGGACGAGCATGCAAACCTACAGGGTCAACAACCAATACCTTGATTTCTTTCATGACCTTCCCTCCATTTCTTCCAAGGATCTAAGAATCCTTATGAACTTATTATAGAATTGTAAGCGCTTATATTCAAGATTTACGAGTGACTTTTTTTCCGAATTTTAAGCACCCGACAAAGTGTCATAGAGGATTAAAAAAATAAGCTTTCGCTTATTTGTGATAGGTCTCGTGATTGAGGATCTTGAAGCTTCGATAGATCTGTTCCAGCAGAATCAATCGGGTCATCTGATGCAAAAAAGTCAGATCGGAGAGCTTCATCCTTTCGTTTGCCCTTTCAATCAGCTTCTCGCTTAAACCCAAAGAACCGCCGATCACAAAGCAGATTTTGGGATGATTTGTAAACAAGGAATCGATCTTGTTTGCCAGAGATAGAGAATCAATCGATTTTCCATGCAGGTCCAGAAGGATCACGTAGTCGTCTTTATCGATCCTTGCCAGAGCACGTTCCCCTTCTTTGTCCATGACGGCCTTTTCATTGTCGGCGATCGCTTCATCCTTGACCTCGATCACTTCGATCTTGTGATAGCGGCCGATGCGCTTGGTGTAGTCCTCTATTAAAGCGGCAAGGTGCTTGTCCTTCACCTTGCCGATTGCCACAACTTTAATCATTGGCTGCTACGCTCCCCGTCAATCTCTCACCCGCTCTGACATATTCAAAGACCGGTGCCTCTTCTGTCGAATAAAGTGCCCGCAGATAGGAATTGAGATCGACGATCGCTTCATTTCCGATTCTGGTGATGACATCACCCTGACGGATGCCTGCCGCAAAGGCAACGGATTCTTCTCTGACCCTGTCGACATAAAGACCGTCGGTCGTCTCTAAGCCGATGTTGAGATTGGTCCGTTCATAGTTGTACATGTCCTTTAAGAAGATGCCCTTGACGCCAAAGAACTGCCGATCGACAAAACCCTGGCCGATCAGTTCATCGGCGATGATCCTTGCTTCATTGGCGGTGATCGCAAAGGTGACGCCGCCCTGATACGCCATCGTATTGATGCCTACGACTTCCCCGTTCATATTGATGATCGGCGAACCGGAATAGCCCTGCGGCAGAACGGTGCCAAGCTGTATGACGTTGAGATAGTAGGTATAGCGTTCATTATCAACTAAGATCGTATTTTCGATCTGGGACGCGGTCTTGGAGATGATGCAGAGCTCGCTGCTTCCTTCCAGTTCCAAAGAGACCGGCGTGCCTAAAGAAACCATGAATTCACCCTGTTTCAATAAGGAGACATCGGCACACTTCAATGGTTCAATCAGATAAGGCGTATTGATGCGGATCAATGCCAGGTCCGAATAGATATCATGACCGATCAGTTCCCCTTCGACATTATAGGAAACGCCGAAACGCACATTGATGGAAGAGACATTGGCGACGCCATGGTAAGCCGTTAAGATGTAGACATCTTCCCCGCTTTGCCGGTAGACAAAACCGGAAAGGATGTTGTTGTCGGCGGAGATCGTTACGATGCCCGGTCTGACTTCATCAATGACCTTGGTCAGATCCGTAGAAAAACCGTCTACCTCATACTGATTGACGACATTGGCACTTTCTCTTTGTCTGGCCCGGCTGATTTCAGAAGAAAGCACAGCACACCAGAGAGCCAGTAAGATAATCAGGACATAAAGTAAACGGTTGTTTTTCATAGATTTATTTTATCAATCGATCAATGAGCATTGCAAATAATTGCAGGCATTGACTCTGGTTCCATTCACCTCAAAGGTGATATGAAGGTGAACGCCGTCCGAGTAACCGGTGTTGCCCATCTGGCCGATGGTCTGGCCTCTGGTGACGTTCTGACCGACTTCAACATAAGCCGGCACATTGAGATGCATGTACATCGTACGGACGCCGTTGTTGTGGTTGATGATGCAGTAATTGCCCATATCCCAGGCCCAGCCGACCGAATCGACGGTGCCGGAGTCCACGGCATAAACCGGACAGTATTTCTCGTAACGGTTGACGATATCCGTGCCGGTATGGCCGAAATAACAGCCCCAATGACAGGTGATCGACGGGTTGTCGACCGGCCAGATGTAGTTGCCGGTACCGACCAGATAGACCTGCTTGGTACCTACGGCAATGACACCGCGCTTTGGCTGCTTGATGATGTTTTCCGATAAAAGTTCACCGGATTCCAGTACACCGTTGATCCACTTCTCTTCATAAAGAACGTTCTTGATGCCGGATTCTTCCTGAACTCTTACTTCGTAGATACCCACTTCCAGTTCCTCATCTTCGATGTATTCCGGAACTTCCGGTACGATGAGCTGCTGAGAGAGGTTCTCTTTGGTGACTTCGATCGTCAAAGGCGATGTGTAATAGGTGACGTTGAGCTGCATGCCCGGTGTGATGACCTGGTTTTCATTGTGCAGGATGTCCGGATTTAACATCATGATCTGACGCGGCGACATATCGCCGAAGTAGTAACCGACACCCTGTAAGGTATCCCCTTCCCGAACCGTGTAGTATTCTCGCTCTTCGTTGTGGCCATAGCACAGGAAACGGTAGATCTCATCGGGTGATGTGAAGATCGAGGATGGCGATACCACAGCTTCTTTGGTGGAGATCGTCTCCTTTAAGACGACATTGGTTTCAACGCTGCCCAGTTCGCTTGGCGATTCGATCGCCTCACCTCTGGCCAGTTTCTGAATGGTCTCATCGGAGACGAAGTTGGAATAAAACTGTTCCAGTGCCTTGGCAAAATCGTCGTAGCTCTTGACGTAGATGATCTCATAGACGCCTTCTTCCGTGGAGAATTCCACTGCCGTGGTCTTGACGCCCAATAAATCGTTTTCAACCAGATAATCCATGATCTGATCATCGGCGTTGGCAAAGTTGGCATAGGATTTTTCTTCCACCACATAGACGTCTTCACCAAGACCCAGCTGGGTATTCGGGAATTCCTCTTCGTAATCCTTGTATTTATCAAAGATCAAGGAATCCAGATAGGCCTTATCGGTGATGACCCCGATCAGTTTTCCCTTGTTGTAGATCTTGTTGTAGGTCTTTTCATTCTGGTCATAGGAAAGGATCTCCTGACGGACCAGGGATGTCTCATTTTCGATGTTTGCTTCTATCACGTTGCTTTTTCTGAGCATCGGCAGGCCAAAAACGATGGCGATGCTTAAGATCAGAGAAAGCGGAATCAAATACCAGTATTTTTTCAATTAAGCATTCTCCTCGCCGGCATTGGCGATGCCGTAGAAGGCGTTGATCTCTTTTTGAAATGCCAGCAGTACTTTGCCGGTCGGACCGTTACGGTGCTTGGCGATCAGCAGTTCAACATCTTCTCTGTTGGAATTATCGTTTTCGTCTCTGTTGTAGTAGGCATCACGGTACAGGAATAAGACCAGGTCGGCATCCTGCTCCAAAGCACCGGATTCTCTTAAGTCCGACAGCATCGGACGTTTATCCTGTCTTGCTTCAACGGAACGTGACAGCTGTGACAGAGCAATGATCGGTACATTGAGCTCTCTGGCCATCGCCTTGAGACGGCGGGAGATCTCGGAAACTTCCTGCTGACGCGAATCGGATTTGCCTGTCGCCTGAATCAGCTGGATATAGTCGACCACGATCATGTATAAACCTTCATCCTGAGCCAGTTTACGGGCCTTGGCGTACATTTCCGAGACTTTGATGCCCGGTGTATCGTCGATGAAGAAATTCATCTGTTTGAGCCTTTGCGTGGCTTCGTTGACCTTGGACCAGTCCTCATCATTCAACTGACCGGTTCTGAGTTTCTGAATCTCAACGCCGGAATTGGCTGCCAGAATTCTTGTTGCCACCTGTTCAGCCGGCATTTCCAGTGAAAATATCGCAACAGCGCCCGGTGTGATCTC
>CADAHV010000101.1:0-8908 GCA_902787775.1 uncultured Erysipelotrichaceae bacterium | reverse complement strand
GGAATCCAGATCACGGAACTTGGTCTTGACACCGGTAATTGCGGTGCCGGCTTCCTGAATCGCCTGGATATGTTTGATGGTCTCATCAAAGATCTCTTCGCCGGTTTTGAAATCAGCCGAGGTTTTGGATCGGGTGACTTCCGTCACTTTTCGTTCGACATTCTCCAGCATCTCATCGACGCTGACCGAAGAATCATAGGCGTCATTGGAGATCTCTTCGCCGACCTTGATGACCTTTCTGGCCAATGATTTATTGCGGATGATCGAAATGTATTCGCCTGTATTGTTGGCAGAGATCGTCGCATTGGCCAGCTGCATCAGATACTCCAGGCCGCCGATCTTGTCGTAGACGCCGAAGTCTTTTAATCTGCTGGAAAGGGAGACGGTATCCACCTTCTCCTTATTCTCGTACATCGAATGCATCAGATTGTAGATCTGACGGTGCTTGTCCAGATAAAAATCATCGGCGGTCACACCGGCATCCACACACTGACGCATCGCGTCGGGATACAACATGATATTGCCCAATAAAGACTCTTCCGCCTCTATCGAATAGGGCATCGAACGATTGCTCATAACTATTCCTCGATCAGTTTGACTTTGATCTTGCCGATAACGTCCTTATATAACTCAACGCGGATATCATAGGTGCCAAGCTCCTTCAAAGGTTCGTTGTCCTTGATCTTGCGCTTGTCGATAACGATACCCTGCTTTTTCAATTCTTCTTCAATCTGCTTGGTTGAAATGGAACCGGAAACCTTGCCGTCTTTTGCCTTGACTTTGAATTCCAAGGTCTTGCCGGCTAAAACATCGGCCAGCTTTTTGGCTTCCTGTCGGTTTTGTTCATCGAGCACCTTGGCTTCCGCCTGCTGCTTTTCCAGGACCTTCTTGGCGCCGGCCGATTCGGCGACCGCCAGGCCTCTGGCAATCAGGAAATTGCGGGCATAACCGTCCGAAACTTCTTTTATTTCACCCTTCTTCCCTACTTTTGGGACATCAGATAATAATATGACTTTCATAGCTGCTTTTCTCCTTCAAAATATTCATCCAGAACTTTCAACAGTTCGTTTTCCATCTTCGGAACACTGGAATCATTGACCTGCAGACCGGCCGCTGTCATATGACCGCCGCCGTTCATCTTTTCCATGATGACCTGTACATTGACCGTGCCTCTCGAACGGGCCGAGATGATCGTCTCGTTCTTGTCGGAATTACAGATGACAAAGGCCGCTTCGATATCTTTCGCTCTCACCAATGCGTCACAAGCCTGTGAGGCAATCGAACGCGGGAAGTTTCCTTCCGCAATGCTGGCAACCACCACACCCTTGCGGTAGAGCTTGCCGGCATTGATGATGCGGCTTCGTTCAATGACATTGTCGTATGGTTCCTGTGACAAAGTATCACAAAGCATCGGATCGGCGCCCGCCCTTCTTAGCTGTTTTACAACATCGAAGGTTCTCGAGCCGGTACGGACACGGAAGTGGTCGGTATCGATCATGATGCCAAGATACATGATATTCGCTTCTTCGGAAGAGATCTCAATGTGCTTTGAGAAATACGGAACCATCTCATAGATGATTTCGGTAGCGGAAGAAGCTGCCGCTTCGATATACAGCATCATCGCTATGACATCCAGATCCGCTCTGCGGCGGTGGTGGTCAAGGATGATGATCCGCTTGGCATTCTTTAAGATTGCCGCACCGCCGGATTGGGCTGCGGAATGGTGATCAACCATGATGACCAGTGTATTTTCATTCAGAAGATCCAGGCCTTCCGATTCAGAGATAAAGTGATGCTTATTCTCCAAAACGGCAGAGAAACGGTTGACGACTTCGGCAATCATCGTCTCCATGCCGCCGGATCTTGATACGATGTAACATTTCTTGTTTAACGATAAGACGATATCCGACATGCAGATGGCTGACGCGACGCAATCGGCATCCATTTCCTTATGACCAAGAATGATGACATTGGACGATTTTTCAATCAGATCCTTGATGGCATTGGCCGTTACACGCACCTTGGTCTTGGATTGTTTCTCTCTGGCCTCGGTCGTGCCGCCAAAGAAGGTGGCATCGCCGCCCGCTTTTCTTACCGCGACCTGGTCACCGCCTCGGGTCTGTGCCAGTTCGAGCAGTTCTTCGGCGATCGAATCGAGTTCATCATAATCATCGCTTCCTTCCGCAAAAGCCATCGACAGGGTGACATCGACATCCCCTTCCTTGGCAACTTTCCGGACTTTATTCAGAATCGAGAAACGGTCGTTTCGGACGGCTTCAAAGGTCGTCTCGTTCATCAACAACAGCATTCTGGAATTCTTTAAGGTCTTATAGACGACACCGAAATTGCGGAAGTAATCGATGACCGGCACCTTGATGTTGGTGTTGACATAAGCCAGTTCGTCTTCCGACATTTCGACTTCGTCATAGTTGTCGTAGCTTAATAAGCCGACAACCGGCGCATCGTCTTCCAGTTTTTTATTCAGATCATATTCCTTCGTGATATTTTTAAAAGTCAAAACAAAGGCATTATTGATCTTTCGAACCGAGAACTTTTCATCATTGATGATGATGATCTGGTTATTGGCTTCGTTTTTAAGCATGTCCTGAAGTTCCGGCAGCCAGTTTAAGACCTTTTCGCCTAAGTGGTTCATATTCCTCTTCAAGAAGAAATCGGACATGAAGTTGATCTCATAGTTCTCATCGTAGACAATGATGCCGATATCACCATGGCTTAAGACTTCTTTGTAAGCCAGCTCCAGCTGGTTTTCAATCTGTTTGTTGGTCTCATTCTTGATTAGATCCAGCGAATAGAAGACCATCGCCAGCAATAAGATAAAGACCGCGGTGATCACCGCCGGCAATAAGACGTTCTGACCGAAGAATAAGCCTAAAACCAAAAGAGCCAGTATGATACTGACCGAGGCTACAGCACTTAATGCGGTGATAAACGTCGTTCTTTTCATTGTTGTTGCTGACTCTCGCTGATGCGCTTGGCCATCTGCTTTTCAAGATAGGTACGCAAAGGACCGCTGCCGTATAAGAAACCTAAAAGGACCATGACATAAATGAGTCCCGGCAAAAGGAAACATAACAAAACAAATAAACCGCCGACATTCCGTCTTAAAACGATGATGCCGTAAAGGACAATAAACAGATATCCGTAATACAAAAGCACCACGACACCGCAGACCGATAAGACCATCGCAATGTAATAGAAGGTCTCATTGTCCACATAACGCACGACAAACATCAGGCTTGCCATGATTAAGGCAATATAAGCGACCAGCGGTTTTGGTTTGAGATCGAAGATGTTGGTATTGCCAAGATCCTTGATCTTGAAGCGCTTGAGCAAAAATACGGAAAGAAGATGGATCAGGACACCTTCCATCGCACCCATGATGATCGTGGAAACGATGTAGATGACAACTAAGAGCTTGCTTAAATCAAGGCCTGCCGCCTTGAATAAAGAGGCATAATCCATACCCATGAAATTGCTGGTGGAAGTAAAGGCCGCTTCATATTCTGCCAGCATCTGCTTGATCGGGAAACCCATCAAAGGATAGACGATGAAGGTCGCAATCAGTTCACCGATGACATAGGTCACAATCGCGGACAGAACCAGTCTTCGCTTGTCGAGCCCCCTCTTGATGCCCCAGGCATAGACCAAACCGGTCACAATGCCGACCGGCACATAGATCAGATAGGTCAACTGGAAATTTCCCAATAAGAAGGAAATGATCAGAAGACCAACCGATAAAAGCACACCGTCTTTTAACGTGTGCATCATCGTTGCATACATGATGAGAACGATCGGCATGATCAGCACGACAAATTCGGTAAACCAGTAAGCCGTCATTCTATCGATCAGGATGAGCGCGCCGGTGATTGCCAGCATCATCGCACCCTGGGTCATTTTCTTGGTTTGATTCATATATATTATTATAAAAGATTAAAGAATAAAATAAACCTCCACGATTGTGGAGGCTTCAAGATTAATCGGCAATATAAGGTAATAAAGCCATCTGACGTGCTCTCTTGATCGCCGTTGACAGCATCCTCTGATACTTGGCGCTGGTGCCGGTAACACGTCTCGGAGTGATCTTTCCGTTCGGAGAGATGAACTTCTTTAATAACTCTACGTCTTTGTAATCAATATATTCGATCTTGTTCTTAGTGAAGTAACAAACTTTCTTATATCCGACTCTCTGTTTTCTAAAAGCCATTGGAATTCCTTTCTAATAAATATCAATAAAATGGCAGATCATCACTGGAGATCTCAAGCGAAGGCGTATTGGAGAAATCATCATCCATGTCATACGCCGGTTCGGCACTCGGAGTGAAGGTCTGATTGGTGTTCTGTGAATAGGAGTTTCCCTGATAGGTATTTCCTGCAGAAGCACCGGTGGACTGACGGCTGGAAATGATCTGTACGTTGTCGGCAACGACTTCCGTGACATATACTTTTCCATTCTGTCCGTCATAGCTTCTGGTCTGGATCCTGCCTTCGACGGCAACGATCGTACCCTTTGAAGCATAAGACGACAGGAAATCGGCAGACTGTCTCCAGGCGATGCAGTTGATAAAGTCAGCGGACTGACCGCCGTTTTGCTGGGACTGGAACCTTCTGTCGACCGCTACGGTGAAGTTGCATACCGAAGTGTTGGAACTGGTCTTACGCAGTTCAATATCCTTGGTGATGCGGCCAACCAACGTAACGCTGTTAATGTTGATCATTATTTGCTTCCTTTTTTCTCGTCGCACGAGATGGTCATCATTCTGACGATGTCATTACTGATACCCATTAAACGTTTGAATTCGTTTAAACCATCAACGTCTACAGTGTAAGTAACTACAACGTAGTAACCCTTAGACATATGGTCGATTTCATAAGCGAAATCTCTCATACCCCAGTCATCAACATTGTCGATGGTGCCGCCGTGCTGAGTGATGATGCCATGCATCTGCTCAACCAGCGCAGCTCTGGCAGCGTCGTCAAGACTGGACTTGATGATATACATAGTCTCGTATTGTTTCATATTTTACCTCCTTCTGGACTAAACGGCCTGTTGCCAGGCAAGGAATAGCTAATCTATTCGCTTGACTATTATACCCCAGATACCACCAACATGCAATAAAAATTTTCCCAGTCAATTCGTTATAATAGATGTATGGCATTAGACGGAATTACACTGTACAAAGTGAAAGAAGATCTCGATGGCTATCTGCCGATCCGCATCAACCGGATCGCCGAGACCGGCAAGACGCAGATCGTTTTTAATGTGCATGCCGACCGTATCCGTCAGAATCTGGTCATGTCCTTTCACTCCAACTACAATCACATCTGTCTCTCGGAAAAAGCCTACAACACCTATGCCGATCCTTCGACCTTCATCATGGTCTTAAGGAAATACATCCTCAACGGCATCATCTATCAGATCGACCAGAACAATTATGACCGCTATCTTCTGATGCATATTCGGGCCAGGGATGAATTATACGATGAAAAGGAATACATCCTCTCCGTCGAACTCATGGGCAAATATGCCAACCTCATTCTGGTGGATGAGCAAGGAAAGATCATCGATGCCTTAAAGAAGATCCCGCCTTATGAAAATACCAGACGGACCATCCTGCCCGGTGCCAGATTTGAATTACCGGAAAAGCAGGACAAGAAGGATCCCTTTGAAACTACCGATGTCGATTTAGACCAGTCGCTGGTCAAACAGCTGCAGGGCTTTTCCAGACAGCTGGAAGAAGAGGTCCGCTATCGCTTGCAGAACAATGAAAGCTACACCGATATTATTCAACAGATCAAGGATTCTGATTCCTTATATCTGAGTCGCAATAAAGATGACATCCAGTTTCATGTCATCCCCTTGACCAATTTAGGTCTCCCTTATGAAAAATGGGACATTCAGAAAGGATTTGATGAAGTCTACTATGAAGATGGTGAAAAAGAACGCATCCGCTCTATCGCCGACGATCTCTTCAAGGTCGTCAAGCGTCAGATCAAACACTACGAAACCAAGATCGCAAAGCTGCAGAAATCTCTTGACGATGCCCTCAACCTGCAGCACGACAAGGACTGCGGCGATCTTCTCTATACCTATGAAGATCTCGACCGTAAAGGCCTCAAACAGATCGACATCGAAGATTTTGAAGGAAGGCTTCAGACCATCCCGCTTGATCCAAAGCTCTCTGTAAAAGCCAACGCCAACAAGTACTATTCCCACTATCAGAAAAAGCGCAAAGGCAAGGCCTACATCGAGGAACAGATCGAGATCGCTCAGAATGAACTCACCTATTTTGAGTCTTTAAACGAACAGCTTTCATTCGCCAATTATTCCGATGCCTTAGACATTCGGGACGAGTTATCCAGATTCGGCTATCTCAAGAAAGCTTCGATCAAAAACAAAAAGAAAAAGAAGGTCAATCTCTACCAGATCAAGGTCGATGGCCACACCATCACCTTCGGCAAAAACAACCTTCAAAACGCCTATCTGTCCTTTGAATATGCCCACTCCAATTACACCTGGTTTCATGCCAAACAGTTCCATGGTTCCCATGTGGTCATCGACACCGATAAGCCGGATGAGACGATGATCCGCTTGTGTGCCAACCTGGCTGCCTATTATTCCAAAGGACGCTTCTCCTCTTCCGTGCCGGTCGATTATTGTCTGGTTAAGGAGCTCAAAAAAGTAAAAGGCGCAAAGCCGGGCTTTGTCACCTTCAGGAATTATAAGACGATTTATATCGATCCTTACGAAGACAAGGAATTAAACATCGTTTCGATCTAAATAGGAACGAAGCTTCTTGATTTCAAAAGGCTTCAAGCGGCGGTATTCGCCGCTTTTTAAATCGCCCAGCTCGATATTGGCTTCCCTGATGCGGTGAAGCTTAATGACCGTAAAACCGATTGCCTCAAACATCTTGCGGATCTCCCGGTTCTTTCCTTCATGTATCGTCACCTCAAGGAAAGAAGAAGGTTTTTTCTCGTTGAATGAGATCAGCTTCACCTTCGCCGGAGCCGATACATAATCTTCGATCTTCACTCCCTTTTCGATCGTTTCGATCTGTTTTTCAGAGATTAAACCGTCAATCGTGACTTCATAGGTCTTCTCGACCTCATACTTGGGATGGATCAGCTTCTGCATGAGTTCCCCGTCATTGCTTAATAGCAGTAAACCGGAAGAATCATAGTCGAGACGTCCAAGAGGATAAAGACGATACCTGGAATCGATCAGATCGACCACCGTCTTTCTGCCCCGGTCATCGCTGGCCGAAGAGATGACGTTTTTCGGCTTGTTTAAAAGATAGACGACCTTTTCTTCGCTTTTGGAAATCACTTTGCCGTCAATCGCGATCTCATCATTTTCGTCAGCTTTCGCACCTAAAGTATCGACAAGAACCCCGTTGACGCTGACCCGTCTTGCCAAGATCAGCTCTTCGGCTTTTCTTCTTGAACAATAGCCGCTTGCCGCAATGATCTTCTGAAGTCTTTCCATAATCTCTTCCTTTTGTTGTATACGATGTAATAAACGGTAATGCCGATGATGCCGATCAAAGAGATGACGATCGTGCCCATCAGTTCAAAATTGGTCTTGTGCTTGTCATAGCCCATATTCTCATAGGATAAGTCTTCAATCTTATCCTTGATGTCAAACTCATTGACACTCGGCAACGACATCACGAGATATGAACCCGAGGCATTGATCATAAACTGGATGTAGTTGTCCGACTGGGTGGTCCGGCACTTGATGACATCCCCTTCTTCACTTAAATGATAGACGGAATAAACCAGGTCATTTCGCTTGTCGCCGATGTCCAGCTGGACGATGGCCGGACCCTTTAAACCGATGGACTGGTAATTGAAACGGAAGCTGATGTCAATGCCTTCCAGCATCGAAAAGCCATAGCCCTTGGCCACATCATAGATCCGCTCCTTCGCCTCGGGATTGATGTCTTCGACGATGACGTAATAGGTATCACCATACAAGCTCAGTGAGCGCTTGTCATCCAAAGAAAGATCCAGACCGGATATTGAAAGGTTGTAGCGTTCCGTCTTGTCAAAGATGACGTAATTGCGCTGATTCTTATTCATCAGCTCGTAATCGAGCGTTCGGATATCGGAAAAAGTGAACGGATAAGAAACCTCATCAATCAGCTTTTTGACGGCGGAGGCATCGTTTTCACTGAGGGCTTGTTTCAGCTGTTCCTGCTTTTCTGACGCTTTCTCAGAATACTTCAGTTCCTCTTCCATCGATAAACCGCCATAAGAGATCACAACTGTATTCTCTAAAGAATTTTTATCGTAGCCGGAGATCATGTCGCTGTTAAGATCGATGAGCTCCTGTCCTCCATCTTCATAGACAACTTTCAGCTTGCAATCCCGTAAATCGATCTCACTTCCCGGCAAAAGATCTTTTCTGAAACTTCCATTCAAATCGATCGAAGCGATCTTGCGATACGTTGCCTGATCGTTTTCATCAAAACCGCTGAAGACAAAGCCCTCCTTTTCCGGAAGCAGAGGGATCGCTTCTTCCTTCAGGATCAGATCAAGGTCATCGTCACCATGGACGCTGCCGCCATCAAGATCGACACTCTTTCGAATAAAGGATTCTTCTTCGATCTTTTCCGGATTCACCAGATCATAGACGCGGTCTTTGGCAATGTAGGCGACACTGTCCTCAGGATCATAGAAGTACTCATCTGAACTTGTGCGGTCGATGCGGATCTTATAGGCATCTTCGTATTCGGCCAGAACAATAAAGGAGAGTTCCGAGATATCGTACAGGGAGAATAAACGTCTCTCCAGATTCTCATCGCCATAGAAGTTGACCCAGTCCTGATCTTTCAGAATCGCCAGAGCGTATTTGTCTTTGTCTTTGCCGGAAAGCTTCTGGTCC
>CADAHV010000100.1:0-5179 GCA_902787775.1 uncultured Erysipelotrichaceae bacterium | reverse complement strand
GCACCGAAATAAACGGTGCCGTTGCTAATCTGTACAATCATTGATTTAGTAGATCAGATTCTTAGGTGTGCGCGGATACGGCAGGACATCTCTGATGTTTTCCATACCCGTCAGATACATAACCATCCTTTCAAAACCCAGACCGAAGCCGGCATGCTTGCAGCCGCCGTATCTTCTGAGATCCAGATACCACTGATAGCCTTCCTTATCCATTCCGAGTTCATCCATTCTCTTCTCAAGAAGGTCAAGACGCTCTTCACGCTGTGAGCCGCCGACCAGTTCGCCGACATGCGGAACCAGAAGGTCACAGGCTGCAACCGTCTTGCCATCATCATTCAGACGCATATAGAAGGCCTTGATGTCTTTTGGATAATCGGTCAAAAAGACCGGGCCCTTGACGACCTGTTCGGAAAGATAACGCTCGTGTTCGGTATTGAGGTCCATGCCCCAGGATACCTTGTTTTCAAATTTGACCGGCGCCTTTAAAAGGATATCGATGGCCTCGGTGTAAGGCATTCTTCTGAAGGTGGAATTGTACACATGATCGAGTCTTTCCAGCAGGGTCTTATCGATCATCGTGTTGAAGAAATTCATTTCCTGCGGACATTCTTTTCTGACATATTCGATGCAATACTTGACCATGTCTTCGATCAGCTGCATATCGTCTTCCAGATCGGCAAAAGCGATCTCCGGTTCGATCATCCAGAATTCAGAGGCATGTGTCTTGGTGTTGGAGTTTTCCGAACGGAAGGTCGGACCAAAGGTATAGACATCTCTGAAAGCCATCGCGAACGCTTCGACATGAAGCTGTCCGGAAACGGTCAAAGAGGCATGCTTGCCGAAGAAATCTTCTTCGTAGTTATTGTCTTCTCTGGTTGTGACGGTAAAGACTTCGCCGGCGCCTTCCGCATCATTGCCGGTAATGATCGGCGTATGGACATAGACAAAACCCTGATTCTGGAAGAATTCATGGATTGCCATCGCCAAAGCAGAACGCACTCTGAAAACCGCCATAAAGGTGTTGGTACGCGGACGCAGATGCGGGATCTCCCTTAAGAATTCAAAAGTATGTCTCTTCTTCTGCAGAGGATAGGTTTCAGCGGAATTGCCTTCGATTTCAATCGAAGTTGCCCTGATCTCGAACGGCTGTTTGTTTTCCGGTGTCAGGATGAACTTGCCGATGACATAGATCGAAGAACCGGTCAGAAGATGGGAAACTTCATTGTGGTTGTCTAATTCCGGTCCGTAGACGATCTGAATATTCTTAAAATAGGAACCGTCATTGAGTTCGATAAAACCGACCTGACCGTTATCACGATTGGTCCTGACCCAGCCCTCAACCGAAACATACTCGAGCTGATCGAGTTCCATGTCCGAACCGTTGACAGCCATTTCATACAGTTCTCTTGCAAAATATAAATCCATAATAACCCCCTCTTATTTATTTAATGAATTGATTTCAAATACGAGTTCTTCGATCGTCGAAACCACATCGACATCCGATTTGATCATGCCTTCCGGCAGTACGAAGTGTTCTCTGGTGAAATTGACGATGCCCTTCACACCGAGTTCATGCAGTTCGTTAACGATCTCCTGTGCACCCGAAGGAATGCACAGAATAGCGATCTCACAGCCCTTCGGGAACTTCTCTTTCAGCTGTGAAATATGGTAGACCGGAACATTGACCTGCTGTTCCTGGTTTCTCTTTTCCGGTTTTAAATCAAAGGCACAGACGATCTCGCCGGCCACATGATTCCAGTTATTGTAATTCAGTATGGCCTTGCCCAGACGGCCGACACCGATCAGGATCATATCCTCATCGTAGTCTTCGCCCAAGGCATCGGCAAAGATCCTGATCAGTTCATCGATATCATAGCCGTAGCCCTGTTTGCCAAGCTGACCGATCATCGAAAAATCATGACGGATCGTCGTCGCCTTGACATCGACGTATTCCGATAATTCGGTGGATCGAATGCGCTTGACGCCGTTCTGCGAAAGCTTGCGCAGAGCTTTCAGGTAGACCGGATACCGCTTTAAAGTCGCTTTGGAAATATCTGACATAACAATAGAATTATATATGATTTGTTTCTAATTGTGAATTATTCAATTCTTTTCACTAATCCTCGATCGACATCGAAGGCATCGATGAAGCATCAAGAGAAACAAACTTTTCCGCTTTCAGATAATGCAAAGCAGCACAGGCGATCATTAAGGCATTATCGGTGCAGTATTTTAAAGGCGGCAATATGAGATCCATGTCCGAGAAATTCTCATTCATCAGTTCACGCAGACGTGAATTTGCCGCAACACCGCCCGCCAAAACCAGCGACTTGCACGGATACTGTTCCAGCGCTATCTTTGTCTTTTTGACCAATGTATTTAAAGCCACTTCCTGGAAGGCGTATGCCAGGTCACTCTTGTTGATCTCATTGCCGGCTGCTTCTTCCTTTTTCACCAGCTGCAGAACGGCGTTCTTCAAGCCGGAGAAGGAGAAATTGAGCCCGTCAACCTTCGGTGTCGGCAACTGATAATGTGCCTGGCCGCTCTTGGCCAGCTTATCGATTACCGGACCGCCCGGATAGGCTTCCTTCATGACTCTGGCCACCTTGTCGTAAGCCTCGCCGATCGCATCATCGAGGGTCGTGCCGATGATCTTGAAGGACTGGTCATTTTCAATATAGACGAGTTCGGTATGACCGCCGGAGACCACCAGTGCCATCATCGGATACTGCAGCGGCTTGATCAGTTCGTTGATGAAGATGTGTCCTTTCAAATGATGGACACCGATTAACGGCTTATTGTAGAAGAAAGCCAGCGACTTGGCGCCGATCGCTCCCACGTGCAGGGAACCGATCAGACCCGGACCGATCGTATAAGCGATGGCATCGATGTCATCCATGTTCAGATGGGCTTTTTCGACGGCTTCCTTAATAATTGTTGAGATCTGTTCGACATGCATTCTCGAGGCAACTTCCGGAATGACACCGCCAAAGCGGGCGTGAACATCGATCTGCGAAGTGACCACCGAAGAAAAGACATTGAGGTCCTCGTCAATGATCGCGCAGGCCGTCTCATCGCAGCTCGATTCAATGGCCAATACTTTTCTTGGCTGCGACTCCTGAATCAGACCCTTGATCATATCATAGGCATCATCGCCGTTTTCGTAGTAGCGTTTTCTGGTGCGCACCGTCTCAAATTCATACGCTTCATATAAGGCGAGCGCATCCTTATTATTGACATTGACTTCCAGATGCATGAATTCGCAGCCTCTGTTTCTGGCCGTCGATATCAGATGCTTCATCATCTTGCGGCCATAGCCTTTATGGCGCATGGAAGGACGCACGGCGATCTTGGTCAGATCGCAGTTTTCAAACATATACCACAGATCACCATAGGAGACGACCTGACCATCGATGATATCGACGTAGAGTTCACTTAAATCGGGATTTTCGATCTCATTGAGGAAGTATTTACGGCTCCACGGATTGGAAAAAGATTCGTTTTCTATTTCAAGGACCTGTTCAAGGTCTTCTGCTTTCATCAGTTCGATCATCGATAGTAGCTCTCACTTTCTTTCAGATACTTCGGGACAAGATAGGCAATCTGATCTGCCTTCTTCCACAGCTTCTTCGTATTGAGGAAGGCCTGCGGGATGTCGCCGTAATTATTTTCCCTGCCTACAAGCGAACCATCGCCGACGACCAGATAATCGCCGACATCAAGTTCCTTGATGGCCACGGCCGCATCTTCTTTGATGATCTTGTCGCCATCATAGATGCCGCAATAGACGCGGTCTGCCCTGGCGTCCATGACAACCATGACATTGTTTCGATTGGCGGCATAAAGACGCAGTGTCGAGATCGTATAGACATCACACGGTAACATTTCACCCATCACTTTGGCGATGGTCATGGCGATACGCACCCCGGTATAAGAGCCGGGACCTTCGGAGATGCATATGGAATCAATGGAACGGCGGTCAACAGCCGCCTTTTCAAAGACTTCATTCAAGGCAAGAAAAACTTCTTCCGACTGTTTTTTGAAACACTCCTTGGAATAAGAAGAAAGGATCTGATCATCCTTGATCAGAACACAGGTCAGATATTTATAAGCGGTATCGATACACAGTGTCAGCATTGTAATTCCTCTAAGATCTTTTCATATTGTTCGCCATGGGGGATAAATTCGATCTCCCTGGTATCATCATCGATATAAGTAAAGCGCACTTCCATATATTCTTTCGGAAGATAATTGGCGTAGTATTCAGGCCATTCCACCACCATGATCCCCTCATCTTCGTATTCACTGATGCCCAGGTCATAGTCGTTGTTTTCCAAACGGTAGGCATCGATATGATAGAGGGGAAGATCACCCTGGTAGATCTTCAAAATGGTAAAAGTCGGCGAATTGATCACTTCCTTGACATGAAGCGCTTCGCCGATCCCCTTGGTAAAAGTTGTCTTGCCGCCGGCCAGATCGCCCTTCAAGGCGATCGTGCTGCCTTTCGGCAAAGCCAAGGCAAGTTTCTTTCCCAATTCGATCGTTTCTCTCTCGTTTTTTGTAATCATAGCTTTTACAGTATAACTCATAATAAGAAATAAAAAAACCTCTACATCGTAGAGGTCTTTAACCGGCAACGTGCTTGATTCACTATTCATATGAGTAGCTATGCTCGCCGATGAAGTGCTTAACTTCTGGGTTCGAGATGGGACCAGGTGTGACCACTTCTCCATTGTCACCGGATCAAAAGAGAACTATTCGTTCCCTCAAAACTGAATACACACAAGCTATGGGATAAGTACGTTTTCTTACAATATTTTCTTATGATAAAATCCTCGACCTATTAGTATCAGTCAACTTAACATGTCGCCATGCTTACATCTCTGACCTATCAACCTCGTAGTCTTCGAGGGGTCTTACTTCATCAAGTGAATGGGAAATCTCATCTTGGAGTCGGTTTCACGCTTAGATGCCTTCAGCGTTTATCCGATCCGGACTTAGCTACCCAGCTATGCTTCTGGCGAAACAACTGGTGCACCATAGGTCCGTCCATCCTGGTCCTCTCGTACTAGGGACAGCGCTCCTCAAATTTCCAACGCCCACAACAGATAGGGACCGAACTGTCTCACGACGTTCTGAACCCAGCTCGCGTACCGCTTTAATGGGCGGACAGCCCAAC
>CADAHV010000099.1:0-5238 GCA_902787775.1 uncultured Erysipelotrichaceae bacterium | reverse complement strand
ACTGGCATCCACCGCGATGTCCACACCTTCCTTGTTGGTAAACAGATCGATGGCGCTCAAGGCACTTTCATGGGCCGTATGTTTTAAACCCATTTCTCTTGCCAAAGCACAGCGGTGTTCCATCGGATCAATGCCGATGACTTCGCAACCTGCCTTCTGATACATCAAGGCACACAGAATGCCGATATTGCCCAAGCCAAAGACAGCAACCCGATCACCCAGTTTAATATCGGTAAGATTGACACCCTGCAGGGCGACAAACATCAGATTGATAAAGGTCGCTTCCAAAGGATCGATGTCCTCATCCAGTTTCATGATCAAAGGACCCTGGACGCTGTCTGAAGTCTTCCAGCGAACCAGTGAGGCGTGCGGGGCATTGAAAAAGACGCGGTCGCCGATCTTTGCCTTGATGCCTGCGCCCTTTTTTAAGATCCTGCCGACACCGCAATAACCCGGCCTTACCGGATAGGAAAAACCCTTCTTTAAGGCGTAAGCCCGTGATAATTCCGTGCCCGCTGAAATCAAAGAATATTCACACTGTATCAAGGCTTCATCAATGGCTAATTTATTGCCGCTGATTTCTTCCTTGTTTATATGCGATTCACCAATCCCTGTCAGTTCTACAAAATAGCTTTCCATAGTTGCTCCTTCACTCAAGAAAACCGAAATGGACCAGGGCCTTGTATAAACCATCCTCCTCGATCCGATCTGTCACATAGTCCGCCGCATAACGGCATTCCTTCGCTCCATTGCCCATGGCAATGCCAAGTCCTGCCAGCTGCAGCATCTCGATATCATTTCCGCCGTCGCCGAAAGCGCAGATCTCTTCTGGCTTGATGCCAAAGGACTTAGCTACTTCCAACATCGCTTCGCCTTTGTTCTTATGAGGCGGCGAGATCTCGCCGGCAAAAGCCAGACGGTCACATTCACAACCCTTCGCAAGTTCAATGATTCTTTCTCTCAAATCCCCTACCGCATAATAGAGAAGCTGTATGACTCTTTCCCCTTCATACTTCTTGACTGCCGGGATGATGCCGTAGAGCCTGTCAAAAAGGGCTGCCCTTTCCTTGTCGTCGACAGAGAGATAACCTTTGCCATCATCCGTACAATAGCGGTAACGTACCTCGTTCTCATCAAAGAATGCGATGATCTGCTTGGCGATCGCATCATCGATATAGCTGACTTCCACGCCATCCTTCTTCACGATATAGGCACCATTGAGTAAGATCAGCACATCCATCAGATCTAGGATATGCTGCGGGATATTGTAAAGTTCCTCATAGGAACGGGAGGTGTTCATTGCCAGGACATAGCCTTTTTCTTTCAATGACTCTAAGGCAGTGATCGTTGATTCGTGAAACTTGTGATTTCCGTGATCGAGCAGTGTGGAATCGTTGTCAAAACAAAACATCTTCATCTCATAATGATCTTCCTCGATCAGTCCGAGATCGACAAACGCATCGTATAAACCGCCTTCTTCGATCGATTTCCTGCAGATATAATCGGCAGCAGCCTTTGTATTCTCTTTGGCATCGGATACGGCAATACCGATCCCCGCCATTTCCAACATCACATCATCGTTGCCGCCATCGCCACATGCACAGACTTCATCCGTCGTAAGGGAAAAGACCTGACAAAACTTCAATAAGCCAAAACTCTTATCGACCAGCGGCGCACAGATGTTACCGGAGGTTCCCCAGCTGGAGATCAAAGCCCCTTCATCGATCGCGGCGATCTCCGGCACTTCCTCCTCTTTGGCGTGGTAATAGAAAAGATTGGTGACTTCCTCATCCTCGTATGGCTTGAATTTGACATTGCCTGAGGCATAGGAGAGCCAGTGTCCGTTATTGACTTCATCCAGATCTCCCCAGTAATAGACATCGCCATTGATATCGGCGTAGTGATAGGAGATCTCATGTTGTTCAAAATAGTTCGTGTAAGCTTTCGCCTTGTTTATGTCGATCGTATAGCTTTTGAAATAATCGCCCTCCACGATCGTTGTTGCCCCGGTGCCGACGATCTTGCAGTCAAAACGGTCCAGGAAATCCCTTGGAAATCTGCCCATCTCTGCCGCGATGCGGGAGGTGCAGACGCCGAGTTTATAGCCCTTTTCTTTGAGCTTATCGAGCGCCTTCAATGTCTGCCTTGGCACCTGATCGGTCTCATGGGAGAATAATGTGTCATCAATATCGAATAATATGCCCTTGATCATACTTAAATCTTAACATACGGTATAATATTGCTATGATAAACAATATTACAATCGAGATCTGCATCGGCAATATCGACGATGCGATCGTCGCAGCCAAATATCCAATCGATCGAATTGAACTCAACTCTGCATTGGAGTTAGGCGGACTGACGCCATCCCTGGAAACGCTTCGTTTTTTAAAGTCGAAAATCGACACCCGGATCTGCTGCATGGTTCGTCCCCGCGGCGGCGATTTTTACTACAGCGAAAATGAATTTCAAACCATGTTGAAGGACGCCAGAAACCTCTTGGATAATGGGGCCGATGGCATCGTCTTTGGTTTCTTAAACGAAGATAAAACAATTGATCTCAAACGCAGTCAGGAAATGGTCGATCTCATCCACTCTTATGGCAAGGAAGCAGTCTTCCACAAGGCCTTTGATGAGTGTTCCGATCTGGATGCGGCGGCAAAAGACCTGGTCTCTTTACATATCGACCGTGTCCTGACCAGTGGGGCAGCTGTCTATCCCGACATCCTAAAAGGCTGTGAGCGAATTCATGAACTCTATGAAAAATATGGCGAGGATTTGCAGTTTTTGCCGGGCGGCGGTGTCCGCATTGAAAATATCAAGGAAGTCATCAAAACGGCACAAAGCGGCCAGGTCCACATGACCTCCAAGAAGACTTATGACGGCGGCTACGTCGGCTTGGACGAAGCCCAGCTGATCACTATGCTAGAGGAGATCCGGTCTCTGTAATTCTTGTCTATGGCAAAAAAGAAGCGCTTCAGGATTACCCGCAAGATGAAGCGGTATATGGGCATCGCCCTTGCCTTACTCATCATCGCGTCGGTCGTCTACGGCTATTTTCATCAGCCGCAGTATAAAATCGAGCCCTCTCCCATTTCGGAGAAACACGAGGCCGTCTACCAGTATATCCACGATGGCGACACTGCCGTCTTTTTCCTCGACAACAAGGAAAAAGTCATCGTCCGCTTTTTGGCTGTCGATACGCCGGAGATCGGCGAAGAAGGCTACGAAGAAGCCAAGCGCTTTACCGATACCACTTTGGAAAAGGCAAGTAAGATCATCATCGAACTTGACCCCAACTCCGAGCGCTACGACAAGTTTGACCGTCTCTTAGCCTGGGTGTGGGTCGATGGCGAACTGATGCAGGAAAAACTTTTGGAAAACAACTTGGCACAACTCAAATATCTCTTTCACGATTACCTCTATATCGAATATTTAGAAAATCTACCGAAAAATGTGACGCAATAGATTTCTTTGTTTACTTGATAGATGAAAGGAGAACGATATGGATGACGACAAGATCATAGACCTTTACTGGAACCGCGATGAAAACGCCATCGCCGAAACCAGAAACAAGTATGAAAACTACTGTTTTTCTATTTCCCGCAACATCCTGCACAACCAGCAGGACTGCGAAGAAACCTTAAACGACACCTATCTGGCCTTATGGAACGCCATACCGCCCCACCACCCATTGAATCTTTCGACCTTTATCGGCAAGATCTGCCGCCGGCTCTCCATCAACAAGTGGCGGTCCTTATCGGCAGACAAACGCGGCGGTGGTCAGGCAACGCTGTCTTTTGAGGAACTGGAAGCCTGCATTAGCGATCATACTTTAAATCAGAACGCCAAGGATACGGTCCTGGCAGATACCATCAATCAGTTTTTGTCCGAACTCAAGGAAAGCGATCGGAAAGTTTTCGTCTGCCGTTACTGGTATTTTGACAGCATTGAAGACATTGCAGCCCGCTTTTCCTTCAGTCCATCCAAAACCAAGATGATCTTAAAACGCACAAGGGATAAGTTAAGAGACTATCTCACAAAGGAAGGAGTCATGTCATGAAGAGTGATAAATTAGTCGATGCGATCGGCATGATCGACGATACCTATATTGAAGAAGCACACAGCCCTGCCAAAAAGAAAAAGAAATTTCAGTTTGAACTGAACTGGGCATTGACCGGCAAGATCCTCGCCGGTGCTATGGCCGTCCTATTAGCCATCACCATTTTGCCAAGCCTCATCTCCCCGTATAAGGAATCCTCCTATTACTACGAACAGGATTACAAAGGCGATTCCGCTCCTGCGGCAAGCCCAAGCTACGCCAGCGGCGGTGCCTCCTATACCTACAGCGATCAGGAATCCATGATGGTGGCAGATGAGGCAAAAGAGGAGCCGATGGAAGCCGGAGGCAACTATGAGCAAGCCAATAATAATCTCAGGCAGAATAAAAAGCTGATCCTGACCGCTTCGATGAATCTGGAGACCCAGGACCTGGATACCTTACTCGAAAAGATCCTTTCAGCCGTATCGGAAGAGGGCGGCTATGTCCAGTCTTCCTCCACCGGCAACCGCAACGGCAGCAACCGTTACTACAGCGCCACCATCCGCATCCCGGCCCAGAACTATGATGCCTTCTTAGCCAAGATCAAGGAATCCGGCAATACGACTTACTATTCGCAGGAAACCAAGGATGTCACCGATTCCTACACGGATATCGAAGCGCGTCTCACTTCCCTGAAAGCCCAGGAAGCCAAAGTCCTGGAGTTCTACGACAAGGCAGAAACCATCGAAGATCTGATGGCTGTGGAATCCCGCTTATCGGATATCCGCTATGAGATCGAATACTATGAGGCCCAGATCAAAAACTACGACCTCCTGGTCTCCTACTCCACCTTGAATCTGACCGTCAATGAAACCAAGGTCTATACGCCGGTCTCCCAGAACTTCTTCGCCAGACTCGGCCGTTCCTTCACCAACGGTTTCTCCAACTTCGTTGACGGCATCGGTGATTTCATCATCGACATCGTCTACAATATGTGGACCATCCTTCTTCTGATTGCCTTAGGCTTTGGCGCCTACAAGCTCTACAAGTTCTTGCGCAATCGAAAGAAAGCCTAAGTTCCTATCTATGTAAAAAGAGTTCACGACACAGTGAACTCTTTCAATATCGTTATCAGATCTGTCCTATTGAAGGCGGATCGTTTCTATTTAATCCAGATCTTCTCCGTTGGAAGCGAT
>CADAHV010000098.1:0-5419 GCA_902787775.1 uncultured Erysipelotrichaceae bacterium | reverse complement strand
GAGAGTGCTCGCCGTAGTGTTGGCGGCGATAAGCTGCCTGTATTCGTCGAGCGGGTGGCCCGACAGGTACACACCCAGCATCTCCTTCTCCATGGCGAGCTTGGTGTCGCCCGGGAAGTCAGTCACTCTAGGCAGCGGCGGGCTTGCTAGCACGTCGTCCTCGAAGCCGTCCAGCTGGAAGATGCTCATCTGCGCCCTTCCGCCGGTCTTCGCCTTCTTCTGTGCCCTGTTGACAGCATCATCGCAGACAGCCATCAGCACGGCCCTGTTCTTCTCTATATCGTCAAAAGCGCCCGCCTGGATGAGAGACTCTATCGCTTTGCGGTTGAGTTCGCCCGCATCCACAGCGCTTATGAACTCGTAGAAATCATGCGTCCCAGGCACCTCATCCCTCGCGCGGATTATCGCATCGATGATGCCGGTTCCGACATTCTTGACGCTCAGTAGACCGAATCTGATCTTCCCGTCAGCTGCGGTAAAGTTCCTGCCGCTCTTCATTACCGACGGCGGCAGCAGCTCGATACCCATCTCCCTGCAGTTCCTGACATAGTCGGCTGTGTGCTTGGCATCGCCGGCCATGCTGCTCATCAGAGCCGCCATGAACTCAGTCGGATAGTGGCACTTGAGATAAGCCGTCTCGTAGGAAAGCACCGCATAGGCAGCCGCATGCTGGTAAGGGGTGACTTCACAAGTCGTACCGCCGATCGCATACTGGATATCGAAATCTTCCAGATTGAAGTTATAGCCTAATGACTGGCAATAATTAACGACATATTCATATTTCTTGGCATCCAGTACTGCCTGTAATGCCTGGATGGCACAGGTATTGATGGAAAGACCGACAGCCTGTTTCAGAGTGACATCACCGACATAGGTACCTGAGTCATTCTGAATGACGATCTTGGAGACATCATCGTAGTACATCGGGCGGTCGGTAATGACGTGGTCAGTTGCCCATCCTAAGTTTTCGAAGGCCAGGGCATAGTCTAAGATCGGTTTGATCGTGGAACCCGGCTGCTTGTACTGTTCCGTTGCGTGGTTCAATAAGAGCTGTCCGCCGTTGGCGTAGTTTCTGCCGCCCATGATACCGACGACTTCACCCGTGGAGTTCTTGATACAGACGGAAGCACATTCGAAGTACGGATCCGGGAAGGTCAGATAATCTTCACCCATGTTGTCGGCCTGGATGTCATCCATCTGTTCCTGGATGCCGCGGTTCATATAAGTGTAGATATGCATCGTTGTCGTATATGGATCAAGATTGGTAAGGGTCATAACTTCCGATACGACAGCATCGATATATGCCTGATAAGGAATACCTTCGCCTTCTTCGTTGGATTTGAACGGGTCTTTCAACAGATCTTCAACTCTGACGGATTTCGCGAGTTCATATTCCGCTTTGGAGATATAACCGTGATTTCTCATCTGGTATAAGACTTCAGTCACTCTTTCTTGCGCTGCTTCAAGATTATAGAAAGGATTGTAATAGTTCGGGGCGTTGATGACTCCGGCAAGTAGAGCACCTTCCACCAGACCGCACTGACTTAAATCTTTTCCGAAGTAGTACTGTGCAGCTTTCTGAATACCACGGATGTTGTTGGATCCGCCGAAATTCAGTTTATTGACATAGGATTCAAAGATATCCTGTTTGGATTTAACATTTTCAAGTTCTAAGGCTAAAGCGATTTCCTGTACCTTACGTCTGACACCTCTGGCACCGCTTCTGGCAGCTTCTGTGCCGGTTTCATCATCGGTGAAGTAGGTGTTTTTGACTAGCTGCATTGTGAAAGTCGATCCGCCCTGACCGAAGGAAAGGGTACGGATGTTTTCCAGGATCGCTTTGGTAAAACGCGGTACGTCAAAACCGTTATGCTGGAAATAACGTGAGTCTTCGATTGCGACGAAAGCATCGACAACACAGTTCGGGATCTCTTCGTATTCGACATTCTGGCGAATGACGGTACCCAGATTGGCGATTTCTTCGCCGTTTGAATCATAGATGACCGAGGATTCCTGCTGATCAAAGTCCGACACATTGAGGGTCGGCTTGTTCTGCAAGAGGGTGAATATCACTATGACACCCACGACTAAACCGATTAAACCGATTGCTGCTACGACAGAAACGATCGTAGCCCATAGATTTACTTTGTTGATCTTCTTTTTCTTTTTAATTTGACTTGCCATAATACTCCCTAGAGGCCAAAGACCTCATCTACTACTTTCAGATAATCACATGGTTTGGTATACGAACGAGAGATCGTATGACCATGTTTCTCAACCCAGGCATAAGGAAGAGACTTCCTTCCGCAGGATTTGTAGTAGTCGATAAATTCATTTGCTTTAATAAGAAAGTCTTTATCATAATAAACCATTCTCATTATGATAAAGGCGATAGCCCCGTGTTTTTCCACGGCTTCCAGATGTTTGATCTGATGCTCGTGGATCGATGAAAACGGAAATGAAGTGCGTGACTCGCATTCCTTTGCTTCAAAATCGATGTACTTCCCCTTATATATGCCGTTGTAATCGGTGGTTGAAGCAAGTTTGAAGTAGGCTTCAGTGATTTTTGCCGCGCTGCGCTTCGGATAGTCTACTTTGACGATCGTGATCGGCGTCGGTTTCTTGTGGATGACAGCGGTATCTTCAGTGAGGTAATACCGGTTCGTCCTGTTTATGTCATCTTCCAGTGACATGCCTCTATTGGAAGCAGAGATCAGAGGCTTGACATAATCTTTACTGCTGTTAGGATACTTCATATTTTCACCTAAAAAATATTATATAATATTGATACGTCAAAATGCTAGTTCGCTTGATTGTGCCTATTTTTTGGGTTATGATTTAAAAAGGAGATAGATATGGAAAAGCTGAACCTCACACCAGAAGAAATTCTTAACAAGGAGTTCAATGTTGATTTCAAAGGCTACTCACCGGCAGAAGTCGATTCCTTTTTGGATAGTGTACTTGAAGACTACCAGATCATGGAAGAGAATATTCAGCAGCTTCTCGACGCTGTAGCTACTTTGCAGAATCAGGTCAAGGACCTCACCGCAAAGAATATCGAACTGGAAGGAAGAAAGATGGCATTCGATCTTTCCAATACCACTTCCTACAGTTCCGTTGATGTCCTCAAGAGACTTTCGAGACTCGAAGAATTAGTTTATAAAAAATAACGTCCAGACAATCGCTGAACCTTCAGAGGAAAGTCCATGCTCGCACATCCTGCGATGGATGTAGTGATTATGCCAAGTCAAACAATAAGCTTGGGCAGCTGCGGCTGACGGCTGGTGCGTTTCCTAAAGAGAAATCCATGGAAACAGCCTGTAAAAGTGTCAAAGAGACGAGCTGTGCAGAAATGTACAGGTGGAACGCGATAAACCCCATAAGCGAGAAACCCAAATTTGGTAGGGGAACCTGCAATAACGAAATGAAGTGATTTGCGGGGCAGAAATGCAGATAAATGATTGTCCAGTACAGAACATGGCTTATTCGATGTTATTTTTATCAAAAGACCGCTTGGTCTTTTTGTTTTAACAAGAAACTTGAATTATTATCAAGTTAGCGTATAATATTTATTTGGAAACGGGTGTGCTAAAATAGTTTTATGAATCTACCAAATAAATTAACTTTATTCAGAATTATTCTTGTGCCGATCGTTGCCCTTGTCTGGCTGTTTCCTTACAGCGAAGTAGGCATCAATATCGGCAGTTTTACTGTTGGAAATGTATCCGTACCATATTTGAACGTGATCGTCATGGCTCTGTTTGCGCTCGCCTCATTTACCGATTATCTTGATGGGAATATCGCCAGAAAGAGGAATCTGGTCACCACCTTCGGTAAATTTGCCGATCCGATCGCCGACAAGCTTTTAGTCAATATGATGCTTCTCATACTTTCCTATAAGCATCTGATTCCGCTTGTCTGCTGTATCTTGATGATCTTGCGGGACATCGTCGTCGATGGCTGCCGCATGCTGGCGGCACAGAAGGGCGTTGTCGTTTCAGCCGGCATGCTTGGCAAACTGAAAACCGTCCTTCAGATGGTGACGATCATCCTCATCCTATTAAATAATATTCCGTTTGAGATCTGGTATATTCCGATGGATGAGATCTTGATCTGGTTTACGACCTTTATTTCTGTTGCCGGCGGTTATTCTTATTTCATGCAGGTCAAAGATCTGATTTTTGAATCAATCTAGGTATCAGCAGGATAAAGTCACAATAATGTATTAGCAGGAGGTTTGATTTCATGGCAAAAAAAGAAGAAAACAGTGAAATCACGAACGAAAAGAAAGAACAATTACTGAATGAAGCTCTCAAAGCAATAGAAAAACAATACGGCAAGGGTTCCATCATGAAGCTTGGCGAACATGCCAATGTCGATGTTGATGCGATCTCTACCGGTTCTCTGGCTATTGACCAGGCCTTGGGTGTCGGCGGTCTTCCAAAAGGAAGAATCATCGAGATCTACGGTCCGGAATCTTCCGGTAAGACGACCTTGGCTTTGCAGTGCATCGCTGAATGTCAGAAAGCCGGCGGCAAGGCTGCCTTTATCGATGCAGAACACGCCATTGATCCGCGCTACGCAAAAGCATTGGGCGTTGATGTCGACGAACTCATTCTTTCCCAGCCGGATTCCGGTGAACAGGCGTTAGAAATCGCGGAAGTCTTAATTAAATCCGGTGCGATCGATCTGATCGTCATTGACTCGGTTGCCGCCCTGGTACCGCAGGCAGAACTCGATGGCGAAATGGGGGATTCCAATATCGGTCTTCATGCCAGACTTATGTCCAAGGCCATGCGTAAGCTGGCCGGTGCCATGAATGCCAATGGCTGTACGACGATCTTCATTAACCAGTTAAGAGAAAAGGTCGGCGTCATGTTCGGCAATCCGGAAACCACAACCGGCGGCCGTGCCTTGAAATTCTATGCGACGATCCGTATGGAAGTACGTAAATCGGAAGCGATCAAGAGCGGTTCGGATGTCATCGGCAACAAGGTCAATGTCAAGATCGCCAAGAACAAGGTTGCACCGCCGTTCAAGACCTGTCAGGTTGAGATCTATTACGGCGAAGGCATCTCTCATCTTTCCGAGATCATCAATATGGGTGTCGATATGGGAATCATTGAAAAATCCGGTTCCTGGTATGCCTATAACGGTGAAAAGATCGGTCAGGGTTCCGATGCCGTCAGAGCTTATCTGCAGGCAAACCCGGAAATCGATGCCAGGATCACCGAACAGATCAAGGAAAAAATGTACAACAAGGAAAATGAGGACTAGGTTCTCATTTTTTTTAGGCAAAAGTGAGTCAAAGCTAACGGGGAGAAATAGCAGTTGTGAAAATCGGTCTAATATAGTACAATTGAGAGGGTTTTAATGCCTAAAAATTTGTTTTGAAATGGAGGTAATCTTATGCATTTTG
>CADAHV010000097.1:0-5443 GCA_902787775.1 uncultured Erysipelotrichaceae bacterium | reverse complement strand
CACAAGCTCGTAAGAGAAACCAGCTGCTACAAGCTTTGAAATGATGGCTTGTTTTTTCATCGCCGAAGACTTGTTTCTGATGCTTCGGTCATACTTTTCGGCCAAAGCCAGCACTTTATTGTATTCCGCTTTTTCATCGCTTTTTAAATGTTTGCTGATCAGCTGTTCACTGATTCCTGCCTGAAGCAGTTTCTGGCGGATCTTCTTTGCGGAAAGCGAAGTATTGGCATAATAGTCAATCTTGGAGATACAGAACTTCTCATCATCCAGCAAACCATAGCTTTCCAGCTTCGCAATGATGGATGCACAATCTTCTTTTTTTAACTGTTTTAAAGAGAGGAAATCTCTGATCTGCTTTACGGTATGATCCTTCATGGAAAGCTTGCGCAGACAGCTCTTATAGGCCTTAAACAGCGTTTCATCATCCTTGAGTTTCTGATAAAGTTCTTCATCCAGACCCTTCAGATTTTTGATTCCGTAGCTGAAGTATGCTTCATCCGAAATACGGATCTTTTCATCTTCCAGATACAGTAAGACGCTGTCTTCATCGATCCTGATTTTCTTGATCGGATAGACAGCATCGATCTCTTGTTCGATCTTATTCTGTTTGAGAAAATCTTCGACTTTCATACAAATAGTATAGCTGATTTTCGATTAAATTTTTTCTCATAAAAAAAGAAGTACCGGCCTTTGACAGCCGGTACTTTTTGGATTATTTAGCTCTTGCTTCGAGGTTTGCAAATCTTCTCTTTGCGTCGCTCTTAGCCTTTTCGTACAATTCCTGAGCCTTGTCTGGGTTGACCTTGATCAGGTTATTGTATCTGGCTTCGTCCATCAGGAAATCCTGGAACTTGTCGAAATCAGGAGTCTTGTAATCGATCGTGAGAGGAGATTCGTTACGCGGATCGTATCTGTACAATGTGACATAGCCACATTCAACAGCCTGCTTCTGAACGAGCTGCTGTTTTGACAGACCACCCTTGATTCCGTGCAGTTCACACGGACAGTAAGCAATGATCAGAGACGGACCGTTGTAGCTTTCAGCTTCTTTCAAAGCCTTGATAGCCTGCATTCTGTTAGCACCCATACATACGGAAGCAACATAGACATGGCCATAGCTCATAGCGATCTGACCGAGGTCCTTCTTAGCGACAGCCTTACCGCCAGCAGCGAACTGAGCGATAGAAGCAGCCTGAGAAGACTTCGATGACTGACCACCGGTGTTGGAGTAAACTTCGGTATCCAGAACGAGGATATTGACATTCAGGTTGTTGGCGATGACATGATCTAATCCGCCGTAACCGATATCATATGCCCATCCGTCACCACCGACGATCCATACGGAAGCGGAGACGAGGTCTCTGCACTGTTCAGCTAATACATGAACAGCTTCGCAGGAAGACTTGCCAGCCAGCTCACCGATCTTGCCGGCGAGTTTCTTTTCTTCAACACGGTTGCCGTTGATCTTCAGGTATTCTTCAAGTAAAGCCTTGAGTTCAGGTTCAACATTGTCGAGGTTGTCTTCCATGGTCTTTAATAAGACTGCCTTCTGGTAGTTCTTAGCTAAAGCCATACCATAGCCGTACTCGGCATTGTCTTCGAATAAGGAGTTCGCCCAAGCAACACCGTTGCCGTTCTTGTCAGTGACAAACGGAGTAGAAGGAGTCGAACCACAGTAGATGGATGAACAGCCGGTTGCGTTAGCTACCAGCATATCCGGACCAAACAGCTGGGAAACCAGTCTGTAGTACGGAGCTTCACCACAGCCAGGGCATGAGCCAGGAACTTCGAAGTAAGGCTTCAAGAACTGCGTTCCCTTCGGAGTATCGTTGACTAATTCTGACTTGTATTCAGTTTCGTTGAACAGGTAATCTGCTAACGGAGCTTCGTTCATTAAGGAGTGAACGTCGACCATTTCAAGAGCCTTGTTGCCGCCCTTGCCCGGACATTCAGCAGCACACAGACCACAACCGACACAGTTATCCGGAGAAACCTGGATTCTGAACTTGTAGTTTTCAGCACCCTTGCCCATAGCCTGGATTGTTTCGAATTCCATCGGTGCATTTGCGATTTCTTCTTCAGTTAAAGCAAACTGTCTGATCGTTGCATGCGGACATACGAAGGAACAGAAACCACACTGGATACAGTTGGCTGGATTCCATTTCGGAACATAAGAAGCGATGTTTCTGTGCTCAGCATAAGAAACATTGTTTCTGAAGGAACCGTCTAAGACACCATACTTGGTGAATGCGGAAACAGGCATATCGTAACCGCTGAGGGTATCGAAGCCCTGTACGAATTCATCGAAGTAAGCATCACCGGTCTTTTCAACTTCGAACTTGGAAGGTAAGTCAGCCCATTCAGCCTTGACAGGAATTTCAACAAGACCTGCCTTACCGGCATCGATGGCTTTCCAGTTCATAGCGACGACATCGTCACCCTTCTTGCCGTAAGACTTCTTAGCAGCAGCCTTCATCAGGTCAAGAGCCTTGTCATAAGGCATGATCTGCTCGTTGAGAGCGAAGAATGCAGACTGTAAAGTCGTATTGGTTCTTCTGCCCATACCGATCTCGTTACAGATCTTGGTAGCGTTGATGATGTAGAATTTCGCATGCTTCTTAGCAAGCTGAACCTTCATTCTGTTAGGCAGATAGTCTTCGATCTTTTCAGGATCGATTGTCGTGTTCAATAAGAACGTACCGCCATCCTTCAAGCCTGATAACAGATCATACTTCAGAACATATGAATCCAATGAGCAGGATACGAAGTCAGCGTTGTTGACATAGTAAGTGGAAGTGATTGGATCCGGACCGAATCTCAGGTGAGATCTTGTGACACCGCCGGCCTTTCTGGAGTCATACTGGAAGTATGCCTGCGCATAGAGGTCAGTGTTATCGCCAATGATCTTGACCGAGTTCTTGTTGGCACCGACAGTACCGTCTGAGCCTAAGCCCCAGAACAGGCATGAAGTGTAGTTGCCGCTGATCTTGAAGTTCGGATCAACATCGAGTGAAAGATGAGTGACATCATCATTGATACCGATCGTGAATTCTTCTTTCGGATCATCTTTTGCCAGTTCATCATAGACAGCTTTGATCTGGTTCGGAGCAGTATCCTTGGAAGCAATACCGTATCTGCCGCCGATGATCTTGATGCCGGAATCCTTGAGGACGCTTAAGACATCGAGATATAACGGTTCTCTGGTACCGATTTCCTTGGTTCTGTCAAGAACCGCGATCTTTTTAACAGTCTTCGGTAATACAGCACAAAGATACTTAGCTGAGAAAGGTCTGTAAAGGTGAACAGAAACGACACCGATCTTTTCGCCGTTAGCGACTAAGACATCGATGACTTCCTTGATCGTCTCAACGACAGAACCCATCGCAACGATAACTCTTTCAGCATCCGGAGCACCGTAGTAAGTGAAAGGCTTGTAGTCTCTTCCTGTATGTTCAGAGATCTTAGCCATGTAATCAGCAACGATATCAGGAACCTTTGCGAAATGTTCGTTCTGAGCTTCTCTGGTCTGGAAGACGACGTCATCGTTTTCAGCACCACCTCTGGTAACGGCGTTGCCATGCGGGTTCAAAGCGTTAGCCTTGAATCTCTTGACAGCATCCATATCCAGTAAGGACTTCAGATAGTCATAATCCATGACTTCGACTTTCTGAATTTCATGAGAAGTTCTGAAACCATCGAAGAAATGCATGAACGGAACGCTGGCCTTGATCGCAGCTAAGTGTGCGACACCGCCGAGGTCCATTGCTTCCTGAACGGAGTTCGAGCAAAGCATTGCAATACCAGTCTGTCTTGCAGCGTAAATATCTTCATGGTCGCCGAAGATAGAAAGTGCGCTTGTAGCCAAAGCTCTGGCAGCGACATGTACAACGCCTGGTAATAATTCACCAGCCCACTTGTACATATTCGGAATCATGAGCAATAAGCCTTGAGATGCAGTAAATGTAGTAGCTAAAGCACCACCCTGCAAAGTACCATGAACAGCACCTGCAGCACCGGCCTCAGATTGCATTTCCGCAACTTTTACAATGTTACCGAAAATATTTTTTCTTTTCGCAGTAGCCCAAGAATCTACGACCTCAGCCATCGTTGATGACGGAGTGATAGGATAGATTGCGGCTACATCAGTAAAAGCATACGCGCAATGAGCGGCAGCAGTATTGCCATCCATTGATTGGAAAGTTTTTCCCATAATTAAAAATCTCCTCCTATGCAAATCAATTATATCTCAAAGGAGGAGACTTTTGTATATTGTTTTTGTTACGTTATAGCTCAGTTCTGCTGCTTATTTACAATGTAGACTTTGATCGGTGTATCGACAGGATAAGAGCCCGCAGAATACGACGATCCGGCAGACCCGACTTCGATTTTTTCCAGACGTCCGACGCCCTTTGTTGAAGTGACACCGATGTACTCGACATTGGTGAATACGGAAAGATAGGACTGCATCTTCTGTTTGGTTGAATCATAGGTATCACTGACCTGATACTTTTCCGGCCGCATGATATTTCCACTCGGAGTTTCCTTCTTTCCTAAAGAAACCGTATAGTTGACGGAAGCCCCCTTCTTGAATGATCCGGTATCGTTTCTGATCAGATTACCGGCTGAAACAGAATCCGAATACTCTTCTGATCTGGTACCGGCTTTTAAGCCAAGTGAAACGATATACGACTTGAAGCTTTCTTCACTGCTGCCGGATTTATCGGCAACCGTCACGGTCGTATCCGGAGCTTTACCCAAGGAAAGACCGTAATTGAATGTCTCGTCCTTTACATAAGTGCCGGAACCATGCCATACGATATAACCTTTGGCGACGCTGTCGGAATACGCATCACGGTCACTATTATGATTCGGTTTCAGATTCAATCCGGTAGCAATCGTCTGAAATTCACTTTCACTCTTGCCAATGTATTTACCGGAAGAAATATAGATTTCCGTTGAGGAACTATCGCCGTCCTTCTTTCCCAAGGAAAGACCGTAGCGGAAGTTTTCACCCTTCTCATATTCACCATAGCCATGTCTGACAATATAGCCTTTAGTTACAGTATCGGAATAGGCATCCCAATCCGCGTTGTGGACCGGATTCAATCCTAAACCGGTAGCGGTCGTCTTGAACTCGCTTTCCTTCTTGCCGACATATTGGCCATTGGTGACATTAATAACGGTACTTGTCGAGGAATCGTCTTTCTTACCTAAAGAAAGACCGTAATTGAAATCTTCATTCTTTTCATATGTTCCGTAGCCGTGGGTTACGATACTGCCTTTGGCGATCGTATCGCTGTAGGCATCACGATCGGTTAAGTGTGTTGGTTTTAAGCCAAGATTTGTAGCGATTGTTTTAAATTCGCTCTCCGTCTTTCCGACATACTGACCATTGGTAACGATGATTTCGCTGCTTGAAGAAGCATCATCTTGCTTGCCTAAG
>CADAHV010000096.1:0-5447 GCA_902787775.1 uncultured Erysipelotrichaceae bacterium | reverse complement strand
TCTTTCCGGGCCGCAAACATAAGGCTTTTACCTTAAGCTATGATGACGGCGTGGTGCAGGATAGAAGGCTCATTGAACTCTTTGACCAATATCATGCCAAGGCAACCTTCAATCTGGGCTATGGTCATCTGGGTTTTCATGGCGCCAAGTCGTATCACGGCCGCACGCCGGTCGATGTATCCAAGGTGACTGTTGAAGAAGTGAAAGAACTTTACAGAAATCATGAAGTCGGCGGTCACTCTCTGGATCATCCGGACCTGACCGGGATTGGCACACCTTACGCGATGCACGAAGTCATCGAAGACAAGATCAGACTGGAAGAACTCATCGAAAAGCCTCTTGAGGTCTTTGCCTATCCTTACGGCACGTTTAATGAAGATGTCAAAAAGATCGTCTCACTGGCCGGCTACAAGGGTGCCCGCACAACAAGGTCGACACATCGCTTTGATTTGCCGCTTGATCCCTATGAATGGGATCCGACTTGTCATCATAACGATGAAAAGCTGATGGATCTGGCCAAAGAATTCGTCGAAAAGGAAGGCTTCCGCACCTCTCTGTTCTATGTCTGGGGACATGGCTACGAGTTTGATGACCGCGATAACTGGAAGGTCATGGAAGACTTATTGAACTATCTCGATCAATATCGAGAACAGATCTGGTTTGCGAGCAACGGCGAGATCTTAAGGTATCTTGAGGCCTATCATCGTCTGGAATACAGCGGTGACGGAACGATGGTCTTCAATCCAAGTTCTATCGATCTGGATATCTATACCTACGAAAATACGTACGAACATCTTCCTGCCGGCTGTTTGACTAAGATCAGGGAGACCGGATTACTTTAAACACATGAAGCCTCAATTACGAGGCTTTTGTTTTCTGATAGAATCAAAATAGAAAAAGGAGATCCATATGGCTTCTAACTTAAACCAGGCAGATCTGTGCATCAAAAATGTCCGCGTCTTCAATTCGTATTTCAGGAATTTTGTCAAAGCGGATGTCTATATCAAAGACGGAAAGTTCTTATACATTGATAAGAAGTTTTCGAATGAAGTGAATGCTGAGAAGACGATCGATGGCGAAGGCCGCTACATGATCCCGGGCCTCATCGATATCCACATGCATATCGAATCTTCGATGGTGACGCCATCCGCCTTTTGTCACTACACAGCAGGAAATGGTCTGACGACCATCGTTTCGGAGCCGCATGAGATCGCCAATGTCTGCGGGTTGGATGGAGTACTGGCGATGATCGAGGATGGCAAAGAAAGTCCTTATGATTGTTACTACGCCATTCCTTCCAATGTGCCGATCTTAGGAAGGGAGTATGAGACCAGCGGCGGCACGATCACTTGTGAAGATATGATGAAGCTCAAAACAAAAGAGAATGTCATCTGTCTGGGCGAAGTGATGAATTATCGGGAGATCATTGAGGACAATGATTCTGAAGTCGGCAAGTTCATTGAAGCCATTCACGAGAAAGAGCCTTTTTATTCTTTGGAAGGACATTGTCCGGCTCTGGTCGATCTCGATCTGGCCAAATATCTCTATCTGGGCATCGGCAGCGACCATTGTACCCATGATATGGAAGAACTCAAACAGCGCTTTGAAGACGGCATGTTTGTGCAATTGCAGGATGTCATGGTGACCAAGGAAGTCGTTGACTTTGTCTGTCAAAACCATTTATACGAATACTTCAGTTTTGTGACCGACGATACCTTGCCGGATGTCTTATACAGCAAGGGGCATCTTGATGCGATCGTAAGAAAGGCGATCGGTTTGGGCATGCGCGTCGAAGATGCGGTGTATTGCGCCACCTGCACGCCGGCCAGAAGGATGAATCTGTCAGACCGCGGGGTCATTGCACCGGGCAAACTGGCGGATTTTGTCTTGTTGGATGAATTAAATACGTTAAAGGTCGCCAAGACTTATAAGAAGGGGACCTGCATTTTTGATGTTTCTAAGAAGAAAGAAGAGAATAAGGAATACAGTCTCGATCATCGCTTTGAAGATACGATGCACTGTGCACATCTGACAAAGGAAGATCTGATCATTCCTGTCGATGGCAAAGACCGTGTGGTCAATGTCCGGGTGATGAAGCTGTATCCGAATAATAACCGTTCCGATGAAGCCTTTGTGAAGATGGAAGTCAAAGATCACAGGCTTTTATGGAAAGAATCGGGCTGTCAGCTGGTCTTAGTCAAGGAAAGGCATGGCCGGGATGGTCATATCGGCTATGGCTTTGCGATGGGCCCGACCATCAAGAAGGGCGCCTGTGCTTCCAGCTACAACCACGATTCCCATGATCTGATTGTCATGGGAAATGAGGAAGAAGACATGGTGCTGGCGGCCAATCGGGTCATCGATTTAAAGGGCGGCATCGTGACGGCGTTGGATGGAAAGATTACCGGTCAGATTGCTTTGGAGATTGCCGGTCTTTTATCCAAGAAATCGGTGGAAGAAACCGCGAAAGACTTTATTTCCTTGCGGGAGGCCTTTACCAAGCAGGGCTATGTCCACAGCAATTCCATCATGAACTTCTGCCTGATGTCCTTGACCTGCATTCCGACTTTAAAGCTGACGGATCGGGGTTACTTCAATACAAAGACCTCTGAGCTCTTGCCGCTGTATGAAGAACTTCAATGATCCGATAGTAATTCGAAATGAATCAAGAGAGAATTGTATAATGAAATATAGCATATGTCTTACGGTTAAGGGGGGGATAAACAAATGATTATTCAACTTAGTCTTTGCGCTTTATCATTCATACCGTCGATCCTGACGTTCTTCTATCTGCGCAGTTTCAGGAAAGACGATGAAGTATATCATAAAGACTGTCAGAAACTGCTGTTCTCAGGCTTCGGTATCTGTGCTCTGGTCATGTTGTTTGGCCTGGTTCTGAGACTTCCATGGGTCTTTCTCGGTCTTGGCCAGAACAATCCGATGCTCGAGAATCTGTTCATGTGTTTTGTGATCAACGCTTTATGTGAAGAGACTGCTAAATTCCTGGCCGCCAGAAAGTACATCTACAAAGATACCGGCAAGACTTCCCGTCTGGACGTCTATGCCTATATCACGATTGCCGCTCTTTCCTTTGCCTTACTGGAAGATGTCATCTATGCCATTTCCTCCAATGCCGGTCAGATCATCGTCCGCGGTGTTTTGATGGGCCATGTGCCGGAAGCCTTAATCATGGCACACTTCTACTCCAAGGCGGTTGAAGAAAAGAAGACGGTATACAAGGTTCTCGCTTTCCTGCTTCCGATTCTTTTACATGGAACCTACAACTTCCTTTTGAAGGATGGCTTGCCTGAATGGACAGCGATGGTCGAACTTACCTTGGTCGCCGTAGAGACCATCGGCACGTATTACACGCTCTTCTTTTTCCTCAGAAAAAAGAAGGACGATCCGGCGTACACAAGACCGATCTTTACACAGGAATAAGAACTTAAGTCCCGGAAATCCGGGACTTTTTTAATGGCTTTTGGCATAAAAAGGGGATGTAATTTTTGTGTAAAGAAAGTCTTTTTCAATGTTATTTTTGTCTATCTTTGATATAGTTTAAATTATAGAGGTTTGAATTTTGGTAAATACGAGTGGTTTATTACAATTCTTACATTTGCTGGCAGGTATCGGAATCTTTCTTACCGGCTGTGACATCATGTCTTCCAATCTGGAAGCTGTCTGTTCCGACCGTTTAAAGGAATTACTTGCCAAAGTATCCAATAATAAGATTGTCGGCGTCCTGATCGGTGCGGCTGCGACGATTGCGATCAATTCGTCCGGCGCGACGACGGTCATGACGATCGGTTTTGTCAATGCCCATATCATCTCTTTGAAGCAGGCAGCTACCATAATCTTCGGCGGTGAGATCGGTACAACGTTAACCGGCCAGCTGGTTGCCTTAGGATTGATGGGCGGCAAAGAGATCGACTTGAACTTCTTGTTTTCTTCACTGGCCGGCTTTGGTGTGTTTATCACCATGTTTGCCAAGAAGGAGAAGGTCAAGCTCTTTGGTTCGGTATTGACCGGTTTTGGCTTGCTGTTTGCCGGACTAGACATCATGTCAGGTGCGATGACGGAATTTGCCGCATCACCGGCTTTAAAGAATACGATCGCCGGTGTGAATTCTTCTCTGGTGCTGATCATTCTTGGTGCCATTCTGACGGCGATCATTCAAAGTTCAACGGCGATCACTTCGATCTCCATCTCGATGGTAGCGGTTGGTCTGATCAGTATCTCTCAGGGTATCTATCTGACCTTGGGTGCCAATGTCGGTACTTGTTTAACCGGTATGCTGGCAGGCATGAAATCAGACAGCGTCAATGCCAAGAGGACCTCTTTGATGCAGCTGATCTTCAATATCGGCGGTGTTGTTCTGGTCTATATCATCGATACGATCATGAAGCTGGTTACCGGCGGTTCTTTGTCCTTCGGCGTCATCTTTGAAAACATGTTCCCGGGCTTGCCGCATACGCAGCTGGCCATGTTCCATACGATCTTCAATATCGCTTCGGTCATCATCGTCTTGCCTTTGACGGAAAAACTGGTTGCCTTATCGGAGGTCCTCATCAAGGATGAAGCACCGACTGAAAAGAAGGAACGCTTCTACTTCATTAACGAAGACATCATGTCGACGCCTTCCATCGCGGTTGAACAGATCAAACAGGAGATCGTCAATATGGCTTCGATCGCCATTCAGAATTTCAATATTTCGATCGATATGGTCAAGAATCTGGATTTCAGCCGTCAGAATGAACTGGATGACAACGAGAAGGAGCTCAACTTCTTGAATAAGGAACTGGTTGAACTGATTGTTCGCTTGGGCCAAAGCTCGAAGTTGAATAAAAAGGATACGCGTTATCTTTCATCCAGCTATAAGGCAATTGCCGATCTGGAAAGAGTGGGTGACTATGCCCAGAACCTGTCGGCCTATGCCAAGAATCTGGAAGGAAATGCCTTCGATGAGACGATCAGCACAGAGATTGAAAGAACGCGTAATCTGATCAACAAGCTTTTCTTAGTGATCATCGATCTGTATAAGGAAGACAAACACAAGGTCAATAAGGAAATCAAAGACCTGCGTGATTCCATTTTGAGTTTGTCCAACCTCATGGTAAAGAAATACATCAAGAGGCTGAATGACAACGAACTGACACCAATCAGCAGCGGTGAGTATCTGAAGATCTGCAACGACACCAAGAGGGTGAGTGAACATCTGATCAATCTCATCGATACGGATTACGTATTAAACCATTAACGAATTGCACTGCAAGTAAAACAAATTGCTTGGCATATATAAAAATTTGAGAATATGAATGTGCCGAGGTAGAGATATCCCGGCTTTTTTTGCCCGAAAATCATAGTCAGATGTGACGGGATTGATCCTGAGAGACAATCCATATAGCGAGCAATGTCATGAAGAAGATTCATGGAGATTTATTGAGAAG
>CADAHV010000095.1:0-5448 GCA_902787775.1 uncultured Erysipelotrichaceae bacterium | reverse complement strand
GAACACTTCAAATGACAGGAAACTTTCTGAAAGAGTCAAAGAGGTGGAGCTGAGGTCTGCGGAAAACGCCAAGGACATTCAGTATGTCCTCTATCTCGGGACCAATGACAAGGATACCAACCAGCCTGTTTATTCAAAGGAAGAAGCAAAGAAGGTCGCAGAAGAGATCCTTTTGAGACACTTTGGCGGCTACACGATACAGGAAGCCGAGGGCGGCTGGAAAGATAACGATAAGGTCTATCAGGAATATACTCTGGTAATCTTCCTGAGCGACACGTCACTTGGATCGGTGCACAAAGCCGCAGACGAGCTTATCGACAAGTTCCATCAGAGTTCCATTCTTATCCAGTCGAATAAGACTACAACGGAATTTTACGCGAAGGGTGCCTGAACTTAAATCTGTTGAAAAGACCGGTTCCGCATAAAAAAGTCTGTCTTAAGATCAGATAAGACAGACTTTTGATTTTGTTTTGGGAAATAACAGGCTGTTCGTTAAACCCTGACTGCGCTTGTGCTGTTTGCAGGTGTGCCGTATGCGAAGACCAGATTTGATACCTGCTCGTTGCTGTCGGTCCAGACCGCTTTCTTTGCTCCGAGAACAAATCTGCCGGTGTCATTTGAATAGATCTCTTTCTCAGAGATGATATTGCCGTCCTTGTCGAGCTTGACCAGCTTCTTTGTACCGTTCGTATAAACAAGTGAGTTTGTATCTTCATCGAACTTTGTATTAGCCGTAAAAATGGTCTGTGTCTTCTTGTCGCCTGCGAGTACTACTGTGAGCATTGCCTTCTCTTCGCCGTCTGCTTCGACCAGGAGAGTAGTCTTGTTATTGTAGTAGTCACCTGTGTAATCCATTACGGGGTTGTGTGCGAAAACGTGTGAAGCCTGTGCTTCGAGCTTTGCTGCCGCCTCAGCGTCTTCAACTGCCGGTGTGACGGGTTCTGTCTCGATAACAGCTGTAACGGGAGCGGGCTGGGGAATAATTGCAGCCCTGTTTGCACATCCTGCAGCGGATGTCAAAGCGGTCAATACTACTGCGCCTGTTGCAAGTAATACAAGAATGTCATTATTCATAAGTTAGATTCCTTTCGGTTGCCGGTGTTTTTTGTTTGATACCCGAATTAAAGCACCTGAAATAAAGGCAAACTATAACCAATTGATGCGGTTGTTGTTGAATAATCAACACTTGCAAAACCGCGTGTTGAAAAACATGCTTTTTGATGGTGAAAAGACGTGATAAATTATTCTAAACAAAAGGTGATGAGAACATGAACGACAGAGACGGACAGCCGAAAGATTATGAAGCAAGGGAACGCAGGACGATGCGTTTTAACATCGGCATCTGCGTTGCTTTTCTCGTGATCCTTATAGGTGTTGATATCGGCGTTATCTTCCTGGGTGGACCCGTTAAGGAGATAGTCCTGGGCATCGTATTCACTTTGATCATCGGAGCTGTCACGGTTCTTTTGATCGCCTATTACATAAAGAAATTCGTCAGCCCGAATATAAGCGATACTGATGTTGATCAGCGGAAAAATGCGATGTATTTGCGCAAGGACGGGGAGGATATGTTCGCGGTCTGCGAAAGATACAGGCTTCGTTTCCGCAGGAACTCCGTGATACTGATCGCCTTTATTGCCGTTCTTGTTATCGCCGTGATCTTCCTTAATCCGCGGACAGCTGTGCTCGGAATGACGATACCTCCTATTGTGATGGCGGTATTTTATATTCTGATGCTGGCGTTTATTGCAGGTGTCGCCGTAAAGGCAAACCAAAAATACAAGAGTGCGGACGACCTTAGAAAAGAGCTTTATATCAAAGGCTTTGATCCGGACGATGTGAACAGGGATTTCATGCACGGCTCGACACACAGGCTGCCTTCCGGTTTTCTGGTGATAGGACAGGATTACTATGTTGTATATAAAAGAGATGAAGTGCATGTATGCGCAATCAATGACATACAGGAAGTAAAGGGTGTCACTAACATAGAAGATCCCAATGCGGATAACCGCTGGCATATCGTGCACATAACCGAGAAGGACGGGCTTTATTCTTTCGGCTGCAGCAATGATCTGTCGATAGAGACCATAATTGATGAGTTCAGAAAAAAAGGACTGGTTACAAGTTACAATTCCGGGCGTTAAGGTGTAAAATCTTTTTCGCTATGTTGGAACGAATCAAGAAAGACCCTGTACTGTTCATATCCGGGATACTCGCAGCAGTATCCTGTTTCTTTGTCCGCCCGGATAAGGAATATCTGGGCTACATTGATTTCAGGGTCCTTGCCATCCTGTTCTGCATGATGCTCGTCGTATCCGAGCTCGTAATCCTGGGTGTTTTCGATAAGCTCACGAACAAGCTGTTGTCCAAGGTGCATTCCTCGAGGATGGTATCGCTGATTCTCGTGTGGCTTGCTTTCTTTATGGGCATGATATTGACCAACGACGTTACGCTCGTTACTCTCGTGCCGTTCGCGATCGCGCTGATGAAGTCTTTTGAAGACAGGAAGACGCTGACATTCACACTTATCCTCATGACGGTCGCCACCAATCTGGGGAGCATGCAGACGCCTATCGGAAACCCGCAGAACATCTATCTTTTCACGCATTACAAGATGGAGATGGGAAGCTTCCTGCTGCTGATGCTCCCGTATTCGCTCTGCGCTCTGATCCTTGTTACGATAGCGGTGTTTGTCCTTTGCAAGGATATGAAGATAGAACATAAAGAACCGGAGGAGCAAAAGCAGATATCAGGTGTCAGGACCGTGATATGCATAGTTCTCTTTATCGTAAGCCTCCTGGTCGTATTAAGGGTCATCCATTTCTTGATAGCGTTCGGAGTTCTTGCGGCCGTCATGCTTGTCATGGACAGGAAGGCATTCAAGGGCGTTGATTATACGCTTCTCATCACGTTCGTTTTCTTCTTCGTGTTCGTAGGCAACATGGGAAGGATAGAGCTTGTCTATAACGCGATCTCAGCCATCGTCGAAAAGTCACCCGTGCTCACTGCGATAGTATCTTCACAGGTCATAAGCAACGTTCCTGCGGCACTGCTCCTGTCGGCTTTTACACAGAACGGGAAAGCCCTTGTTATCGGAACAAACCTGGGAGGACTGGGAACGCTCATTGCGAGCATGGCAAGCCTCATCACATACAAGTTCCATGCAGCTCTCCCCAAGACCAAAGAAAAAGGCGTCAGCTATGTCGGCGCCTTCAGTGTGGTCAATATCATTTTCCTTGCGATCCTTCTGGGACTTTATTTCGTTATCGGAAAACTCTTCTGATCACTTACGACTTGTAGTAAGGATCCTTTTTCTTTCCGAACAGTTTTTTGACGCCCTTTCTAAGGAAATCCCAGAAATATGTGATCAGAACAGATGCAACAACAGAATATACCAGTAGCAGGAGAAGAGAAGGCACAGCCCATTGTAAAGATACGACTGTTTTAGCAATAACGCCAAAATAGTAACAGAAGAACGTGTGAACGAGCCAGATGTTTGTGCTGTGCTTTCCTAAAAATGCAAAAGGTTTATTTAATACCACTCTATTTTCTAATAATGTTTTGCAGCAGAAAACAAACACGACTACGAACAGAAATTCCAAAGCCAGATTGTTGATCAGTTCTCTTAGAACAAAAATCGAAAGAATCGATAAGATGCAAAGCAACGGTTTTGCTTTGAGCGTTTTGATCTTCAAATCGAATTTTGAGAAAAACTCATATTTTGCAAAAAAACACCCAAACCAAAAACAAGCGATGAAAGGAGCCTTCAAACCGATTAAATTGAAGTAGATCCTGTTGTTGATAAAAAGGCCGGAAAGATCCAACAGGAGGAACAGAAACTCAAATAAAAGAACGAGTATCACGTTCATCAATAAAGACAGTTTGTTGACGATTATCCTGATAAGCGGGAATAAAATGATACAGATTAAATAAGTTGCCAGAAACCACCATTCACGGTTATAAGTTGATAAAAGACCAAAGAAGTTAAGTAATAACTCCTTCAGAGAAAAAACCGAGAAACAGGCATAGACTGCTTTTTCATGACAGTAAGGGGACTGGGAATTGAAGAATGCAAATCCTATCGGCACAAAAATGATGAATATCTGCCAATATCTTACATAGAGGTTTTTAATCTCATCGAATAGCTTTACCGGTTTATCAGCGTATTTTTTGAACTTACCGTAACCTCCTAAAAACGCAAAAACAGCAATGCAGATTCTCCCGAAATCTCCGATTACAGAAAGAAAACTACTGTCCGCTAAACCTACCATACTGTGGAGCTGGACGGGAATTCTTTCGGGAAATCCCCACAGATGATGCTCAAGCATAAGGAGAATAGCCACACCTTTCAAGACCAGTGTGTCTTGTTTAGACAGAAATGAAACAACTGTTGGATTATGTGTTTCGGTATCCATAAAACGATTATTCCCAAGATGTTTTCCGATAAAAACTTATTATTCAGATGATAACATCGATTTACTGTCTTTTTCCATTTAATATGGATATCTGATATGATTTTTATATGAGAAATGGCGGAAAGAAATCAGAAAACAGGCCTTTTACGATCATATTAGTGATCATCTTAACTATGCTTTCTGTTTACTTTTTTGCGGTTTACATAGCATATCCCCGGTATATGCACAATCGTTTGATCCGGCTTGAATATAATGTTTATGGTGGTTTGACCGATGAACTGAAAAAAAGCGAACTTTTTAAGGACATGGAAAGTGGGAAATCGTTTTGTTTTGTCGGAGACAGTATTACCAAAGGAAACGAGATTTACGGAATACATTGGTATGAGCCATTAATCCCATATATTCGGGGTAATATTTCGGATTTTTCACACGGCGGATGGACGGTGTCTGATCTGGTCAAGAGAAAGAGCAGGCTTCCTTCATCTGATATTTATGTAGTTGCAATCGGAATAAACGATGTAATGCATCCTGATTCCGTCAGATCAGCAGCAACAGCGGAAGACTACGTTCAAAGTATCAGACAGTTAACGGAATCGATCGTAAGCGTTTCACCCAATGCGAAGATCTATTTTATTGCACCCTGGGCATTGCCCGGATGGGATGAAGGAACAATTGAACGCGGAAGACAGTTTCGTTCGGCTCTTAAAGATTGTTGCGGCGCGGATAAATATATATATATCGATCCTGAGCCGGCAATAATGTCAGTATTAAACGATAAAGGTTCATCGGTCTTTATGAAAGACGGATGTCATCCAAATGCTGCTGCCGGTGTCGGTTTATACAGCTATTATTCTTTTGCTCATTTTTTCTCACCCCTGTAGGTTTGATTAAGGCTTTAATTCCCGTTAAAGCCGTTGTACAGCAGATGCATCACCGGCATATTGATTGCACCGGCCGGCGTCATCTCCTGTCAACGCTGATTATAGACCTAGCAGCGTTTATCAATTAGGCAAAATTCACGCAATTTGTCCTT
>CADAHV010000094.1:0-5513 GCA_902787775.1 uncultured Erysipelotrichaceae bacterium | reverse complement strand
AAGCTTTCATTGTTCAATGAAGGCAGAAAATTATAAAATATAGGTGTATAGTTCGTATGTCAATACTATATAAACCTGTTTTGAAAGGAAGGTTAAAAATGAAAAAGAAGATTACACTGTTTCTCGTTCTGATCCTTATTGCCGGCCTGTTTACAGGATGTGCCAAGAAGGAAGAACCTGCTCCGACACCGGAAAGCGGCGAAGCCGAGATCGATGATCAGCTTGCAGCGATCCAGAAAGCCGGCAAACTCGTCGTCGGTATCGAAGGAACGTATCCTCCGTTCAACTATGTCGATGAAGCAAGCGGCGAATATATGGGCTATGATGTCGATGTTGCCAAGGCAGTTGCCGAATACCTCGGTGTTGAAGCTGAATTTGTTATGGCTGAATGGGATGCCCTCTTAGTCGGTATTGATGCCGGCAGATGGGATACCGTTATCGCCGATGTCACTGCAACAGATGAAAGAAGAGAAAAATATGACTTCTCCGATCCGTATCTTTATACCGGCAGACAGGTCGTCGTAAAGAAGGGTAATGAAGTCAATATGCATTCATTGGATGATATCAAGGGCAAGAAGGTTGCGACCAACACGACCAACAGCTGGGCAAGCAAACTGGAAGACCTGGGCGCTACCATCGTTCCGATTGACAACACCGACCAGTGTGCATCGGCCGTCATCAACGGATCCGCTGATTTCTGTATGTTCAACAACATCGTCATGAGCGAATACCTGAAGAACCATCCGGAAGCAGAACTGGAAGTTGCCTTTGTCATCGAGACAGATGTCAACGAAGTCTCCATTCCTGTCCGCAAGGGTGAAACAAGACTGCTCGAACAGTACAACGCTGCTTTGGCTCAGCTCAGAGAAAGCGGCAAACTGAAAGAATTATCAGAGAAGTGGTTCTACGATGATCTGACCAACAATCCGTTAGGAAATTAGTCGGTCTGACAAAACTGTTATAATATCAGCGATAGAGTCATTTATCGCTGATTTTCTTTAAGGAGTCAATATGGACAATCATATCTTTGTGTTTGGGGATCGTTTCATGCGGATCGTCAGGATCCTGATCGAATCTTTCCCGCGCCTTCTGGTGCCGTGTCTGAAAATCACGATCACGCTGACCCTGTTTTCATTCCTCTTCGGTCTGATCCTGGCATTGATCATTGCCTTGGTTCAGGTTGCCAATATAAAAGGACTGAAACAGCTGGCCCGCTTCTATGTCTGGATTTTCAGAGGAACGCCGCTGATGCTGCAGCTGTTCATCATTTTCTATGGTTTGCCGTCCTTCGGTATTTACTTCAACGGTTATGTGGCTGCGATCATTGCCTTTTCCCTGAATCTGGCAGCCTATAATTCAGAGATCATCCGTTCGGCTATTCAGGCCGTTCCGGTCGGACAGACCGAAGCAGGCTACATGATCGGTCTCAACTACTTCCAGATCATGGCCAGGATCGTGCTGCCGCAGGCGGCCAGGATCGCTTTCCCGCCTCTGTTTTCATCTTTGATCGGTCTGACCAAGGATACTTCACTGGCTTCTTCGATCACCGTCATTGAGATGATGTCGGTTGCCAAGCGTATTGCCGCGGTCTACTACGAACCGTTCTGGATGTACATGGAAGCCGGTTTTATCTATCTGATGATCTGTACGATCCTGACAAAAGTCCAGTCCAGCTTCGAAAAGAGCATGGAATGGAAACAGCCGGTCGATGAGAAGGCTTCTTCACAGATGAATGAGGCGGTCAGCGCGGCAAATAAGAGATGGTGGAATTGGGGGAAGAAATAAATGTTAGGTGTAAAGAATCTGCATAAATCATTCGGTTCCAACCAGGTATTGAAAGGTATCGACTTTGAAGTAAACGAAGGTGAAGTCATCGCCATCATCGGCTCTTCCGGTTCCGGCAAGACGACGCTGCTTCGCTGCATGGCTTTCTTAGAGCAGGCGGACGACGGCATCTTTACCTTTGATGATCTTTCCAAGGATATCCGCAAGATCAGCAAGAAGGAGATCAAAGAGATCCGCATGAAGATGGGCTTTGTCTTCCAGAACTTCAATCTCTTCCGGAACATGACGGCCCTGCAGAATGTCATGGAAGGTCTGACAATCGCCAGAAAGATCCCGGCGGATAAAGCGGAACAGATCTCAAGAGAAATGCTGGAAAAAGTCGGCATGTCCGATCGGGCCAACTACTATCCTGATCAGCTCTCCGGCGGTCAGCAGCAGCGTGTGGCCATCGCCAGAGCACTGGCAGCCAATCCGGAGGTCATCCTCTTTGACGAACCGACATCGGCCCTTGACCCGGAACTGACCGGCGAAGTCCTCGATGTCATGGTGAAGCTGGCAAAAGAAGGTACGACGATGGTCATCGTCACCCACGAAATGGAATTTGCCAAGAATGTCGCCAATCGGGTCATCTTCATGGAAAACGGTGTCGTTGTCGAAGAAGGCAAGGCATCCGAGATCCTGACCAATCCGAAAGAGGAAGCGACCAGACGTTTCTTAAGAAGAATCTTAAGAGAAGACGAATAGGATCCTTCTCTTAAAACATACTAAGCAAACAAAACATTAAGGACTGCTTTGTCAGTCCTTTTTTCTTGAAACGCAATGGCCTTGTGGATATAATTTTCTTAAAATGAAAAAACAGTGGCTTTTTCCAGAGTATTATTCAGCCTTTTCTTGCAAGGCAGATCAATGCCGCAATACCTGCTGCAGCAGCTGGCGCATCCCGGTAAGCAAGAAAGAATACAACGCCTTGATCACCATGGAATGTTCTGAAGAACTCAACCGCAGAGTGCAGGGTGCCTTTGTCATACCGGACTTTGTCAGCGATGACACTTACCGCTACGTCTCCTTCAACTGGCTGGGCAATTGCCCGATACAGGATAAGGGACTTTGCGCCCTGCACAGGGAAAAAGGGGAAGGGTATCTGCCCAAGACCTGCCGCCTTTATCCTCGCAGTTTGAAACAGATCAACGATACACTGTTTGCCTCCTGTTCGGGTTCCTGCGAGAAAGTGGCAGAGATCCTTTATGAAAACAAGTCGTTGAATATCCTTGAAGGGGAATTGGATGCGAAACCGGAACTGTTCTATACGGTTGAGGATGACGACATCACTCAGATCCTTGCCATACAGGATGTGATGAAGGAAGAAAACATGGATCTGCCTGCTAAAATCGCCAAGGTATGCCGGATGATCAACGCAGAAGAATTTGTCAAAGACTATGATTGCAACAGGGAAGTGTTATCCGATGCGATCGCTTTATTGAAGCGGCTTTCCGGTGACAACGTCATTTTAAATGAGGTCTGTGAGGAAAGTGAGAAGCGCTATGGCCGGAATCCGGATCTTTATTATAAGGATGCGAAGGAGTTTGAAGAACGCTTTTCGGATCATCGGGGTTTTTTCGGCAGAATGATCAACAATTCGATGATGTATGAGTGTTTCCCGTTTGTGGACAAGCGGACGGATAAGACAGCCGCCTACAAGGGACTGTGCATCTGTTACGGCCTGCTGCGTCTGGTATGTATCGTATATTGCCTGGAGCACAGAAAAAAAGAAGACCTGATCGATGCAGTTTGCGCCTTGTTTCGGCTGATCGATCATACGGCCTTCTATTATAATGTATCGGTATTGGCGGAAAATGCAGCGGTGTTTCTGAAGATGTGAATCACTGCTGTTTTTCTTTGATCAGTTTCTTGATGTTTCGCACCGCTTTGCGGATGTTTTTGAGTGAGGTTGCCAGATTGAGTCTTGCCCAGCTTTCATAGCCCTTGGCAAAGGTCTCGCCGGCATTGGCTACAATGGAACAGTCTTTGACCAGCGTATCGAAAGCAGTCTTGCCTTGGCAATAGCCTTCCAGATTGATGAAGAGCAGGTAGGATCCTTCCAATGTACAGATCTCAAGATCCTTTCCCAGTTCCTTGCGGATGTAGCTGTAGTTTTCAAAGACGACGTTATTGAAGGCATCAAGCCATTCTTCGCCAAACTGATAGCTGTAGTAGGTAGGAAGGGCATTGAAGACGTTGACTGATCCCTTGTGGGTCTTCTGCTGGTAAGCGATAAATCTCTTACGCAGTTTCGGATCAGCTATGATGATGTGGCAATGCGAGAACAGAGCCAGCGAGAAGGTCTTGGCTGCTGCCGTAATGGTGACCATGCGGTTGCGGTACTTGCTGAAAGAATAGGCTGGGAGGAATTCCTGATCCGGCATGATGAGGTCGCAATGAACTTCATCGGCGCAGATCAGCACATTGTACTTTCTGCACAATTCAAACAGTTCTTCCAGTTCGCCTTTCTTGAAGACCCGGCCGAGAGGATTGTGCGGTGAGCACAGCATGAACATTTTGATCCTGCCGGTTTTGAATTTCTTTTCAATGTCCTTATAGTCGAATGTGAAGAAGCCGTCATTGTCGATCATCTTGGATTCATAGAGTCTGCGGCCGCTGTTTTTAATGGTGGAGGCAAACGGCGGGTAGAGCGGCGTGGTGATTAAGATGCCGTCTTTTTCATCACTCAGGGCATTGACCACCTGATGGATGGCGTCGATCGCTCCTCTTGAGAAGCGGATCCATTCCTGTTTGTATTGGACATTGTGTCTTTTCTGATGCCAGCCTGTAAAGACGTCATAGTAATCCTGCGGCAGATTCATGTAGCCGAAATCGCCCTTGGCGATAAAGCCATTCAGGGCATCGATGAGACGCTGGTCCATCTTGAAATCCATGTCGGCGATCCACATCGGCAGACAGTTCATCTTCTTGCCCCGCTGCCATTTGACGGAAAGATTTTTCGTTCGGTCAATATAATACTTTTCTGTAAACTCTTTATTATTCATATGTCTTCACCTTTTCCTACATTATAAAACACAAGAACAGCATTGATATGAAAGAAAAAGCACCGCTTGAAGCGATGCTTTGCAGAATTTGTTTCCGTCTTATTCAATACTGGATCTTGTCCAGGACTTCTTTTGCCTTTTCTTTTGAAAGAAGAGCTTCGATGATCCGATAGGAAAATTCGAAGGCAGCACCAAGACCCTTGCCGGTAATGAATTTTCCATCGACGACGGCTTTTTCTTTTTCCGGCGTCAGTCCGGATTCAAAACCGGGGAAGCAGACAAATTTCCGGTTGTCCAGAAGGCCCTTGTGGATCAGCAGAGAAGGGGCAGCACAAATCGCTGCGATATAGCGGTCTTCCTTGACGAAATAGTCGATCAGATCCTGGACCCGTTGGTCGTTTTCCAGGTTCTTTGTCCCCGGCATACCACCCGGCAGGATGAGACAGTCATAGGCCGAAGGATCGATGTCATCGATCGTTTCGTGTGCTTCAAAGCTGACATTGTGAGAAGAGACGACGGTTTTGTTTAAACCGACCAGTTTTACATCGATGCCGGCCCGATAGAGCAGGTCGTAAGTGACGAGTGCTTCGCATTCTTCCAAGCCGTTGCTGACGATGATCATTGCTTTCATAATTCCACCTCTGATTCAATTATATGTCTTTTTTGTAGTAGAATGAGTATATG
>CADAHV010000093.1:0-5615 GCA_902787775.1 uncultured Erysipelotrichaceae bacterium | reverse complement strand
GAAAAATGTAAGCACTTGCAAGAACTATGCAATCTTTTGCACAAATCATGAAAAAAAACCGCAGCTGCGGGCCTCATTTCAAGAGTATAGCAATCATCCAGATATAACAGATGGTCTTTGGAATCATCAACATCCCCAGCATCGGCTTCTTCTTTGCCCCGACGACCACCGCCATGTAACAAAGAAAACTGAAAAAGACCAGGACTGCCAAACCCGGAGCGTGACAATAAGCGACCAGGTAGATGATCGTGATGATGCCGATGACCACAAAAGGAATGTTGCGAATGATGCCCCAGCTTGGATCGCCACCCGTAAACCACTTGTTCTGCTTGAACAGACATAAGGCAATACGTAAGACAGTTAATACGATCAATGAAGTATAGATCATCGAAGGCATCTGAATCTGTGCCCTTTCTTCCATCATCTTAAACAACAAAACATAAAACAGAGTCATGGTGATCGAAGAGATCAGATTGCCTAAACCCAGCCAGAAGGAACGTTTTGCGTTTTCTTCCTTATCTTCCGTCTCGCCTTTGATGTTGATGATGATGCGCGGTATCAGATGGAAGGCATCGCCGCCACCAAGCAGAATGCACATCAGCATGCACAAGCGGCTGTATTGATCACTCCTGGCACCAAAGATGCAGGCAGCAATGAACACAAAACACAGATAGCCGATACAAAAGACGCTCTCACCGATCCGCATCCCCATTGGTTTTTGTTTCATAAGTAAACCCTCGCTTTTACAACAATCCTATTATATAGCAGAAAAGAAAAAAGCCGCCGCAGCGGCTTGAGATTATTTTTTTAGAGACCGTTCTTTGACAGTAACTCGAGGAAGTTCTCTGTCTCGTTCATGGTCGTCAGTCTGGAGTTCAGAACACCGCCTCTGAGTTCAGCGATCTTTCTGTAGCACTTCGCATCCTCTTCGGTGACGGCGATGGACTTCGTGACCATCTTGTAGGTTGTACCCTGGATCGGAGCAGCGTTACCAACGTTGACTTCCTGGACTTCCAGACCGGATTCAAGAATAGCTAATGCATCACTTGGGAACTTGCAGATGACAAACATTGTCTCTTCCGGATGCTCTTGCGCATACTTGATTGTTTCTGCGATGGTGAATACATAAACCGTATTGCCTCTGGCAGCCATCGGTAAAGCCATTTTCTGGATAGGGTCAGCAGCTACTTTATCATTGCAGACGATGATCTTGTCCGCACCAATTGAATTCATCCACGTGACAGCAACCTGGCCATGAATAAGTCTATTGTCGATTCTTAAGTGTTTGATCATAAAATGATACCTCCACTAATCATTATAACACCCTGCAGTAAAGCGTTTACATTATTTACTAAAGAAAAACGCAGATCTCTGAAAGACCTGCGTTTTGTTCAGATTACCAGCCCTATGAATTAAGCCATCCAGCCGAGTGCACCCAGTAAGAATGCAACAACGAAGAGGACGAGGATAACTGACAGAGGAGACATCTTTCTGACTTTGATCAGATAGTAGCATCCGAATGTCAGTCCAAGCGGAACGAGGTAAGGGAAGATTGCATCCAAAACCTGCTGTAAAGTCTTTGCTTCAACAGTAGCACCGTCGATTGTTAAGTCTTTACCTAACTTGACAGGCAGTGTAGCACCGATCATTGAAGGAACGAATCCACCCATGACGGTAACACCTAAGATGTTAGCACCGATCTGGAGCTTGTCGATCATACCAGCACCGGCGACATCGTTGATAACGTTAGCACCCTGTTTGTAACCATAGTTGAACAGAGGCCATCTGAGGATGAACAGAGCTAAAACCGGTAAAGTAGAAGCTAAGATAGCGCCGATAGCGTTGCCTTCGCTTGCTAAACCAGCAGCGATGATGTTGAACGGAGGAGTAACTAAGACTGCCTGGATTGTATCACCGATACCAGCTAAAGGACCCATCAGGGCAACCTTCAGGCTGTCATGAACTTCCGGCTGTCCGCCTTCTTCAAGAGCAACACCAGCGCCAGCGATCAATGCAGAAGCACCCGGGTGAGTGTTGTAGAACTGCATATGTCTTTCAAGCTGTCTGCACTGTTCTTCATTTCCATCGTATAATTCTTTGATAATTGGAACCATAGCGTATGCATAACCTGCGGCCTGCATCTTTTCATAGTTCCAGCACCACTGTAATGCCCAGTTGTGTCTTGAGCATGCTTTCTTTAAAGCAGCCTGTGTTAACTTTTTAGACATTATTCAACACCTCCCTTTACAAAGAAGCTAGCAGCAGCCAGACCGACTAAAGCCAGAGCGACTGTTCCCATACCGGCGTAAGCAAACAGAACAAAGCCGATAACGAAGAATGGCCAGTACTTCTTGAGATCCATGTAGGATAACAGAAGGGCAAAACCGACAGCCGGTAAGACCTTACCAACAACTCTTAAGCCGTTAGCGATCCACTCAATGCTGGTAGCGAAGTTCGTTAATGCAACGACATTGTCGATTAAGACCATGCCTAATACGACAGGAAGCATTCTTGATAAAGCCCAAGGGAGAACACCTAATAAGGTAACTCTTTCGAACTTAGGAATGTTGTTTTCAGCTAAAGCTTTTTCACCTAAATGCTGGAAGACAGTCGTAGAAGCACGGCCTAAGATATCCATTTCAGACATCAGAAGGGCGATACCCTGAGCGACGACGATACCGGCATCAACGTTACCAGCTTTTGCACCGACAACTGTACCAAAGATGGAACCAGTAATGAAGTCAGGAATCGTAGCACCACCATAAGTGTAGAAGCCTAAGCTGTTGATCAGCATGACGGAACCGACCTGCAGACCCATTGCAACATTACCTGTGCAAAGACCAGCTAAGAGACCAGTAATGATAGGGGTACGAATACCTAAACCGGATAAATCCAGGACCATAGCCACACCTGACCAGAGACCCAGGATTATACCTAACATTAAATTGCTCATATAAGTTATGAACCTCCTTACTCTTTCATTGTAAGTCTATATGAAAGGGATTTCAACTTTTTTCACACAATCATCACACAATTCACATTATCTGTTCCAAATGTTAAAATCGTGGTAAGAGGTAATAAAAAATGCAGTTGAAATTATATAAAAGATCGACCTTTCTCCTGTCCCTGATCGTTCTCATCGAAGTGGGATCTATCGTCTATATGCTGACCCATCCGGAGATCTTCAAAGGACGTGCCTTAGCCATCATCTTCGGCTTTGTCGCCCTGATGTTTGTCCTCACCGCCGTCTATACGGCCATCGACCTCAATATGGACAAGAACCTGATCCGCAAACGAGTTTCAAACGGCGATGTCGCCCTGGCCAAAATCAAGGACGGCACCTTTGTCCGCTTTGCCAGAGATGCCCGCTTCAAGAATCACGTCTTCTGGAAGCTCAATGTCGATGTCTACGACAATGATATGAACAAGCACGAGACCACCATCATTGAAAAGTTCTCGCCGCACCAGACCTCCATTCCGAAAGGCTATGTCTATGTCACCTATGTCGAAGGACAAGAGGAAGACTGTCTCATCATCCCGAACGTCATCATCTCTTCCATTCCGGAATACAAGCCGCTTGTTGATGACTATGAAAAAGCGCTCAAGCCAAAATATCTCAACGCCTATATCAACGACGGCCTGATCTTGGAAAGCTACAGCGATTCACTAGCCAAAAAGTAGAAGAAAAACGGATCACAAAGATCCGTTTTTAAAATCTCTGCATTTGATCCAAGACTTCATACAAAGCCAGGGAACGCTCACTTACAATTCTCGTTGTATCGCCAAAGCCCAGCAATGTCTTGGAATCTTTATTGATCGGCCAATCGATGAGACCCTCATGATTGGGATTGCCCGTCCTTACAAAGGCCAAGAGCGACCCAGCCATCTCATCGGACAGTTCCCGGTCTCTTTCATCAAAGGCCGAGCCTTTGGGAACATTGTGATAGAGGTAGATCTCTTCACCCGAATGCCAACTGCTCAAATAGCCGTTGTGACGGTCAAAGAAGTATTCATAGACCGGAATATCATTTTCCAGGGCCAGACGATTGAGACAATAATGCGGGTAGGCAAAGTAGATACAGCCATAGATCTCCGCCCAATACCTGTCTGCTTCCTCATCGCTTTTCGCATCATAGATCTTTAAAACATCATCGGCGTAGGCACCAAAGAAGCGGCGTATCTTTTCTTCGTAATTCTTCATGTTCGCATGATCAAAGAGGATAAACGGACCGCTCTCTTCGCTGTTGTAGCCATGTAAAATCGCCGACTCATTGTGGATCCCCTTCTTATAGGATCCGTATGGATCTTCGATTAAGGCATAGCCATCCACCGTTATATGGTGCTGGCTTTCTGCCTCCTTCACTAAATCCTTGGCATCGATCTTTCGCAATTCTTCAACAGAACTCACACCATAGCGCTCCATCAGGTGTTTGCCGGAACGCAAGGCTTCTTCATAGCTTCGATAGGAATGTGTCGGAATTCTGGCAGCCACCGTCGAAGATTCCAGAATTGCCTTATCAAAGAGGCCCTTGGCCAAAGGCGAGGTACATAAAGCCGACACGGCGGCCGAACCCGCCGATTCCCCGGCGATCGTAATATTGTCCGGATCGCCGCCGAAACAGGCGATATTTTCCCTGACCCATTTCAAGGCCTCCACCATATCCAGCAGACCGTAATTTCCCGTCGTATGATGCTCAGACTCCTTGGCCAGTTCATCATTCGCAAAAAAGCCAAAGACGCCTAAGCGGTAGGCAAAATTGACGACGATGATGCCATCTTTCGCCAGACCTTCTCCGGAAAAATCCCGATACCAGGTCTGCCCGCTTTTTAAGGAACCGCCATGAATATAGACTAAGACCGGTACTTTATCTTGCAGGTTGGCCGGCCGCCAGAGATTCAGATAGAGACAGTCTTCGCTGGCAATAAAGTCATGTTCATCGCCAAGCTTGACTTCATAATCGTGATAGCCGACAATGCGGCCAATCGAAGAATAGATCGGCAAATCCTTTTCCTGCATGGCCATGGCCTTAAAGTGGTCGGCCAGCAGCACATCCTTCCAGGCTTCTGCCTTTTGCGGTTCCTTCCAGCGAAGCTCCCCGACCGGCGGCTTTGCATATGGGATGCCCGCAAAGACCTCCACGGAATGATCCGCGTTGTAGACACCTTGCACCTTACCGTAATTCGTATCGACAATTTCTGTCTTGTCAGGGTTTTTGCTTTCTACGGCCGGTACATACTTTTCTTTTGGCCAGCTGAGAAAGACGATCCCGGCAAAGACAAAGACCCACAATAGATACAAGAGCACATTTTTCATGCCGCTGTATCGGACTGATAAACTAAAGCAGATCGCTGTCACCAAAAACGCCAGAAACCAGCCAAAAAGAGAGTTCTTATTCAATTCCAATACCGCAAACATCACGATCATCGTAATGACTTTAATGATCCATCCAATTGTTCTCATGAGAATAATTATATAGAAAAAGGATCGTTCGATCCTCTTCTTGCATCAAAATGTTTTCCAAAGAACTATACCATTCGAATACAGTCTTCGTCATAGTATTCCATAAGCCGATCATGACTTAACAGAATCATTCCCTCCTGTTTAGCTTGGGCAA
>CADAHV010000092.1:0-5676 GCA_902787775.1 uncultured Erysipelotrichaceae bacterium | reverse complement strand
TTACTTTGGCTTTCTTATCTCTGAGAAGCCTTCTCATTTTGCCGGAACGCCCTGTCGGCATAAGCGGCTGTCCGTCTTTGTTTAGTACATATGTCAACACACTGTTCCTTTCTACATAGCTTTATGCTGTAAGCCGGCGCTATGTGACCGTAGAATACCTTCGCCAATGTTATAGGGGGTTTTCACATGCAGCACTGTTCCTACCCATCAGAACTGTTTAATCGCATGCCGTAGAGCAGCGAGTTAGGTATAACGCCCGCTGGTACCTATACATTCCCGGATAACGTAGCCTTTGTTTCAAGGCTTAGGCTATTCAGCTATGGGATTGCTTTCACAATCCCACGGATTTATCCGTGGGTAGCTGAAGCTTTTCCTTTCCCGGCATCTGGCTACAAATGATTAGATCTTCATTCCAGAGCCAAACACATAATCTCCGTTGATGCCTGTTACAGTTACTGATACGCGGTCTCCGATATTGAGTTCCGCATGCCCTGTTGTTGATTTAAGATGCACGGATGCATTTACACCAACATTGAGTTTGCAGGTATAAATGTTCTTGGCTTTGTTGAAACTTTTGACATATCCGATAAATGTATCGCCTTCTCTGATATCTGGCATCATCATCGAGCCATCGTTGAGAATGCCTGATATCTTCAAAGTGACTTTGTCCCCTTCGATCGTGACTTTTTTGATCCTGACTTCCATCAGATCGCCCGCTTTGTACAGATCCCTGCAATCATCACAATACTGATCCGAGATGTTGTAAGAATCAATCCTGTATTCACATCCCATGCATTCAACGACCGCAAAGTCTTGTGCGACCATGAGGACATGTGCATTAGCGTGCCTTTCCGGCCGCGGGTAGTTCGGGTCGTCCATATCTCTGTCAAAGAAATAGTGTTTTCGCAGTTTAGCTAGCGCTTCAACACGGTCTCCATAACCGACGATTTTGTCTTCTCCCTTGAAGCTTCCTTCTTCGACAGGGTTTTTCACAACGGCTTTAACAACCACAGGGCAATAGGATCCGAGCATTTCGCGAGCGTTTCTCTGGATCTTCAGCAGTTTTTCCTCTTTGGAAAGCTCATCGAAGTTGTTGCCCATGTTCCATGAACTCTGGAAATATGCGGAATGCGGCACAATGATCCGAATACCGTTCCACAGCACGTCAACCAGAACTCTTTCCGATTCGATCCTGACTCCTGCGACTTCGCCATATATGACCCTGTCTTCCTCTTTGTTCTGCATAAGACGGTCATAGAGGATTTCGCTGCGGTTCTTTTTCTTCTCGATCAGATCAAGCAGATCATCTGATGCATCAGCGACAATCTCGCTGTTTATGATCTGCCGGTTCTGTCTTTTTACTTCGTAGTAGGCTTCCTTGTCGTCAAGCGCTTCCTCAATCGGCTCTTTGTTCACAACCGGGGCTTTTTCAGCCGGTTTTACGGCCGTTTTGTTTTCAGTATCTGATTGCCCGCTTTTCTTCCATTCATCTGTTTTCGGGGCTTTTTTGGGCTTTTGTGATGCTTTTGAGAGTTCTTTTTTCTCTACGTCCTTTTTTTCAGCATCGGTTTCTCGGACCATAAACGGTCTGTCATTTTCCTGCGATCTGTTGTCAGACATATTTTTCTCCTTGTCAGTCGTATAAGGCTGAATCTTCTTTTTCGTTTTTCGGTGTGCTAACTTTCTTCTTACGGCCTGTACCGCTTTCCTTGGCATTTACCGGTGTTTTGTCCTTGCCGGGTTTTTTATTATTGCTTTCCGTGTCTTTTGCGGTCTGTTTTTTTCTGACCGGTTTCAGGACTTTCTTTTCTTCGCTGCTTTCAAGTTTCACAACCTCCTTTGTTTCCGCGTCGATATATCTTCCCTGTTCATCCTTTATTGCGCCAAGGCGCATGATCAGGTCATCTGCTGTTTCTTTAGGCTTTTTATTGTCATCTTTGGGATCGGAGTAAAGGATCCATGGATCGATATTGAGCGGTTTAATGTTGTCGGTGTAGGAAACTTCAGGACACTTCCCGTCAAGCAATTCGGGGTTCTGACTCCATGGCAGTGTATTGGCAACATAGGCCCCTGCCCCGTGTCTTTTGATCAGTACCTTATCTTCCATGTTCCCGATCTCGTCTGGAGAAAGCAGATAGGTCTCGATCGAGGAAACACTCATCGTTCCATCATCCGGTATCTGCCCGAAGAAGGTGTTTCTGACGGTGTGGGTCTCGTTCTGCGTTGTTGTCATGCCGCAGGCTTTGGCGACAAATTCGTTGGTTGCAGCATCATTCGAACCAAGGCACAGCAGCGTCGAACAGTTGGATACGATCGCATCTCTGCCATAGATTCCGTAGATTCCTTCTAACTGCGAGTAGTATTGGGCGACGATAACGTTCCAGATCTTTCTTTTTCTTGCATCGGACATGACCGTTGCAAAGTCTTCCTCGCTTCCGGTGATAACGCCCAGCGATGCAAATTCATCCATCAGACACATGACCGGAATACAGCGGTTTCTTCTTCCTTCTGCCGTAGCGGCGACAGCCTCTTCGTCGTAATTTCGCTGCGCATCCCGGTAAAAGAACGAGAAGAACAGCGAAGCGATCGGTCTATAGATGGAAGTGTTATCTGGAATTATCAGATAATAAACCGACTGTTTGAAATTGATTGTGTTGAAGTTGATCCCCGGTTCAGACAAAACCATGCGCAGTTTATCCGAGTCGAAGATCTTGAATTTCATCTGTGCGCCCTGGATCGCACCGTCACGCACCGTTTCCTTGGTGTGCGACTGGTATCTCTTGTATGCGGCGTTTCCCGGATGATACTTCGGCATGAGCGCAAAGTTTTCTTCAATTTTCTTGAACTCCATAATCATGTCGTAGACAACGCCGATGTTGTACGCCGGTGCTTCGCTTTTTACAGCCTGAATTGCCTTTTTGACATCAAGACCTGATATGCCGTATTTTTCAGCGGCATTCATGATCTTGTCTTCACACCATGGAAAGGAGACAAATTCGTTTTCGATGATCCTTTTGAACTTCGTTCCTTCCCTTCCTCTTGTGATCCGGTCGTAGATTTTTTGGTATCCCTTAAGGACGGATTTTTCTCTTTGATATGCCGCATAACCGATAACGGTCTCGATCAAAGAGATCGCACATTTATACCAGTAGTCTTCGTTTTCCCCTCTTGCGGCATTCTTGGTAAAGATCCTTGCAAAATCCTGCAAACGTATCGAATCGACCCTTCCTGTTTTTACATCAATGGTTGTTTCACCCAAGCAGTCCCAACACTCGGAGTAGTCAAGGTTCTGCATATTCAGCGCCCTGACATCACACTCTTCATTTCTGGCATATTGCCCTGTTGACGTATATATTTCCGCAGACGGGTCGACGACAACTTCAGATATCCCATCTTTGATCCCCTGAATGACGTTGTTTTTAACAATAGTGAATGTTTTACCCTGACCGGAATTGGCCAATACCAGAATGTTTTTTGTACCAGGTGCGCCTTTCTCTTTTTCCTTGTAGGCTATGACCCTTTGCCAGTTTTCAGTTTCCTGTCCCATAAGGAAGTCGGTGATATTATCGCCATCATCGATATTGAAGTACCTTTCCTTTTCATACGGTGTAATGAAATGAGCTTTGCCCCTTGTGCTCTTCTCAAGGAACGTGACACCTCTTTCGTCCTCGTATGTGACGTTGTTTGTGCCGGATGCCTTAAACAGCGCTACAGCTACGACGATCACTGTAACGATGAATATGATGATCGTGAAAGTTAAACCTGAATGCAATCCAACGAGTATCGGACTTTTATCAGATTTTATAAACGGTCTGATAAACGATCCTGTCATCCAGGCGGATGCCATAAAAATGATAAATAGCATCAATAGAAACGCCGTGATAATCAGCACCTTCTTTCCTCTCCCACATCCGCGATAATAGGCAAACAGACCTCTTAGTTGTTTCACTCATTTTCTCCTTCCAGGATTTCAATAAGCCCGTTCAAATCCGATCCGACGTAATGATCTGCAAATTCACCGTTTACGATTTTTACAAGTTCCGGCGTGAAGATCTTTTTCTTTCCATCCTCTTCAATCAGAACCGGGTTCATGATTTCTAGGAACCGCAAATAAGATTCATAGTCCTCGGCGATTTCGGTAGCGTTTATGTAGCAAAGCGGTTTATTTGATTCCTTTGCGGTCTTTGCGAGATCGTTGATCACTTCCTGGCAGACACCGCACTGAGGTGAAGTCACAAGAAGCAGAGTGCTTGCTTTCTGATTCAGGATCTTTTCAAGCTGTTCCAGATCGATCTGTCTCAGAACATCTATGTTGTTTTGATCAAAATTCTCGTATCCGGACATATCCGGAACTGTCCAGCTGTATTCGTCTGTTTTCAGATCCGCCTTTTTTTGTATTTCGCAACCGCAAAACAGCATTGTGAGCAATACAGAAAGAAGAATCAGAAAACTATTGTTTTTCGTCATCATCGGAGAAGAACAGCTCCTCAATTGACATTCCATAAAGCTCAGCAAGCGGTTTGATACGGCCAAGCGGCGGAATGCGATCCCCTCTTTCATAAGCCAGAATCGTAGCAGCGGAGCAGTTCAGCTGTTCGGCTACATATTCCGTGCCCATATTCAATTCATTTCTTCTTTTTCTCAGTCTCTCCATATATTTTTTTCTGCTTGGCATTATTTCAAATCTCCATTTCAATCTATATTTTAAGTTATATTTATCTTTACTCTCTGTCAAGTTTATACCAATTTTAAAGTTTTTTGAATTTGCACATATTGTTTTACTTATGCATCTTGGTATAATTCTTCTTACATTATTCGCTTTTGTGTTTTAAAATTTAACTAAGAGTGAAGATAAACTTGATAGCATATTAGGGAAAAATTCGGAAACAGAAGAAACAGGAGCGAGTTTTATGACAAAACATTCTACAAACAATATTCAATGTGAATTTGACGGAACCAGGTTATATGCCTTAAGAGTTGAAAGAGGCATCACCATGATGCAGCTTGCCAAAGCGCTTGGCATGAGTGAATCTACAATCAGTTTCTATGAATCAGGAGACAGAACCCCATCTTTTGAGGCATGCGGAAAAATCTGTAATTTCTTCGGATGCGACCTGAATTATCTTTTCGGCACATCCGATCAGAAGCTTTCCTCTATGACCGGTGTCGGAAGCAACAACAGAGCGGTTCCTATCTTTGATCGGAATAAGCTGATTAAAGATTACGAAGGAAATGGGAGCGCTGTTTTCGATCCAAACTTCACTCACAGTATTATCAATCTGCCGGATGATCTTCTGATGAAGAACAAAAGCTATTTTGCCATCAAGGCAACTGAAGGGACTCTGCGCAACGACGGAATCAATCCGGATGATATCTGTATCTTCGCGGCCTGCGAAGAAAACGAGATCAGCAACAACAAAATCGTCTGTGCAATTCTGAAAGGAAAAACCGTAATTAAAAAATACTATAAAACAAAGGATGCGCTTCTTCTGTACAGCGGTGGGGATGACGACCCAATCAGGGTTGCCAATAACAAACAAGGATTTGTGATCGGCAAGCTGGCTCTGGTTCTCTCCAACCGTCAGTAGATTTCATCAACGATCAAAAAGAGGCTGTTACGAAAAATTTGTCAGGTCGTAATCAGCCTCTTTTTATAAGATCTTATCTGTATAAATC
>CADAHV010000091.1:0-5767 GCA_902787775.1 uncultured Erysipelotrichaceae bacterium | reverse complement strand
AAGAAATATCAAGGGAAGAATCCTGAATGCCACTATCTCCAGAACAAAGACCAATAAGTATTTTGTATCTTTGTGCTGCGAGTATGAAGAAAAGATCAGATCCAATAACGGCGGTAAGATCGGCATCGATGTAGGCCTTAAAGAGTTCTACACGGATTCCAACGGTACGGTCGTTGATAATCCGAAATATCTTACCAAGTATGATAAGAAGCTTCTGAAAGAACAGAAGAAGCTTTCCCGTATGATCGAGATGAATATCGATTACTACACCTCAAACAGAGTTCCTTTCTATAAGAAGCCTCTATCTGAATGTAGGAACATTGAGAAACAAAGACTTAAAGTAGCAAAGATCCATGAGAAGATCTCTAATTCCAGATTAGACTTTCTGCATAAAGAATCTTTAAAGTTGGTGAAAGAAAACCAAATCATCGCTGTTGAAGATCTTAATGTAAAGGGAATGATCAGGAATCATAAGCTGGCAAGATCTATAAACGATGTCTCGTGGTCAGATTTTTACAGGCTCTTAGAATACAAAGCTTTTGAATATGACTCTGCATTCATCAGGGTTCTGAGATTCTGTGCTTCATCGCAGATCTGTCATGTCTGCGGTTACAAAAACATCCTTGTCAAAGATCTCAAGATCCGAAAGTGGACCTGCCCGGTTTGCGGCAGCCATCATGATCGGGATCACAATGCCGCAATCAATATTCTGAATGAAGCCTTGAAGATGCTGGCTTCAGCTTGATCAATCAAAACAATCTCATACACTGTACCGTGGGGCACACGGGAACAGTATAAACATAGCCTGAGGACTGAATAATCGTGGATGACCGTCAGTAATGACCTAAAAAGCGATCTCAGGATGAATCAGGAATCCCCTGGATCTATCCATGGGGAGTGTCAAAGAAAATGGTGTATAATACACAAGCACAAGGAACTTCGATGGTTCCTTTGTTTTTACTAAGTAGCAGAACGGGAGATTAGAAGAATATGATCAGACATGACACATCAAACGACAAGATCGCAAAGATTATCATCAACTGGTGCAAGGAAAATGGCTTTGCCTATTCCTTCGATACCAAGAACAAAGAACGCAATTTCTATACTTATCCGTTCACCATCGATGCTTCACTCCAAAGAAGGGATGAGCTCATGGAGTTGATTGGTGCCAGATAGATAAAGCAACAAAATCTGAATGCTCTTAGATTTGTTTTGTAGATGCAACGAGTTACCAAGTGTAAAAGGAGTTTTTTAAACATCTAATCTTATAAAAAGTTCAATTTTTTATAAGAAGGATGGAAACAACCCTAATCAGGCTCAACGTAATTTGGCTTTGTATAGATTCGATTTTTATTAATCTGCATTTCGGCAAGCTCCGGCCTTAGTTTGATAATGTCGAGTGAGTATTCCGCTTCAACTGAGCCATCCATTCCGAAATTGAGAGCCACCTTTTCTGGCAACTGAGCCGATTCACTATTCCGGACACTGAGCCAATGTGACAGGGCTTATTTATTCCACGGTCCTGTTGACAACAGGAACCCCGGATCATGTATTCATAAGCTGGATTTAAGGCATTTTCATGCCTTTACATACAATTGGCCAGTATGCCTTGATCCGGGGCTATAACGAGTAAGCAGTAATCATCATACTGCGTTACAGCCCCTTTTGTAATGTTTAGTTTCCGCTGTAGCAATCCAACAATATCTTTTTCATGTCTTCGACCATTGGCACCCGCGGGTTGGCTGGTGAGCACTGATCCTCATAGGCGAGCACTGCGATGCGGTCGATGCTATCTTCGAATTCTTTCTTGTCGATACCCATGGACTCGAAGTTCGGATCCAGGCCGCATTCCTTGCACAAGTCAATGACGGCTTTTGCCAGAGCTTCAACACCTTCTTCCGGCGTATTAGCATTTAGACCGATGAGCCTTGCGATCTCGAGGTATTTTTCATCTGCGCAGTAGTGGTTGTACTTTGGCCAGACCGAGAGCTTTGTCGGTGTCGTGCCGTTGTAGCGGATGACATGTGGCAATAATATGGCACAGGTATAGCCATGGACGGTATGGAACTGTGCCCCGACTTTATGGGCTAAAGAGTGGGTCATGCCTAAGAAGGCGTTGGCGAAGGCCATGCCGGCGATCGTTGCCGCATTGTGCATCTTCTCTCTTGCTTCGAGGTCATTTCTTCCATCCTTGACGGCTCTTGGAAGATATTTGAAGACAAGCTGTATCGCCTTGAGGCAAAGGCCGTCGGTATAGTCGTTGGCCATGACTGAGACATAGGCTTCAATGGCGTGGGTAAGTACATCCAGACCGGTCATTGCGGTTGCCCTGGCTGGCAGTCCGGTCGTGAATTCCGGATCGACGATCGCGACGGTCGGCGTCAGCGAATAATCGGTCAAAGGATATTTCTTGTTGTTGGCCTTGTCGGAGATGACGGCAAACGGCGTGACTTCGCTTCCCGTACCGGACGTGGTCGGGATGCAGACGAGCTTGGTCTTTCTGCCCAGTTCCGGATATTTGAAGGCACGCTTGCGGATATCCATGAACTTCTGCTTGAGGTCATCGAAGTTGACTTCCGGATGTTCGTAGAATAACCACATACCTTTGGCCGCATCCATGACGGAACCGCCTCCCAGGGCGATGATGGTATCCGGTTTGAAGACATCCATCATGTTGGCGCCTTTTCTGACCGTCGAGATATCCGGATCTGGTTCAACATCACAGAATAACTGTATCTGTACCTTGTTCCTTCTCGCATAGAGCTGTTCGGTGATCCTTGACAGATAGCCTAATTCGACCATCGAAGTATCGGTGACGATGAAGACTTTGTTTACATCGCGGCAGGACTTGAGATACTGTATGGAATTCCTTTCAAAATAGATCTTCTGCGGGACTTTGAACCATTGCACGGTGTTTCTCCTTTTTCCGACTTTCTTGATATTTAAGAGGTTGATCGCCGAGACGTTGCCGCCGATCGAGTTGTGTCCATAGCTGCCGCAGCCCAGCGTCAGGGAAGGCAGGAAAGAGTTATAGACATTGCCGATGCCGCCGAACGTTGACGGTGAGTTCCAGATGATGCGCATCGCCGGGATCTTGTCGCCAAAGCGATCGGCCATTTCCTGGCTCTTGCAATGGATGGCAGCCGAATGGCCAAGGCCGTTGAAGCGAACCATCTGATCGGCGATCGCAAAGCCTTCATTTTCATCTTTCGACTTGTAGAAGGCAAGGACCGGGGAAAGCTTTTCTCTTGAGAGCGGTTCTTTTTCGCCGACGGCTTTGCAGTGGACGCCGAGGATCACGCAGTCTTCCGGAACTTTGATGCCGGCTTTTTCACCGATCCATTGCGGTGACTTGCCGGCAATATCCGGATTGAGCTTCGCGTTTTCGAAGCCTTTTTCATTTTCGGCATAGCCAAACATGTATTTTGAAAGTTTCTTCTTTTCTTCCGGTTTCAGGAAGTGGACCTTGAATTTTTTAAACAGATCGATTGCTTCATCATAGATCGCCTCATCGATGATGACTGCCTGTTCGGAAGCACAGATCATTCCGTTGTCAAAAGACTTGGAGATGACGATGTCATTGACCGCCTGTCTTACATCGCAGGAAGCGTTCATGTACGCCGGTACGTTGCCGGCTCCGACACCCATCGCCGGTTTGCCGCAGGAGTAAGCGGCTTTGACCATTGCATTTCCGCCGGTCGCAAGGATCGTCGCAACGCCCGGATGATTCATTAATGCACTTGTGGCATCCATCGAAGGATGTTCGATCCACTGGATGCAGTTTTTCGGTGCACCGGCTGCTTCCGCATTCTCTTTCATGATCATGGCGGCAGCTTTGGAAGATTCCTGCGCATTCGGATGGAAGGCAAAGATGATCGGATTCCTGGTCTTGAGACAGATCAATGACTTGAACAATACCGTGGAAGTCGGATTGGTGACTGGGGTGATGCCACAGATGACACCGACCGGTTCGGCGATCTCGGTGATGCCGGTGACCGGATCATCGGATATGATGCCGACGGTCTTCAAGTGACGCATGTTGTTGACTACATATTCGCAGGCGAACAGGTTCTTGGTCGCCTTGTCTTCAAAGACACCGCGTTTCGTTTCATCGATCGCCGCTTTGGCTAAGACCCCGTGGTGGTCAAGGCCGGCAACGGAACATTTGGCGACGATGTAGTCGATCTTTTCCTGGTCGAAGGATGCGAATTCATCGAGTGCTTTTAAGGCGTTTTCGACGAGTTCATTGACCTCGTTTACTGCATTCATTTTTTCTTTTTCAGCCATATCAATACCTCTATTCATTAAGTCAATTATATGTTTAAAAATTCACAAGTGGGAAAAATACGATCCTAAGACGATACAGTTTTCCAAAAATTGTACCTCTGAAAACAAAACACCGCTTATGGTTCATAAGCAGTGTTTTGCGAATCTATCGATCGTATCAAAAGGGGATATGGATTATTCTTTGTTCTTATCGACGAGATCCGTAGGGATCGTCGGTGTGCCCTGGCCATAGAATTTGAAGACATCGACCATGGTCTGTATCTGTTCGTCGGTCATCTCGTTGGTCTTGCCATCCGGGCAGCAGGCTCTTGCAGCCAGGTAGCCCTTGGCGGTCTCTTCAAGATAGACAGCGGAGTACAGGGCATCCTTGAGCGTCGGACCGATGGTCATGACACCGTGGTTGGAAAGGATGACTGCTCTTGCGTTGCCGGCGTTGTTGACGACATCGATGCCCATATCAACGGAACCCGCATTGGAGTAAGGCGTGATCGGTACGTTGCCGCAGCAGGCATTGGCCATGCCGGTGTAGCAGACGCGGAATTCCTTCATGCCGGGGATCAGCGATAAAGCTGTCGCATATGGCTGGTGGGTATGGATGACGCCGTTGATGTGCGGCATATGTTTGAAGATGTAGAGGATGGCCGGTGTATCGGAAGAAGGTTTTTTGTCGCCTTCGATGATGTTTCCTTCGATGTCGCAGACGATGACATCATCTTCGACCATCTTTTCATACATCATGCCGGAAGGGGTGACCAGGATCTCGCTTTGCGGAAGTTTCAGACCGTAATAGGCTGTGATCTGATCGATAAAATCGTTGACGATATCGTTTACTTTGAAGGATAAGATCAGTTCTTCCTGTTTTGTATCAAAAGATACGCAATGTCCGTTATTGAGTCTGCGTATGGTCAGGATGACAGCTTCGATGAGCTTTTTGATGGATAAGCGTGAAAGAGAGATCTTATATTTTTCTACGATGTTCAGACAGATGGAGGATATATTGTCGATCTCGTTCTGGCTGATGCCGAAAAGTGAGATGTTGTCGTTGAAGACGCTGAGGATCTCATCGGAAGAGATCTGGGACATGGAGTCGATCAGACAGTTGCGGATGTTGATCTCATCGCCTTCCATATTCAATCCTCTGCCAGGGCGGGAGAACAAGCAGATGTCGTATTCTTTCAAGCGCGTACGCACATCGACCAGGAGCCTTGAGATGTTGTTTTTATTGGTACCTAATTCGGATGCGACTTTTTCGGTCTTGAAATCGCCCCGCTGAAGCAGATAATAGATCTTTAAATCTTTCTGTGCATAGGTGTTTTCTATGTCGAAAGCATCATCAAAACGATAATTGAAACTTGTAAGGATCCTGTTTCTTTCTTCCTGGGAACAGTTGAGATAAAAGCCTTTCCCTTTCTGAAGAAGGATCTTAACATTGTTTGCGGAGATGACGTCATTGATGGTCCGGATATCCTTGCGAAGTGTT
>CADAHV010000090.1:0-5804 GCA_902787775.1 uncultured Erysipelotrichaceae bacterium | reverse complement strand
ATCGCCTGTGTGGGGATCGATGTCCCGCCTTATGAAAGCGGACAGTTCAAGGCTTCAGAAAGAGGCATCACCAGAAAAGGATCCAAGCAGCTCAGAAAATTAGGCTATCTTATGGTAAAGAATCTGAGAAAGATCAAACCGGTAAAAGATACAGCCGTCTATGATTACTATCTCAAGAAGAAGTCCGAAGGTAAGAAAGACAAGAAGGCTATCGTCGCTGCGATGAACAAATTCTTCAGGATCTATTACGCACGAGCGATGGAAGCTTACAAGACGGAATAAAAAACATAATTACAACAATCAGCCCGAAAAGAAAAAATCGTCCGATTGTGACGACTTTTCATAGTGGACAATTAGTTTGTGTGAATTTATCATTGACAAACCTTAGCGAGTTTCTTTTGCCATGATAGAATAAATCTGTATGAAAGCATTTCTCTTAAAAATAAAAGAAGGCCTTTCCAAGGTCTTATCCACTTTAGTCGACTGCATCGTGCCGACTTTGCCGATCATGATCGGTGTAGGCATGCTGAAGGTCATCCTCATCGTGCTTGGCCCGCAGGTATTGAATCTGCTGGCCCAGGACAGTGATACCTTCATCGTCTTTTCCTTTGTTGCCGATGCCGGCTACTACTTCATGCCGATCTACATCGCCGTTTCCTCCGGTGATGTGTTTAAAGTCGACCGCTTCATTGCTGCCCTGATCGGCGCAATGCTGCTGTCACCGACGTTCGTAAAACTGGTCGCCGAAGGAAGAAGCCTCTCCGTCTTTGGACTGCCGATCGCCTCAACCGATTACGGCAATCAGGTCATCTCCTCGATCATCGCCGTATGGCTGATGTCCTATATCTACCATTTCTTAGACAAAAAGCTTTCGGATAATCTGCGGCCTATTCTTCTGCCGCTCACCACGATCATCCTCATGGTTCCGATCGCCTTCTGTCTGATCGGTCCTTTAGGTGTCTTTTTAGGAAACAAGCTGGTTGAACTAATCCTCTGGTTAAAGAGCCTGGGTCCGATCGGCAATGCCATCATGTGCGCCATCATCCCTTTCATCACCATTTTCGGACTGGGCGGTGCCAATCTCAGTGCGATGCTCTTACTGGCATCAAGCGGTGTCGATCCGATTTTGTTTTTCTCCAACGTTCTCTACAACAATATCCTGGGCTTTGTCACCCTTGCCTTATATCTCAAAGACCGCAAAAGCGAAACCCTGGCAGCTGCCATCACTTCAGCAGTGGGCGGAACCAGTGAACCCGCGTTGTTCGGCATCGTCATGAAAGACTTTAAAGCCTTGAGTGCCCTAAGCATCGGCGGTTTCTTTGCCGGACTCTATGCCGGCATGATGGGCGTCAAATCCTATGCGATGGCTTCGTTCGGAACTTTCGGCATCTTAACGACGATCGGACCGGATTCTTCCATCCTGCACGCGGCGATTGCCATGGTCATCGGCTGCCTGATCGGTTTTGCGATCACCTATGTCACACACAAAAATGCCCGATAAATCAAATCAGCGTCTGATCTGTCTAAACGCAAGAGACAGCCTTTCTTATAAACAAAGAGAAGACGATTCGAAAATCATCTGTGAAAGACTGCTTCCCTTCCTGCAGGGTAAGACGATCCTGTCCTATTCGCCGATTGCAAGTGAAGTGGATGTTTCAATGATCAACACCAATTTCAAGGTCGCCTATCCCTTGATCCGAAAAGGCCGACAGATGGAAGCACGCATTCCGAATGCTTCAATGATCAAAAACCGCTATGGCATCCTTGAACCCGATCCGGATAATTCCATCCTGATCGATAAGAAGGATCTCGATGTCATCATCGTTCCCTGCGTCGGCTTCGATGCATACAAAAACCGCCTCGGACACGGAGGCGGCTACTACGATATCTTTCTGAAAGATCTCAAGGCAACAAAGATCGCGGTCGCCTTTGAAGCGCAAAAGCTCGATCAGATCATAACAGATATCAACGATATCCCGATGGATATGATCATAACAGAAGCAGGCATCTACTGATGCCCGCTTTATTATTTCATGTTGATCTTTGCCCAAAGCTCATCGGAGAGCTTTTCGTTTAACGGCAGATCCAGAAGTTCCGGCTGTTCCAGGAACAGCTTCAGCATCTTGATGGACTTGGAGAAGTAGTATCCGTCGGCGATTCTTTCATCGACCGTAAAGCCAAGCTTGACGCCATCCTTGAAGACGACCTGTTCGTTCTCAAAGAACGGCATCTTGCCGCTCTGGCCGATGACGACAAACATTGACGTCGTGCCCCAGTTGGTCAGATGATGATAGCCATCCGGCAGACCGATGGAACCCAGATTGGCCAGCACAACAGAAGAGTGATAAGGATCCGTTTCGATCAGAGCTTTCGGGATCAGTGATTTCTTTTCCAGCCAGCAGACGAAACGAAGGAGCGGACGGGAAATGAACTTTGGCAGCTTATTGAATTTATCCATGAAACCGGTAGACTCATCGACATAGGACTTGTTCTTCAGTTTTAAGAGCTGCCTTTTCAGTTCGTTATGAACATCATCGATGTTCCACTCCGGCTTGGAATGGATGAAACAAAGGACCTCACCGCCGTCATCCGCAAATTCCTGTTTCACCGTGAAAGCTGCCGAAACTTCATTGCGCTTGTACATCTTGCGGTCATGAATAAAAATCGAAAGCTTAGAACGCAGGGTGACGATCTTCAAAACACCGGCAACGATGCACTGGAACATATTGTACTTGTAATCCGGATTGTCAGCATTTTTCTTTTTGATAAATTCATTCAGATTCGTCAGATCGATCTGAAAAGTGAAATACGTCTGATTATCGCAGCGGTTCGGAAACATGAACGGCATGATAAAATGCATGGAATCACAGTCTTTTAAATATTTGGCATCAAATCTGTCCATAATTAAACTCCTTACTACACCCATTCATTCTACTTTGTTGAAAAGTATTTTTCAATCGAACATAATTGTAAAACAGGCTTAATCAGCCTGTTATACTGTTTATGAGGTGAACTTTATGCTAAAAGTATACGGAAGTGAAATGTGCCCTGACTGCAGGGACTGCGAATTCAATTTTGAACTTTACCACATCGAATACGAATACATCGATATCAACAAGAGCCTGCGCGATCTCAAAATCTTCCTGCATTACAGAGACAACGATCCCGTCTTTGATGCAGCCAAGCAAGGCGGCAGCATCGGCATCCCGGCGATTGTAAAGGAAGACGGAACGATCACACTGGACTGGGCAGGTGTAGTCAAGGAATACGGAAACGAACCGATCTATAAAGAGACCGGACCGGTCTGTTCCATCGACGGCAAAAACTGTTAAGGAAGATCATTGATCTTCCTTTTCTTTTTCTTCTTCTGTATTTTCCTGCTCTTTTTCTTTGTTTAAAATGCCGATCTTGCCTTCCAGAGACCTGGCCTTGCCCTTCAGCCAGCTCGCCTGTTCGGAAACGGTTTTATGGAACGCGAGGCCGCTGGATACAGAGATCGAAAAGACCTTTGCCAGTTTCAAGGCAACCCTCTTGGACGCCGAGTCGATCTCTGAAAGCTCCTTTATCGCTCTTAATAAGACCGGAAAACCGCCATGGGCCAGCTGGGTCACTGTTGTGATGCCCGCTTCATCAAAAGCCTTGAACACCTCTTCAATGAAAGACTTTCTTTCTTCTTCGGTCGAACTCTTTAAGAACTCCAGCAGAGCCAGTCTGGTCTTATCGGTCTGATAGGAATCATTGTCCGCCTTGACGATCTGGCCTTCCGAAACCTGCCAAGTCAATATGCCGTGGGCTTCGACGATGTTTTTGGTGGAGACCCGGGCGATGATCTTTTTCGGTGCCAGTTCATAAATGGTACCGACCGCATCCTTTTCCGGAACGATCAGTGTGTAGCGGTCCTTGATCTTTTCAAAGATCTTCGGATCGTAGGAACCCGGACGCAAACCCGGTCCGTCATTGGACAGGATCTCTTTGATGCGCCAGCGAATCCAGGGCTTGCAATGAACGGCCGCATAGACGGCCAGATTGCCGCCCTTGGAATGACCGATGATCCGATAGGTCTTAAAGAGCTTGCAGTAGCGGTTTACATAGTTTAAGGCATCTTCTTGCGAGGCGATATCCCTGTAGGAAAGATAGCAGTCTTCCTTCCAGCCGATCATGTGCTCATCGGTTCCCTTAAAACAGACGACGGTCGTGTGATCCGGCAGATCGATCATGCAGGCAGTAAACTGCTCTGTCGTATCGGCGTGCAGGATCGATTCATAGTTGTAGACCACGCAGTTTTCATAGCGCTGAACATGCGACATTTCCCTAAGCACCAGCATACCGTCCTTGCCGAACTGTTTTGACTTTTCGATGTCCCCGTCATGCAACGCAAAAAGCCGATCCGCGATCTCTTTGATTGTCATACGACTGTCCTTATTCTTAAGGACCTGATCAAAATCCGCATAAATCATCTGTGAAAATACGAGGTTGTCCACGTCATTGAAGGGATCGCTTTTGAATGTGAGGTCCCCTCGCCAACGGATATAATCCAAAATATTCATAGTTCTCTTTTCGCTTTCATTCTATACGAAAACTTTCCTTTTGATCATATTTCTTTCGAAAAAATCATTTTATGTATTGCAGAATCCTCAGGACAGCGATACAATACATTTGAACAGATGTTCATATGTTCAATATGGAGGATATACATATGAAAAAAACCTACAAGATCGAAGTTGACTGCGCCAACTGCGCTGCCAAAATGGAAGAAGCAGCCAAAAACACCAACGGCGTCAAAAATGCCGTTGTCAATTTCATGACTTTGAAGATGAACGTCGAATTTGAAGACGGCGTCAACGAAAAAGAAGTCATGAAGGAAGTTGCCAAAAACTGCAAGAAAGTAGAAGACGACTGCGAGATCTATCTATGACCAAGAAACAGAAGAATAATCTGATCCGTATTCTGGTATCGCTCGCTCTTCTGATCCTGCTTCATTTCGTCAATCCGCAGAACCCCTATCTCAGGTTTGCCTTATACATGATTCCCTATCTGATCGTAGGGTACGATATTCTTCGCAAAGCGCTCTTAAGCATCAAAAACAGAGAACACTTTGATGAGAATTTCCTCATGGCGATCGCCACCATTGGTGCCATTGCCTTGCAAGAGTATCACGAAGGCGTCGAAGTCATGCTGTTCTACCAGATCGGCGAATGGTTCCAGTCTTATGCCGTCGGCAAGTCCAGGAAAAACATTGCCGCTTTGATGGACATCCGGCCGGAATACGCCAATCTGGAAACAGAGAATGGTATTGAAGAAGTCGATCCGGAAGAAGTTGAAATCGGAAGCACGATCGTCGTCAAAGTCGGCGAAAAGATTCCGCTTGATGGCGAAGTGATCGAAGGAAGCACGACACTCAATACTTCAGCCTTGACCGGCGAATCCAAACCGAGAGAAGTCTCGGTCGGTGACCCGATCATCAGCGGCTGTATCAATATGACTTCACCGATCAAAGTGAAGACCAGCAAACTCTACGAAGATTCCACGGTCGCCAAAGTCCTCGATCTGATCGAAAATGCCACCAGCAACAAGTCCAGATCGGAAGACTTCATCACCAAATTTGCCAGATACTATACGCCGGCCGTCTGCTACAGCGCATTGGCTCTGGCCTTCCTGCCGCCGCTCTTCATTAAGATTTTTACGGGTCAGTGGCAGTTCTCGACCTGGATCTTCCGTGCTTTAACATTCCTGGTCATCTCCTGCCCTTGCGCGCTGGTCATTTCCATCCCGCTTTCTTTCTTTGCCGGGATCGGCGGTGCCAG
>CADAHV010000089.1:0-5882 GCA_902787775.1 uncultured Erysipelotrichaceae bacterium | reverse complement strand
CCACCGGTAATAAAAATGAATTTTGCCATAATGACCTCCGAAAAAACAAATAAAAACAACATCGTCAGCGATGTCGTCTATAGGGGTTTCAAAACCATCTTCCAAACACTTTTCTTTTGGAAAATCTTTTCGTACGGCCGTACAAAAATTAATACAGAATTATCTTAAACCCGATAAAAAATACCTGTCAATTTAAAATTGGTACAGGCACCGGGAAATATGCCCGGGAAATATATTTTAATGAAAAATGTTTCAAGTGTGGCGATACAGGAAGGGAAAGCAGATCATTTTTCAGACAGGATGTCCTATACTGTTCATTTGTTTTATGGATATCAGAAAGGAACAGCACATGAAAAAGATCGACCTTATTGAAAACCAGAAATACAACCTTGAAGATGTAGAGCTGGAAGATGTCGCAGGCGGTGCCTTCCCTCGACTTCCGATAGAAAAGAAAAATAACCGCTGCTGTCCGAAGTGCGGCAAATTCCTGCAGGTCGCAGTCCTGCAATTACGTGGAAGGCAGAGGCCTGGAGCTGGTTGTTTCCTGCTTTGACTGCGGCATCCATTGGATCTCACAGGAATTCGACAGAAACGACGATATTGAATACATCTTCGTTGACGGCAAATTCGAGGATAATGCCCGCTGGCATGTCATTCCAAAATCATTCTGAGTTTCATTCAACATTGATAAAAGTTTATAAAAGACGTCCGCGACGCCTTTTTAAGTTCACTGTTTATCGGATCCCGTATAACAATCCGGCATCCCTGATCATCCAGGGGCCGTCACAAAGTCGGGCACGAAGTCCTGTTTTTCAATGTTGGCAATGTAGTGCACTTTCTTGACCAGGCCTTCTTTTCGAAGTTCTTCAATAAAATCATTCATGTCGCCATACTTACATTTCAAGCATTCCTCTATTTTTGGCTTTTTGCGCTTATAATAAATTTAGATGAAGCATTTCATGACACACAAGGATAATATGCCGGCACATGAGCCGGGCTATGGACAGTTTTCACTTGGCCATTTTTTCCTTCTGTTACTTAGTACTCTGCTGATCTTTGCTTTCGTGGTCCTCTACGCTCATGCGGAGGCAGCCAGAAAGATCTTTCTTCTTCGAAGCATCGCCTTTACACTGATCTTCATCGAAGCGATCAAGATGATCGTCATCGCTTTATCAGATGTCAAGCTCAGCAACTACCTGCCTTTGGAGATCTGCAGTTTTGGTGCCTACTTCATCGTTCTGGATTCGATCTTTGTCGGCAACACCATCTTTCCGGAAATGTTGTTGACGCTGTTTTTACCGGCAGCCCTCATGGCCATTCTAGTACCCACGACCTCAACACTTCCGATCTTAAATTTCTATACGATCCATCAGTTTCTCTATCACGATCTGATCATCGCCTATATTGCTGCCCGCTTCTTGTGCAAGGAAATTCCGTTGACCTATTCCGGTGTCTGGATTTCAATCGTCCAGATCCTGCTTCTGGCAGGCATCATCTATCTGATCGATGTCCATTTTGATAAGAACTTTATGTTTTTGCGTGATCCGTATGGAAATCCGCTTCTTGGCTTCATCTGGAAGGTTTGCAAAGGAGGTTTTGGCTATACGCTTGGCCTTGTCGCTTTCTGTATCCTGATGATCCATGTCTTCTATTTTTTCTTTAAACTGATTGCCACTTTTTTACTTTAGTAAAATTTTGTTGGAGCTAAATACCGATGGATGCTATAAAACAAAACGAATTGAATGAACAGCTCCTCTCTTTGATTAACGGAGGAAGCTTGGGTGAGGGTCAGAGAGCAATTCTTGATACCGTGGTCCCTTTATACCTGCAAAGCCATCCTGATTGTACACTTGATGAATTCCTCGACATCTTCCGAAATCCGAATCCGGAGTTTCATATGAGCCCGGCAAGCGAAGAAGACATCAGTGAGGTCCGTGACTACATTGCCCATTACTAGGAATAGTTATATAAATACAAGAATAGAGGTCGATTAATGAAAGAAGAAAAGAATCTTGTCTTAGAGCAGGATCCGGAAGTTCTGGAAACCGTCGAATTTACTATCCTGCCACCAAGCGCCGGTACCCTTGTTTCCTGCAGTGATCCCGAGGGCTTTGATCAGACGCCTGTGCCTGAGGTCATCTCACATAGTGATGCGTATTCCATCGATACCATCGACTCTAACGGCAGCACCAGGCAAGACGTTTATTGGAAAACCTACAACACCCTGGAATACTATTCGGATATTCGATTTGAAGCAGGCAATTCCTATACCGTCTTCGGCAGGGTCAAGGCGGCACCGGGTTATGTCTTCAATGATCCTGTCACGCTGATCATCAACAACGAAGAGGTCTCATCCGAAGAAGTGGAAGACTATTCTATGGAAGGAGACAGCTTTGCTTTCTACTTCGATGTAAGAGCGGAATAGGAAGCAGAGCAAACGATTATTCAACACGCAAGAGCTATCTGAAATTCAAAACCAGGTAGCTTTTTTGATGCGCCAATTTACTGTAATATAGAGATATAGAAAAACGCACAGCAAAACAAGGGGTAAAGATATGAATATTAAGATCTTGGCAATGAATATCCTCGTTCCGATCCTGGCGATCATCGCAATCGCAGCTCTATTGGGACGTTTCAAAGTGAAAGAAAAAGAATCCATCAAAGGCGAACTTTATCAACGCTTTATCAGCGACTGGAACGAAGGCGAAAAAGAGATAAAGCCCGGTGAAGAGGGATCCTTCTTTCAAAGGTTCCTGAAGTTCTTCACCCAGACCTACGAGTATGAAAAATACAAGGAGTATTCCAGCAAATCCAAATACAATTTTCTGAAACTGCTGGTTCTGTTCATCATCCTGTGCATTCCTTTCCTGGCCCTGTTTATGGTCAGTGGAAAAGAAGAGATCCTCAACGAAAACGAGTGGAACAACATTTACCTTTATACGCTGATTCTGATTCCGTTGATCTTTGCCTACCTTGTCAATAAATACATTCGCATCAGCCAGTATCATCAGACATGGCACCGTCACATGCAGAACCGGCATCAGATGGAATGGCGGATGATGTTGTTTGTCAAAGACTATGAGATGTTTAAGGATGGTGTCAAAACCGAAGACTCACCGGCCACGGTCGAATCGTTGAAAGCAGCCTTCGTCAATGACATGTGCGATTACTGGAAGGTTGTGACAACGGAGATCGCAAACAGCACAGAGTCCAAAGAAGAAAACATCTTTGAAGATATCAGCAAGCTCTTTGGCGGCAGCAAGGGCTGATCATCTAAACACAAAGAACAAAAAAGCAGTCTTATCGCAGGTCACCTGTGCAGACTGCTTTTTTTATCGTCTTTTTTATAGGGGTGTTTTTACTTAAACAGAAGGTTGGCAATAAAGATCACCAAAGGAAGCGCCAGTATTGATAACAGTGTGGAAACACAAACGTACTCAACTCCTTTGCGGTAATCCTTGTCGTACTGCTGGGCAAAGACCGCAACATTGGAGCCCACCGGACAAGCGCCGGCCAGCAGGATTGAGAGTTTCATAGCGTTGCTGCCAAAGGGCAGAAAACGAAAGACAAGCATCACAATCAGAGGAATCACGATCAGCCTCGATAAACTAAGCAGCCAGGCATCTTTCTTTCTCATTGCGTTCAGCAAGTCGCTTTGCGCCAGATAGACACCGGATACAATCATCGCCAGTGGCGTGTTGATGGCGCTGATCGAGGAGATGATATCCATGGCGATTTTCGGCAGCCGAATATTCAGAAAATAGATGACGATACCGATACCGACAGAGAGAATCAGAGGATTCTTCATGATCTTTTTAAAATCCATCACACTTTTATCATCCGTTATCGTATAGACACCGTACGTCCATTGCAGCACATTGATTAAAACGATCATCACCGAAATGTAAAAGACCGCGCCGCTTCCAAAGATTGCCTGAACCAAAGGGATGCCGATGAATCCCGCGTTGGAAAAGGCGGCTGAGAATTCTGCGATTCGATCCTTTTTGTGATAGGCCAGGTAAGCAAACGCAACTGAAAGAGCCATGCACAAGAAGGAAAGAAGGGCTGACTCAAACAGTTCTGCCGTTTTTTCTGCCGACTTCTCAACACAGAAATTAGAGATCACGATCATCGGTATCGCAACGTTCAAAAGAAGCTTTCCGATATCCTTTGTGCCCTGGTTGCTAAGGATCTGCTTTCTGTATGCAACAAAACCAATTGCCATCAGCACAAACATGATGAACACCTGCTTGATCAGTATTGTCACTATTTCCATATACTTTATCTCCTGTCGTTTGAGATTATACTACATTTATTAGATCTGAATCATAAGCATCCGGTTTTTCTTATTCATCTTTGCCGGAACATCTTCTTAAAAACATGTGGACTCCGGATCAGTTTTGCGGTTTTTCAATTTCTTTTGATTTTTTTAAAACTTGCTTGACAACTATATCGGAAGACGATATAGTGTATATATCGAGAGACGATATATCGTTTGACAATATAGGAGGATATATGCCGGAAAATATTGTACTGACTGAAGCAACCTATTACATTCTGCTTTCTCTCTATGATCCCCAGCACGGTTATGGCATCATGCAGGAAGCGGAGCGACTGTCCAGAGGACGTGTCCGTCTGGCGGCCGGCACATTATATGGGGCTTTGAACTCTATGGTGGAAAAAGGATGGATCATTCAGCTTCCTGTCGAAGACGGGAGCCGGAAAAAGAATTATCAGATCACTCCCCTGGGACTGAAGATCCTGAAAGATGAGATTGAACGTTTAAGAGAACTTGTCGCAAACGGCGATGAGATCATGAAAGGAAACAAAAATGACTGAAAGAATGACGAAATACAGATGGTTCTGGGTATGGGATTTTGAAAAAGAGGAACGCTGGCTCAACGAGATGGCTGCCAACGGATGGACACTGGTCGAAGTCGGCTATTGCCGCTATACATTTGAAAAGACAGATGACAACGAATATACCGTTCGTCTGGAGATGCATCCTTTTGATGAAGACTATATCAGTTTTATGGAACAGACCGGTGCAGAATACATCGGCAGAGTCCTGCAGTGGATCTACTTCCGCAAGAAGAGCGAGTTGGGAAGATTCGACATCTTTTCCGATCTCGATTCAAGGATCTCTCACCTCAGCAAGATCCACAAGATGATCCTGATGCTGGGCCTCGCAAATCTTATCATCGGCATCGCCAATCTTCTTTCTTCCCGCAGCATCAATTCTGCTGTTGCCGTATTTAACCTGCTTGTAGCGACCCTTCTGATGTATGGCGTGGGCAGGATGCGGGGAAAGATCGAATACCTGGAAAACGAAAGACAATTAAGAGAGTAACAAACAAACAGAAGCTGCAGCTAAAGGCGGATCTTCCGGGAAGCGCCTGGCTGCAGCTTTTCTGTTGTTTAAGAATCAGCGACATTTTAAAAGAGGGCAGTGCCCTCTTTGCGTTTTAGTCAACGTAGTGATTCAGATCGAACTTCTGAATATCGGTGATCTCGCTCTTGCCTTGCAAATCGGCATACCAGCGAACGATATAGAGTTCATAGGTGTCTTCCACACTGGCAGGAACGCCTCTGACCAAAGCGACATAGTTTGTGCCGTTGACAAGCTGTGTAGCCAGAAGCTGGACCGGATTGTAAGGAAGGCTGGTGTGATCGGCCATTGCCTGATCATAGCTTGCCTGTGCTTCCTCGGAACCAAGGCTGCCCGGTTTGCCGGTACCTTGTACTTCCCAGCCGCCGACGATCTGTTCATCGGTGTCTGCGCGGGTTGCGATGTCTGTGACATCGATATCTTTGATCCCTTCAAGTTTGACGTTGCCTTCAAGATCCTTATAGACCTTGACGATGCAGAACTTGCTGACAGG
>CADAHV010000088.1:0-5904 GCA_902787775.1 uncultured Erysipelotrichaceae bacterium | reverse complement strand
GAAAAAGGTCCGGGCACCTACAATGTCGATATCACCTATCTGGAATCAAGACTCACTGCAGAAACAGCCGCTTTATCCAAAGGACACGATGCCGTATGCATCTTCGTCAACGACGAAGCGCCAAGAGAAGTCATCGAGATCCTGCACAACGCAGGCATCCGGCTGATCCTTTTACGCTGTGCCGGCTTCAATAATGTCGATCTTAAGGCCTGTGAGGAATATGGCATCAAAGTCGCCAGAGTTCCTGCCTACTCGCCATATGCGGTAGCTGAACACGCCATGGCGATCTTGCAGGAAGCCAACCGCCGTTTACACAAGGCGGACCGCAAGGTGAGAGAAAACAACTTTGCCCTGTCTGGCTTATTGGGTGTCGATTTACATAACAAGGTCTGCGGTGTCATGGGCACCGGAAAGATCGGCGAATGCTTCGCCAGGATCGCCAAAGGCTATGGCATGCGGGTCATCGGCTGGGATGCCTATCCGAACAAAAAGCTGGAAGAGGAAGGTTTACTCACCTATGTCGACAAAGACGAACTGCTCGCCAAAGCCGATCTGATCTCCCTGCATGCACCGCTCATCATGGGCGAAGGGGGAACCTATCATCTCATCGATGAAGCGGCCATCGCCAAGATGAAGAAGCACGTCATGCTGGTAAATACGGCCAGAGGACCTCTGATCGATGCGGAAGCACTGATCGCCGCCTTAAAGGCCGGGAAGTTCCAGGCTGTTGCTCTGGATGTCTATGAAGGGGAAGATGAAAACGTCTATACCGACCGTTCGGATGAGGCCCTGCCGCATTCGATCACAGCCCGCTTACAGATGTTCCCGCAGCTGGTACTGACCTCCCATCAGGCATTCTTCACCAGAGAAGCCATGCAGGCGATCGCCGTACAGACGATGGAAAATGCCCGCAATTTCTTGGAAGGAAATCCATTGGGATCTGCCGAAGTCAAAGCGCAATAAGAAAATGAGCACACGACATTCAAGCCGTGTGCTCATTTATTTCTTTGATTAAAGCCTCTTTGCAAAAGCTTCGTAGTTGACGCAGGACAGCAAGGCATCTTCCTTGGAGATCTTTCCCTGCTTATAGAGATCCAGCAGATAGGAATCCATCGTAAACATGCCCTCTGCCGCCGATGACTGCATGACGGAATTGAGCTGATGGAGCTTGTCTTCACGGATCATATTCTGAACGGCCGAATTGGTCTTCAGGACCTCAAAGGCCGGTAAGAGTTCTCCATTCACCCCGTTGACCAGCTGCTGGCAGACGATGCCCTTTAAGATCTGCGAAAGCTGGATCTTGACCTGATGCTGCTGAGAAGCCGGGAAGACATCGATGATCCTGGTGATCGTATTGACCGCCGAACTGGTATGCAGGGTCGATATCAGCAGGGTTCCCGTCTCTGCTGCGGTGATCGCTGCCGAGATCGTTTCGTAGTCCCTCATTTCGCCTAACAGGATGACATCCGGACTTTCTCTCAAAGCGGAACGAAGCGAATCCAGATAACCCGGCGTATCGATAAAGACTTCCCTCTGGGTCACGATCGAACGGTCATGACGATGGACGTATTCGATCGGATCCTCCATGGTGATGATGTGACAGGAACGGTTTTTATTGATGCGGTCGATCATGCAGGCTAAGGTCGTCGACTTGCCTGAACCGGCAGAACCGGTCACCAGTACGAGGCCTTTTTTATTGTCCGCAAGAGAAAGCACGCTCTCCGGAATATTCATCTTGACAGGATCGGGGATGCCGAAGCGGATGAGCCGAACGACCGCCGCTAAAGAACCGCGCTGCCGGAAGGCATTGACACGAAAACGTCCCAGACCCGAGATGGCAAAGGAAAAATCATCGTCGATCCTTTTGTCCAGATTGGTCGTCTCCCTTTTGGCGATCACATAGATCTCCTTGACCAGCTCTTCGATATCCTCCGGATATAAAGGCTTTTCACCGACACGGTTCTGATTGCCGTTACACTTATAAGTCAAAGGAAGCCCGGCGATCAGAAAGATATCCGAGGCATCAGCCTGAATTGCGTTTTTCAAAATCTCTTCAATCTTCATCCCTAGTCTCCATTCCAAAGCTCATCGATACTGTCGTCTTCTGTCCAGATCCTGCGGATCCGCCAGAGCGAAAGATCTCCATCCGCTTTTATATTTAAGGCATAACCTTCTTTCTGTATTTCTGTCTCCATTATATCAGCAGTGTTTCCCTCCTTCAGCAAGGCCCTGCCCTCTTCTTCCAGTTCATAGCGGATACGCACGGTCTCCGCGTAGCGTCTGGCCAATCTGAGATCCGCCAGAGAAGTCGCATAGGACAAAAGGGAAAGGACACTCATACAGATGACGATCACTGTCATGAGGATCGACAGCATTCCCAGTCTCAGTCTGCCCGTATTCATGGCGTCACACTCCTTCCGGTATGGATGGAATAGATCATCCCATCCAGGTAAAACATATCGATCTGTGCTTTTGCGAATTCATTTTCTTCGCTCAATGTGATCTTCGCCTGATAAGCACCTTCTTTTGCCGGCCGCAGATTTTCATCAAAACAGACCGTCAGTGTTTTCCCCTCGATGTTTCCATTATTATCTGCCAGTACTTTATTGAGTTCTTCCAGGTCCTTTGTGGCCAAAAAGACATCGGCACAGTTGGAAGCCAAAGTGACCGCATCGGAAAGATGCGCAGCCTCTAAAGACCGGTTTTTCGCGTTGACGAAGAAACGGCTCAGTATCAGGATCGAAAAGATGAAGGCCACCAGAATAATGATGATCTCGATGCCCAGATTCCTGGAATCACGCTTCATCATTGTCCACCTCCCATACGGCTGATGAACACTTCGCCGTCATCCGTCGTGATCTTCAAAAGTTCTTCATTGACTTCTTCGATGAGGAAAGTCTGATTGGCGGCGATCTTTGTCGCACTCTGGGTGTGGAGCTTATCTTCCAGTCTGCCGTAATCTTCGACCAGATAGCCCTCACTCAGATAGATGCGGTTGCCAAAGCCCTCCAGTTCATCCCGTATGACCAGAACTGTCTTGCCTTCCTTCTGCTCGTAATAGATGCCGGCCTCATTTGCCTTGGAGGCAGTATGCAGGTAGGAAGAAAGGGTACGGGATAAAGAACTCTGTTCCTGTGAAAGAGCGATGCTTCGATAGACTCCCGTCGAAAACACCACCAGCAAAAGAAAACTCAGGATGAAGAAAGCCATCATGATCAATAATGAAAATTCATTTCCGTTTTCTTTTCTGTTCATAAAATCACTTCCTGACAATGCGGATATCCGGGAGCTGATTCTCCGCATACGCATGATACACAACATAGTAGGACTTCTCGTTGATGGCAAGTCCGTACTTGTCTTTCAGATACTGCAGATTGATCGGGTAAGCCCCTTCCACCACGTAGCATTGCAAAGCGGCTTTTTCGATCGCCTCCTTGATGGCAGTCATCGATTCATCATCGAGGTCCTGTCCTGCCCTGTTGCGGAAAAAGGAGTATGTGAAAAACAGAAGCAGGCACAAGGCTGCACCGATGAAGATCTTGCTTAAGATGTTTTTACTTCCGTCCTGATACATATGTTTAACCTATTGAATTCATGATGCCGATCAAAGGCAGCATGACACAAAGCAAAGCGATCGCCACCGTCACCATCAAAACGGCGGAAAGAAGGGATTCCAGGGAATTGAGCAGACGGTCGGACGTCGTCTTGACATTTTCCGAAAGCAAGTCGACAAGTCTGGCCAAGGCAGCTTCGCTGTTGCCGCTCTTTTCTGCCGGTATCAGCATCCTGCCGTAGACCGGTTCATAAAGCGAGGCATCATTGGCGCTCATCGCAAAACCATGACCCTCGGCCATTTTGGCCTTGACCTGTTTCAGTTTATTGACAACACTTTCCTCTTCTGCCATGGCCATCGCCTTATCCAGAGCATCATCCTGCATATAACCGCTGGAGAGGTAAACTTCATAAGCTGAAGTGAAGCGATACAAGGCCAGGTTTTCCAGGATGTTTTTGGCTCCCGGCAGAAGCTTTAAAACGGAGGTGACCTGTTTTCTGAAACCACAGCGGTAAAGGATGAATCCGGCAATGACCGCAAGGACCAGAACGACCATGACCACCAAAGCAATACGGCAGAACAGATAGGCGTATTCGATATAGCTGTAGCTGCTTTGCGATAAGGATCCGGTCAAAGTCTCATAGACATTGGAGAATGCCGGCAAAACCATCTTCAGCATCAGGAAAAGCACAATGATGATCAATACGATCATTGCCAGCGGATAGACGATCGTTGAACGGATCTTTTCCTTTAAGGAATGCTGGGAGGCATAGTAGGAGGAAAGACGCTTCAGGACATCTTCGCTCTTGCCGGTCGCCTCGCCGGCTTTCACCATCTCCAAGGCGTAGTCCGGGAACATCCCGCTTTCGATCATCGCCTCGCTTAAAGAGGCACCCTCTGAAAGCTTTCCTTCCATCACCTGCAGGCCCTGATCGAGGGCACCGCCGCTTTTTTCTTTCTGTCTCAATAAGGAGATCGCTTCGCTGTTTTCGATACCCGCTTCCAGCATCGAAGCCATGCTTTCCGTGAAAGCACTGATCCCCAAGAAACTCAGTTTTTCCGTTCTTGCCATATTTCCCCTCCTAATATTGGTAGACATCCGCATAATTGCTTCCATCGCCGATGAACTTCTGATCCGATCCATTGGCCGAGAAAGTCAGATCCATGCGGGTCCATTCTTTTTCATTGACCTTGAATTCCACCGAGACCCAGCCGGTCTCCTTGGTATAAAACATATTCCACGCGTGATACAGATCATCCGGTGACACATAGCCGAAGATCACCTTGGTCGGTATGCCTTGCGACCTGAGCATTGACGCGGTCAAAGAGGCGTAGTCGAAACAGATCCCCTTGCCGGTCTTTAATGTCTCATCCGGTTTTGGCAGATAGCCCGACTTCACGGTTTCCGCCTTTTCCTTGTCGTATTTCACATTCTCACAGACATACTTGTAGACCTTGCCGATGTAGTCCAAGGCATCCGTCGAAGATGCCGCAAACTCGCCGGCCATCACCACGCAGTCCGATTCTTTCGTATAGCTGGCGTAGTCGTTGGTTCGGATGTAAGGCTGAAACTCATCGTCCATCTTTACATCGGCGATCGTCTCAAACAAGACCGCATACTTGTTGTCGGATACATGTTCCATGACCCGGAAGATGTATTCCCCATCGCCTGACTGCAAAGGGAAGATCGATACATCTCCTTCATTTGACAGATCGTAGTAATACTTCTCATCGGTAACCACCATGAACTTTAAACGCCGGTCGGATTTTGCGCTCACCGCGACATAGCCTTTCGCTACACTGGAAACATCGATGTAGGCGCCATTGCCCGATTCCGCCGCTTCTTCATTAAAGACGGCTTCGGCAAATTCCGGCACCTCGTAGTGCTGATCAGGCGAAACACTTTCTTTGTTTTCGATTGGCGGCGTTTCTTCCCCTGAAGCACCGCAGCCGGCCAAAGAAAAAAGCAGAAGCACCACAAAGAAAGATGCCACTGCTTTTCTGAGCTTGTATCCTGCCTTTTGGAAAGTGAAACAGCGTTCAGACTCGCTGACCGCAGAAAGATCACTTTTTTCTGACAAAAAAGGCAGTTTATTTTTCATTGAAAGATCGTTATGCTCTGTCTTCTATTTTATCAGGCTTCCTTCAAAAGACGCAGGCCCTCTCTAAGATAATCGGAAGAATTCTCGTAACGGTATTCCGACAGTCTTTCCCTGATGGAAGTCAGCTGTGCCGGCTTGTAACCCAGTTCCTTCAAAGCGGCAAGCGCATCATCGATCAGTTCATTGGTCTGAAGTGCCGATTCCATCTCATAAGGCTTGATCGCCTTGAACGCATATTTATCGGACAGA
>CADAHV010000087.1:0-7457 GCA_902787775.1 uncultured Erysipelotrichaceae bacterium | reverse complement strand
CGTTGTCAGCCAATGTGTAGCCTGTCACATGGCCTGAAATATCAACACCGGTATTCTCATCGATCGGATCCCATTCGATATCCAGGATGATATTGGTCTTGCCGTCCATGAGAGCCTTGACTGTGCCCTTATAGATCGTGCCCTTTTCAGATTCAACAGTATTGCCGACTTCGTATGGAGCCAGAACATTGTTGATGTGAATGCGGGTACCGTCGGTTGAAACCACCGGATGGCCTTCTTCATCGTAGGCGCCCGGTGTATCATTTCCTAAGTAGCGCCAGCCTTCTTCGCACTTCTGATAGTAGACTTCCTTACTGTCGATGATGATCTTCCAGACCGTCTCCGGCAGATTGAGCTTATAGCCAAATTCTGCTTCGATCAAAGGAATATCGATGAAAGCCGGAACTTCGGCGTAATCTTCAAAGCCTTTGACATACCACTCTTCGTTTGTGTAGTCTTGAACAAGCAGTTCTCCCCATGGCGACTCATCTTTTTTGGCTTCCGTCTCAACCTTTTTCTGGTAAGCCATGATGGAGAAGTAGTCATCATAGAGCTTCATCGCTTTATCCATATTGGTGGCGGCATACTGCTTATGTTCCAGACCGTAGGTTGAAAGACTTCCATACGGGAAGGTGACGGCAATACCGTTGATGCCTTCGTTGGAAACACTGTTGCGGTAGACGATGGACGCTTTGAACTGATTGATGATCTCCTGAATCTCTTGTGATGTAGCGATCGAATCATCATAGTCGGCTGCATCCAGTTTCTGCAGGTAGTCGATCAAATCGATCTGTTCGTCACCGGTAAAGACATAGGACTGGGAAGCAGCTACCGAAATATCGGCATAATCTGCTGAGTCTTTGCGTATGGCAGCATCCTGCTTCTCATACAGATTACTTAAACTGTCATAGGCTTTATTGATATAGCTTAAATCAATCAAAGACAAGGTTGTTTCATTCTTCTCTTTGCCGTCATTCAAAACCGTGTTATACACATCGAAGGCAGAGATCATCTCTTTGGCGAAGACCTCGGTAGCGATACTCGGGTCTCTGGCCAGAAGCTTGAAAGCCGAAGTATAGTACCAGCCAAAGCCGCTCTCGGTTTCTTCCGAAGCCAGATAATAATCGGCATAAGGTTCAAGTACCTTTGCCAGTTCGACGCCCTGCATCAGACAGGCATCAAAACCGATCAGATCAAACTTCATGTCGGCCTTCTTGAGTACGTCAGCGATCTCGTTGACATCTATGGTACCGGCTTTATTGCCGTTACGGACATTGAGGCTGTCCTGACCGTAACCGGTACTTAAACCTCCGCCGTGATCCCAGAATACCAGCATAAAGCGGTCAGCGTCATAATTCGCTTTCGCCCAGCTTAAGAAATCATAAAGTTCATCCGGTTCGGACATTGATGTATCGGAAGGAATATCCAGTACTTTTGTGATCTGGCCGTCGGCGATCTCATAACGACCGACTGATTCATCCTTGATTCCCTTGGTGAACCAGCGTCTGGAACCGCCTGCTTCGATGACAAATTTCAAAGAAGAACCATTCTTCGTTGCATCCAGCATCTGGTCGATGTTAAAGGTTGCCATCGCCATGCCGTCTTCCAGATTGGAACCGATGATGTATTCCAGGACGACGATATCCTTGTCCTTGGAATGGCTCGGGAAGAATTTTTCTCTTGACGGCGCATAGTCGCTCCTGAGCCTTGCGTAATCTTCCTGCATCGAAGCTTCACGGTCGATGATCTGACCGTTGCCGTTGACATTGTTGACCTTGGACTGCTGTTCATACATGATGATCTGCACCAGAGGACGAGGCATATACATCTGGATCGAAAGGAAGAGCACACCGGCCAGGATGCCGACCGCTTCACCGACAAAGACCACTTCTCTGCCGACGTTGTAGATAAAACGCATCCACCTCTTGATGAACCTGTGGATCCAGTACGTCGGACCGCCCAGGAACTTTGGATTCTTAAATGTCAGCAGGAAGAGGAAAACAAACGGGAACAAAACCGTCAGGATGCGATAGAAAACGCCCTTGCCGAAATACTTGGCGATCTTCCAGAAAAGGATGATCAGAAACAGGCCGTAAATGATTGCCGCCAGCACAATAAACAGGAATGCAGTCAGACCCGCCATCGTTCCCGCTCTTGACCAGCGCAGATAGAAGCCGCCTCCCAGGAAAATCGCTGTTAAGATAAGCGAATGGAAGTAGTAACGGCGGTTCTTAAAGAAGATCCTGGAGAAATGGCCTTCCGCCGCAAACGGAACCAGGGCCCACAAGCCATTCAGCCCCAGCTTGCGCAAAAGCCGGTAATAGATGAAAGCCTGTATGATCCAGGGCAGGATCCAGGCTACCGGTTTGGAAAAATAGTAAATAAACAGCATAGTTTATACCTCGATCAATATTTGATTCAATTATACCGAATGCCGGGCGGATACGCACACCGGCCTTACAGATTCCATTGAATTAGAAGGTCTCTTATAAAACTTTTTTGCTTCATTACAAGAAACGGGCAAATCGCTTGAGAAAGTACGTCATAGTGTCAATAATGAAGATGAACACAGAATGAAAGCAGAAAGGATTTGTCATGAGCAAAGTATTAGTTTCTTTTTTCTCCGCTACCGGAACAACAAGAAAAGTCGCGGAAGAGATCTGCAAGGTTGAAAACGGCGACCTCTATGAGATCGTTCCGGAAACGCCTTACACAAAACAGGATCTTGACTACACTGTCAAGGACAGCCGCAGCAACGTGGAAATGGCTGACGAATCCAGCCGTCCGGCATTTGTCAAAAAATGCGACAGCATCGCCGACTACGACACCGTCTTTGTCGGTTTCCCGGTCTGGTGGGGCAGAGAGCCAAGCATCATCGACACCTTCTTGGAAACCTACGACTTCTCTGATAAGACGATCATTCCGTTCTGCACTTCCGGTGGCAGTGATGTCAAAACGGCATCCCGGCACATCAAAGGCATCGTCAATGAAAACGTCACCGTCGAAGAAGGCAAACGCTTAGGCCCGGATGCAACAGAAGAAGAGATCAAGACCTGGAAAAACCTATTAGGTGATTAAGTCACAAAGAGAAGGAACGCTCCTTCTCTTTTTTAACTTCATTTTTACCAGCCATAACCGGCTGTCAGATACACCATGGTGATGAACGAGATAATCGCAAACCAGGTTCCCAGACAATACGGCGGCACAAACAGGGCTCTCAGCACCATATGCCAATCGATCCCGATCGGTTCTCTTTTCTTGCGATAGCGCTTCTTTCTGCCATCTTCCTGAATGACATAGATCCAGGGCCGATCGTAAAGTTCCTCGATGGCAAACTTCAATATGTAGACCGGCAGGGTCGGTACTACGATGCAGAACCAGACCGCCGATCCTCCTAATTGCAGTTTGGAGAAATCAAAGCCGTTAAGAAACAAAGCCAGGATGACCGGCAGGAAAAGGACCGTCAAAGAAAGCAGCACCGTTTTAAAGACTCTGACAGGCGAATTGAACTGCAATTCCACCGCCTTCATTTCACCATCGATCTTTTTAAAAAATACAGGCGGAACCACTTTCCGTTTTAAGATCGTTTCGTTCTGTACCAGCTCTCCATTTTCACGCGAGAAGATCCGGCCATCGGAAGTGAAGATCTCTTTTCCCGCTTCCACTCTGAAATCGTTATGACTGGTATCGGAATAAAAGCACAGCATGATGATCAGCATCACGAACCCCAGTATCCCCGCAAGGACGATGCTTTGTTTAATATCCACACCGAAAAACCATAAGCCAAAACCGGTGAGCAGACAGATGGCCAGGGTCGCCAGGATCGCCTTCAGCCACCAGGGCAGGAAATAGTAATGACGGGTTTCAAGACTCTTGACTGCCACTTTCCCGTTTTGTCCGTTGACGGCCGCCATCAGATCGCCATGTCTGAAATAGTAGACCGGAAGCAACACCGGCAGAGACATTGCATCCATCAGTCCTGCATTCACATTGACTGCTTCAGTGTTCATCAGCTTTCTGACAAAAGGCTTATAGATGCTTTCGCATTCTTTCCTGGTCCTATCCTCCAATGCAGAACCATCAATATCGGAGATCTTGACCCGCTGCCCGGCCACATAGCCGAAGTCAAAACGCTTCAAGGCATTCGTATCATACGGCTCCATACCATCCAGCAGCAGGTTGTCAAACTGTTTCGAACAGTTGACGAAGGCTTCGTTGATAAAACCGCAGAGGTCATAGGCAGAACCGCGGTCCATCCTCGACACCTTCATACCGATCGGCCCATAGGCCAGTTCATAAGGAAGGTAAGAACCCTGCAGATCATCAATATGTCCAAGAAGCTGCTTCGCTTCTTTTTTTCCTGCATTTTCATCGCACCATTTTTTAAGGATGGTTTTTGCCTCCTTCAAAGTGATGGCAAAAGGAATGAGAGCTTCCGGAAAGTTATTCACTTTCAGATACGCATCCCTTAACAATGACTTGCCGCAGTACATGCAGGTGGAAAGAGCCTCGTTTCTTTCGAAGAGCAGTTTTGCCCCGCAGCCGCTGCAGGATGCCGAGATCAGTTCATGGTCTTTCAAAGAGCTGCTCAAAAGATCCGCCGTGATCTTGCGGAAACCCTTCTGCTGTTTTTTCGCCTCTTCAATTTCGACAGCGGACCCGCAGGCTGAGCAGTGATACTCCTGTTTCCGTATGTCAAAAGAAAGCGGCGCTCCGCAGTTTTGGCAGACGATATCGATAAGTCTGTTTGTCTTTACTTCACTCATGAATCTAATATTTATCTTTTATTATTCTTTACAACATTGAAGAACCGCCGCAGACGATCCAGCAGGCCAGGACGGCAATGATCAGTGCACCGACAAAGACCGTGTGGGTCTTGCGGTAGCAGATCGTTCCGACCAGAGAGAAGAAGAGGACCTGCGGAACAAACAGTATCAGCAAGGACATGAACGGTCCGCCGAATGTCGAACCAAACAAGAGGTCAGCACCCGGTGAGATCTCCAAAAAGAACGGGATGTATTCGATCAGAGTAATGATCAAAACACCACCGGCCATTAAGAAGAAATTCTTGATCCAGTCACCGATGAAGCCGAAGAGTCCCGGCAGATAGGTCGACTTCGTCCTGAAGGAAGCGAAGATCTTGGAATTGTTCATCATGTAGAACACGACAAAGATCGGCAGGTAGACCAGATACTGCAAGAACCGGTCTAAGGTGAATGGTCTGAAGAACGGCCAGATGATGCGCAGGTCGAGATCAAAGACCAGCGAGAAGATCCAGTTGACCAGATAGACCATGCCGGTCAGGATGGTGACCAGTATGACGGCCTTGCAGAAAAGCAGCCAGCTGAAGCGCTGCGGCGCATCGTAGCTCGCAAAGCCCTTTTCCATCGCGTTCTTGCCCAAACCTTTGCGTTTGCGCGAAATGCTGCCGATGAGATTGGTGATCAGCATGACGATGATCAAAAAACCATACCAGCTTAAGAAGCCGTTGCCGATCGTCATGCGGAAGATCTTTTCCGGAAGAGGCAGCAGACCATGACCCAGCTGGGTCATAAACGGGAAGGAGAAACCGGCAATGATGATGGTGATGAAAGCGCCTCTCCACCATTTACCTCTGCTTCCCATGCTTGCCGGATCCGGTAAAGGCTGGATGAGGTCGATGAACATGTCCTTTTCTAAAAGATAGGACATGAGCGGGAACATCGACAGCAGCGTCAGCATCATGCCGCCCAAGGTAAACCATTCCTTGTTCATGGCGATCTGATCGCCATAAGCGATGGCCGACTTGTGGCCGCAGGCCGAATCAAACCATTCAGACGATGATTGGTATATAAGAGTTCCATCCTTCTGGCGGAACCGTCATTGAAGTTTCCAAACGTCGTATTCCAGGCTGCCTTGTCGGCTGTCGTCTTCAGAAATTCATAACGCAGCGGCGTCTTCAATAAAGCATCGGAAACGATCGGTGCATAGTCACGGAAGTAGGAGAACTCGTCGTATTTTGCCTGCAACAGTAAAACGTTATTAAAGTGGATGGACGGATCATAGACGCTGTCCCTGAACAATTCGCCACACTGCAATACCGTCGCCACCGGTTCGATCGGTGTGCCCGAATAGGCCGCCGCTACCGTCCAGCTTGACCAGGTACCCATAGAGTGACCGCTCAGTGCCATCTTCGTATTATCGACATAAGGCAGTTCAGACAGGTACTTATAGGCATCGATGCCGCCGCAGCTGGAATCGGTAATACTGTTGCCGTCTCCGTCCTTCGAATAGTGATCGTTGAAGAAGGAAAGATTGGAGAAGTTCATCATGATCTTGTAGCGATCGACGCCCCCGATCTCGACATAGGTTCCATCCTGCGCAGAATCATTGCCGTAGTTGACCGTCACCTTATGGTTGACATAACCGCGGTTGGCCAGACCGGCCTTGGAAGAGCCATGGCCGTATTCATCCAGAGACAGAACGACATAGCCTCTTCTGGAAAGTTCGATCGCATAGGCCGCACAGGTCTCATGGTCATTCTGATAGCCATGCAAAAGAAGCACAGCCGGGGCCTTGGCGCTTTGCGAAGCGCTGTCCGGTACATAGAGTTTGTAAGTCAGATCACCGACCTGGGTCTTGATCTTGCCGTCAGAGATCTTTACGGTATTATCACTATGCTGGATGTTGTTTGCCATAAACATGCAGGCAGCAGCACCAACCAGCATCAAAACGAGTAAAACAAGTTTAAAACGCACTCTGAATTTCATAAGTACCCCCATATCATTGTCTGCTCAGACGATTTATCTAATTTAAATATATCGTATATCTTCCCCTTTTCACAAATGAGAGCCGAAACGATTATAATGAAGTTAACCATTTTCCCTTGAACGCAAAGATATCATCATGAATGACCTCTATGAAAAAATGAAGGCCGATGCCTCTGTCATCTATCTGACAGCGATCGAAGAAGTCAAACCGGACAAAGCCGTCCGCAAAGCAATCGCTTCGTTTTCCTTCCCCAAGGGAAGACTTTTCCTGATTGCCGTCGGAAAAGCAGCCTGGCAGATGGCCAGGACGGCAGCAGAGCTCATTCAGCCATACAAAGGCATCGTCATCAGCAAATACGATCACATCTTAAAGCCGATTGAAGGAATCGACTGCTATGAAGCCGGTCATCCCATACTGGATGAAAACGGCATCAGAGCTTCTGAAAAGGTCCTTGAACTTGTCTCAGATCTAAACGAGGATGATGGTGTACTCTTCTTATTATCCGGCGGTGCCAGTGCGTTGTTTGAAGTCCCTCTGATCGGCCTTGAAGAACTGCAGGACATCAACCGGCAGCTGCTTGCCTCGGGCGCAAACATCATTGAGATCAACACCATACGAAAACGTCTCTCCAAAGTCAAAGGCGGCCGCTTTGGAAAACTCTGTGCACCGGCAAAGGTCTATGCCGTCGTTTTGAGTGATATTCTGGG
>CADAHV010000086.1:0-6127 GCA_902787775.1 uncultured Erysipelotrichaceae bacterium | reverse complement strand
TGAACGATACGGACAGCCGAATCGGTCTTGTTGATATGCTGGCCGCCGGCTCCGGAAGCGCGGTGAGTTTCGATCTCCAGATCGGAATCCGGGATCTCGATATCCTCTTCTTCAACATCCGGGAAGACGATGACGGTCGCTGTTGAAGTATGTACCCTGCCCTGGGTCTCAGTCTTCGGGACTCTCTGTACTCTGTGTGCACCGGATTCGAATTTGAAATGACGGTAGGCATCCAAACCCTTGACCTGGAAGGAAATCAAGGCGTAGCCGCCTGCTTCACCTTCCGAAGATTCCATGACTTCCACCTTATAGCCTAAGGATTCAGCGTAATAGGAATACATGCGGAACAAGTCACCGGCAAAGATATTGCCTTCATCGCCGCCGGCTGCGCCACGGATTTCCACTATGCAGTCGTAGGCATCTTCCGGATCTCTTGGCAGCAACAATTCTTCGATGTGCTTATCGAGCTTTTCAAGGTTCTCCTTGGCATCGGAGATCTCCGTTTCAGCCATCTCCCGGATTTCAGGATCGGGATCCTTTAACATCTCCTGGCCGTCTTCGACGATCGCCGTGTACTTCTTGTAGTTCTGGTATGCCTCGTAGGCTGCCCTTAAGGAAGCCTGTTCCTTTGAGAGCTTTGTATACTTCTTGACATCGGAGGCATTTTCTTCCTGCATCAGCAGGTCGTTGATCTCCAGATATCTCTTTTCGATCTCCTGCAGTTTTATAATCTTTGCATCCATATTATTTTCCTAACTGTACCTTTGGTTTATCCGGTACTTCATGACAATGACGGCATCTGGCTTCATAGCTTTCCGAAGCACCGACCAGAATGATCGGTTCATTGTAGGAAGCCGGATGGCCATTTACGATTCTCTGTGTTCTGGTGGCCGGCGCACCGCACTTGTTGCATACGGCAGCCAGTTTGGTGACAAATTCCGCCTCGGTAATCAACTGCGGCATCGGTCCGAAAGGCTCGCCTCTAAAATCGGTGTCTAAGCCGGCAGCCATGACGCGAATGCCGCGGTCAGCCAACTCATTACATACCGCACAGATATTGTTGTCGAAAAACTGGGCTTCATCGATCGCTACGACCTGGGTGGTCGGCTTGATCATCTCCAGTATTTCCACTGCATCAGAGATGACGTGGGATTCCACGGAAGAACCGGCATGGGAGACCACCTTGGTTTCCGAATAGCGGTTATCGATCTTCGGTTTGAAGACCATGATCTCTTTTTTGGCAAATTCCAGGACCTTGATCCTGCGGATCAGTTCTTCTGTTTTTCCGGCAAACATGCAGCCGCTGATCGTCTCGATCCAGCCGTCTCTATAACTCTGATACATAATTACACCTCATTACACAAACATTATAACGAAAAAAATAGAGGATTTTCTCCTCTATTTATTTGCTTGTTAAGCCATACTTCTTATTGAATTTTTCAATTCTGCCTGCAGAAGCCGCAAATCTCTGTCTACCAGTGTAGAACGGATGACAGTTTGAGCAAGTATCGACCTTGATACCGTCCTTCTTAGTAGAACCGGTTTCGAATGTCGTACCGCAGCCTGCGCAGGTAACAGTAACTCTGTAATAATCAGGATGAATACCTTTTTTCATCTTAATCTCCCTTCCGCCTTGAGTATCATGTCAACCCAAAGAAAGTTTTCATGCTTAATTAGTTTATCAGATATGATTTTAAAATACAACCGTATTTTTAAAAACTATTCGATATCCGCACCGATCGCCTTCAGCTTGTTGACGATCGAATCATAGCCTCGATAGATGTGATAGGCATTGTGGATAATCGTCTCGCCATCTGCCATGAGTCCGGCAATGACCAACGCTGCCCCGCATCGTAAGTCGGTCGCAAAGATATCCGCGCCATGCAGCTTTTTGCCGCCGTGGATCGTCGAAAAGCCTGTGCCGTATTCAATATCCGCTCCCATCTGATTGAGCTCGTGACAGTGCTTAAAACGCTCCGCATAGATCGTTTCTTCCACGTGGCTGTCACCTTCAGCTTTCGTCATCAAAGTCGTCAACGGCTGCTGCAAGTCGGTGGCAAAGCCCGGGAACGGCTGGGTGATGATGTCGACCGCCTTGAGATCAGGTGACTCATAGACGCGGACATAGTCGGAACCCTGTTCCAGCTTGACGCCCATCTCTTCCAGTTTGGAAGTTAATGCTTCAATATGCTGCGGAATGACGTTGTTTACGGTCACATCCTGGCCACACGCTGCAGCTGCGATGATGTAGGTTCCCGCTTCGATGCGGTCCGGAATGATATCGTGGATACAGCCCTTTAAGCGGGTCACACCGTTAATGGTGATCTCGGACGTGCCGGCACCTCTGATCTGGGCGCCCATCTTATTCAGCATTGAAGATAAGTCGATGATCTCCGGTTCTTTTGCCGCATTTTCGATCGTCGTTCGGCCTCTGGCGAAACAGGCTGCCAACATGATATTGATGGTTGCACCAACCGAGGCAAAATCCAGATAGATGTCATCGCCCAATAATTCATCAGCGGTGATCTCGATGATATTACCTTCCTGTTTGATCTTGGCGCCTAAGGCTTCAAAGCCTTTTAAGTGCAGATCGATCGGACGCGGTCCCAAGTTGCAGCCGCCCGGCGAATACATGCGTACGCGCTTGAAACGGCCTAACAATGCACCCATGAAGTAGTAGGATGCCCTAAGCTTCATGACATCGTCGTCCAGCAGGTCGATATTTTCGATATTGGTCGGATCGATTGTCAGCTCATCGCCGTCTGCCCTGACTTTGACATTGAGGAATTCCAGAAGCTTGATCAGGATCTGGACATCCTTGATGTCAGGAACATCGTAGAGCTTTACGATCTCACTGGCTAAGACAACAGAAGGAAGAATGGCCACGACCGAATTCTTGCAGGAAGAAACCGTGACCTCTCCGTTCAGCTTATGTCCGCCTCTTATTCTAATTACATCTTCCATAATTGTTTCCTTTTAGAGAACAAAGCAGGTCAATAACCTGCTTTGAATTATTCTGCTTTCTTTGCCCAGGCTTCGCTGGATGTTCCTACACAGAAGTAGACGCCGTCGGCAACCTTAGCCCAGCTGTAATCCGGATCATCGGTGCCTTTGACAACTTCGATGACTTTGAACTTATCGCCGTTGACGGCATATTCATTGCCGTTGTAAGTCGTCGTATCTGCTTCCCTGCTCGCTGACTTACGGAAGGAGATCGGACCATCGACAACTTCGTAGATGATGTTTCCTTCGCCCTTGACATTGGACTTGAGTTCTTCGATCTGCTTGTTCAGCGTTTCGATCGTCGTTGCCTGATCAGCGATCTGGGTCTTGTAGTTGTTTTCATTGGCCTGCATCTGCAAGTATGCCGTATTGGCCTTGACGTATGCCTGATGCTGCTTCAAAGCGTAGAAGCCAACGCCGGCCAGAGCCGCCAACAAGAGGAAGACGATGACCAGAAGCAGGATAACGGTAGAGTTGCCTTTCTTCTTTCTCTTCGGTACGTATTCGTCGTTGTCGTCATCGTCATCGCCATACACCTTGGTATCGCCTGACGTGTCGTCGTATAATTCGTCATCGCTCATCTTGAAGATGGACATGTCGATGCTGTCAGAACCGGCAGTCTTCTCTTCAACGAAATCGGGAATATCGAGTTCCTCTTTCCCCTGTCTTTCATAAGGATTCTTGTTTGTCATTTTTTCATTACCTCACCAATTTATTTTTTCTCTTTAAAGATCGTCTTCAAACAGTACGCGGTAGCCTTCGTATTCACCGCTTAACAGTGCGGACTGGTTGGCCACCTCAAAGATCGAAGTGATGATCTTGCCGTCCGTATTGATGTGCTGGCGGAAGGCATCAACGATCATCTTCTTTTCATCGGCGTTGATCATATAACCGTGTTTCAGGGTAATCTCAACGTATTGCCTTAAGTTTTCAACGTTATTGAAGGAAGTACGGTGTAAGATGATGATCTTTTCATTGAGCGGATATTCTCTGGCGATCGTCTCTTTTAAGTCGTAGACGCTGCGGATGAAGCCGTTGGACAGATAAGGATAAGCCGCATGGATCTTGTCATAGACTTCCTTGAATTCCTCTTCCTGTTTCTTCTTGAGGTCTTCTTCCTTGTCCATCTTGTTTTTCAGATCATCGATCAAAGAAGAAATATAAGAGTCTTCCTTCTTTTCTTCCCTGACTTCTTCTTTCTTCGCCTCAACAGGTTCACTCTTCTGTTTTTCCTGCTGATCGATGAAGTTTTCGATCTTGTTATAGTAGACATCGCTCATCGGCTGGATGTCTTTCATCAGCTTGATAATATCGTCCTTGTCGACCTGTTCCGGATAGACCGGTTCAGGTTCCGGTTCGGCTTCCTTTTCCTCTTCTTGCTCCTTTTCAGCAATGGAAACATCAACCAGAGGATTTTCGATGAACTTCTTTCTCTCCTCTTCCGGAATTTCGGCAAGGGAAAGCTCCTGGATGCGGTTGATCGTCGGCTGTTTGACTTCCTCGATCTCTTCTTTTTTCACATCCTCTTTGTCATCTTCCGCTTCGACCAGTTCCGAGAAGATGGTATCCAGTTCCTTATTGGCACCGCTCAAAGAAGCTTCGCTGCGCTTCTCCGGTTTGCGGTTGACATTCTGGGAAATAGTCTCCAGCATCTTCTTTTCTTCCTCATTGAGTTCATAAGGAAGTTCGTCCTCGTTGTCGGTCGCTTCAAAGATGGATTTTTCCGCCAGGACTTCATCAGGGATCGGTTTCTCTTCTTCTTCCGGAATGACCTCGTCGTAGCTGAGTGCCTTGTCGTCTTTTTCATCTTCATCCAAGGCGTCCTCATCGATGTCAAATTCACCGGCCAGGTCATAGTAGGATAAGAGGTCCTGGATCTCATCTTTCTTCTCTACAGGTTTTTCATCATCCAGATCAACGTCAAAAATCCTGTCAAAGTCATTTAACAGGTTATCGTCTTTCTTTTCCGTCGTGATGAACTTGTCGAAGACTTCGCCGCCCGCATCCATCAGGGTTTGTATTGGCGAAGCAAGCGGATCCAGTTTCCCTTTGAGCTCTTCTTCGAGCTCCTTCTTAAGCTTTTCCAGATCGATATTTTTCAGTTCTGTCAATGAGGTACCGAGATCCTCCCCCAGATGTTTGTTGAGGTAATCGGCTGCCTTATTGACAAAACCCAGCAACATAACGTTTTTAGGTTTCACTTTTCCTCCTGGTCAGAACGAATATTCCATCCCCGATATTATCAAATTCCATTATATCAAAACGCGTATCATTATGCACCAATTCTCTGAATTTCACGATCTTTTTCACGAGGTTTCTGAGGTTTCTCGAAGCGATATTTTCCACATCATAAATCAATCCGTGGAAGATCATATTGTCAAAAACCATGGCCCCGTCTTCTTTGAGATTCCTGAGGAACTTCTCCATGTATTTTCCATACTGGGCCTTGGCGGCATCGACAAAGATCAGGTCATACATCTGATCCGTATCAAATTCTTCGATCGGCATGAAGTAGACTTTGATCTGATCGTTCAACCCTGCCTCATCGATGTTCTTTATGGCCTGCTGATACATCGCTTCATCCTTTTCGATCGTATCGATGTGGATGTCCTTCGACAATCTCGCCATATGCATGGCCGAATAGCCCACCGCCGTTCCTAATTCCAGGATCTGTTTACACTTGTGCTCCTCAATATAATTTAAAAGAAAGGCAAGCCCTTCATCCTTGATGATGGGCACGCCTTCCTTTAATGCTTTTTCTTTTACTTCGTTTATCTCCGAACTCATTGCATCATCGATCTGACGTATGTGATAAAGCCTTCGCATTTCTCCTTGGCTTTCTCCATACTCGTATCCTTTACAGAGAGATAGCACTTGCATTTCGGCTCAGTACCGCTTGGTCTGATCGCAATGAAGGAACCATCTTCCAGATAATATTTTAATACATCTGATACGTCATGGAGTTTGAAATCTTCGACTTTATCGCCTTCGTAGACTTTCTGAAGCTTGTAATCCTCGATCTTGAGGGTCTTGAAGCCCGGAACCTGTAATGGATTGTTACGGATATTGGTCATGATCTCCTGCAGCTTGACGGCACCATCAGCACCCGGCAGCATGATCGAGA
>CADAHV010000085.1:0-8854 GCA_902787775.1 uncultured Erysipelotrichaceae bacterium | reverse complement strand
CCATAAGAACCCTTAAGCATGCGAATTAATTGTAAAATGATATGTAGGAGAAGTGAGACTATGTTAACAGATATTGAAATCGCACAATCCTGTCAAAAGGAAAAAATTGTAAACATTGCCGATAAGCTCGACATCCCGCAAGAGGAACTCGAATTATACGGCAATTATAAAGCCAAGGTCGATCTCAAATTGATGAAAGACCTCAAAGACAAGAAAGACGGTAAACTCATTCTGGTCACCGCCATCAATCCGACACCGGCTGGCGAAGGGAAGACCACCACAACGGTTGGCCTTGCCGATGCGCTTCGAAAGATTGGCAAGAAATCGGTCGTCGCCTTAAGAGAACCGTCTTTAGGACCGGTCTTTGGCATCAAGGGCGGTGCAGCCGGCGGCGGCTACGCCCAGGTCGTTCCGATGGAAGACATCAACTTACATTTCACCGGTGACTTCCACGCCATCGGCGCTGCCAACAATCTATTGGCTGCCATGTTAGACAACCACATCCAACAGGGCAATGCCCTCAACATCGATCCAAGAAGGATCACCTGGAGAAGAGCTGTCGATATGAATGATCGCCAGTTAAGAAACATCATCGACGGTTTGGGTGCCCGAACCGACGGTACGCCAAGACAGGACGGCTTTGACATCACGGTCGCTTCCGAAGTCATGGCCATCCTCTGTTTGTCCAGCGACATCCTCGATCTTAAAGAACGTCTCTCAAAGATCGTCGTTGCCTATACCTACGACAACACGCCGGTCACTGCCGGCCAGTTAAAAGCCCAGGGTGCCATGGCCGCCTTGCTGAAGGACGCTCTCAAGCCTAATCTGGTTCAGACCCTGGAAGGCACACCGGCCTTCATCCATGGCGGACCGTTTGCCAATATCGCCCACGGCTGCAACTCCGTCATTGCCACTAAGATGGCCCTCAAGCTCGGCGATTACGCCGTTACGGAGGCAGGCTTCGGTGCGGATCTGGGTGCCGAGAAATTCCTGGACATCAAATGCCGCAAGGCAGGCTTGCATCCGGCAGCGGTGGTCATCGTTGCCACCGTTCGTGCTTTGAAACATCACGGCGGCGTCGCCAAGGAAGACCTCAATACTGAAAACCTCGATGCATTGCAGAAAGGCTTGCCGAATCTGCTTCAGCATGTGGAAAACATCCAAAACGTCTATCATCTGCCTTGTGTGGTTGCGATCAATGCTTTCCCGACTGATACCAAAGCCGAACTGGATCTCGTCGAAGAAAAATGTAAAGAACTCGGCGTCAATGTCGCTCTTTCAGAAGTCTGGGCCAAGGGCGGACAGGGCGGTATCGCCTTGGCTGAAGAAGTCGTCAGACTTTGTGAAGAAGACAATAACTTCAGCTACGCTTATGATCTTGACCTGTCCATCAAAGAAAAGATCGAAGCAATTGCCGCGAAGATCTATCACGCCGACGGCGTCGAATATATCGGTGCAACATCAAGAAAAATCAAGCAATTGGAAGCTGACGGCTTCGGAGGCTTACCGATCTGTATGGCCAAGACCCAGTATTCCTTCTCGGACGACCAGAAAAAGCTCGGTGCACCGAAAGGCTTCAAGATTGCCGTTCGCGATATCAAGGTCTCTGCCGGTGCCGGCTTCATCGTCGCTTTGACCGGCGAAATCATGACGATGCCGGGTCTTCCGAAAGTTCCGGCAGCTGAAAAGATCGACGTCGATGAAAACGGCGTCATCACAGGATTATTCTGATTATGGAAAATTTGACTTTAAAGCAATTCAGCGAAGCTGTCTCATCCAAAGATCCCACACCGGGCGGCGGCGGCGTTTCCGCAGCAGTCGGCGCGTTGGCGGCATCTTTAGGAGAGATGGTGGCCAATCTCACCTTCGGCAAGAAAAAGTATCTTGAATACACTTTTGAGCTGACTGACATCCGCAAAGAGCTGGAGATCCTTCGCATCAACCTGCTTGGCTGCATCAATAAGGATGCGCAGGCCTTTGAGCCTCTCGCCAAAGTCTACGCTTTGCCGAAAGACAGCGAAGGCTACGAAGAAAAGATGGAAGAGTGTCTGCGCAAGGCAGCCGAACCGCCGTTTCTGATCCTAAAGTATGCCGCCCGCATCATCGAACTCGATGAACGCCTCGGCCAGATCGGTTCCAAACTTGCCGTTTCCGATGCGGCAACTTCGGTCATGCTGGCGCACGGTGTCTTGTATGCCGCTTATGTCAATGTCTTAGTCAACACCCGTCTGATGAAAGACCGCGACCAGGCCAACTACCTCAATGAGGAATCGGTCAAGATCCTGGATGAATACTCCGTCATGGCTCTCAATATCTATGACGATATCTGCAAGAGGCTGACTGAATAATGGAACACATTTTAAGAGGAAAAGAAGTGGCCGCAGCCATCATGGAGAGAAACCGGCCGATCATTGCCGACCTCAAGGAAAAAGGCATCACACCGACCCTGGCGATCTTCCGCGTTGGCGAAAAGGAAGCCGACCTCTCCTATGAAAGAGGAGCGATCAAGCGCTTTGAACAGTGTGGCATCCAGACGGTCCGTTACACCTTTGATGAAAACGTCAGCGTCGAAGACTTCTATCAGAAACTCGATGAAGCCAATAAGGATCCGAAGATCCACGGCATCCTTCGATGATACGACGTTGCGCAATTTTATCTCACCGGATAAAGACGTGGATGGCTGCAGTGACTTGTCTTTAGCCGGCATCTTTACCGGTCGGGACCTAGGCTTTCCGCCTTGCACTGCCCAAGCAGTCTTGGAGATCCTGGATCATTACCAGATCGATGTGGAAGGAAAGAACGTCGTCGTCTTGGGCCGTTCTCTGGTGATTGGCCGTCCTGTATCGCTTCTGTTGATGCAAAGGAATGCGACCGTCACCATCTGTCACACCAGAACCAAGGATCTTGCGGCCATTGCATCCAAAGCCGATATCCTGGTTTGCACGACCGGACGGCCGGAGATGGTCAACAAGACCTTCACTCATCCTAAACAGATCATCATCGATGTCGGTATTGAGTACAGCGAAAAGAAGCAGAAACTCAGTGGTGATGTCGATTACGAAGAAGTGGAACCTTTCGTTCAGGCGATCACCCCGGTACCCGGCGGTGTCGGCTCGGTTACGACTTCCGTTCTGGCCGACCACGTCGTCAAAGCGGCTTTAACAGCTGAATGAAGTCCTAAAAATATCCCATAAGCCTATGGGATATTTTTTATGGTGTAGAAGATGACAAATATACACTATTTCCACTGGCACTGTTTTCTCTGACAGCGCATCTTAGTGCAGTGGTCAGTTCTGTGAACGATCCGGTTTCTTTCCGGCAAAGTATACTTCCGAAGGCTTGTTGTGGCTGAAGCCCTCGTGCTCCGCCGTCATCAGATCGTTATCAAAGACCAGGAAGTCCGCATCCTTGCCGACTTCGATCGAGCCCTAGAACGACGATTACTTCAACTGGTATTACAAGACGGATGGCGCTTCCAGACTCGCCTCGCTTCTGTTTGAAGAAGCAAGCGATGTCAACATCTTTTCCGGCTGTGCCGTCAACCCGGCCCACCAGAACAATACACAATTGAGCATTTCCTTAAAGATGAAGCTTGTGGATGAACTTGTAAATGTGCTCAAAAAACTCAAGAAGAACGTCACAATCACATACTATTAAAAAAGACAGGGTAAAACGATCTGAACAGATCGTTTTTCTTTCCGCTAATGTCCGCTTTTCGATCTGCCGGGGATATCCCGCTATGGTAGAATATAGGTACAAAAGAAAGACAGAAAATGGAGAATCATATGGACAAGAAAGTTTTTAATGTCGTATTGCTCAACGCTTTGCCGGCGTCCGGCAAATCCGAACTTCGTAAATTCATGAACGAAAACAATCCGGAACAAATGGAGAACGAATTCCATATCGGCAAGAACCTGCAGCTGGACGATTTCCCATACGTATGGCTGATGCGTCAGGTTGATAAGAAACTGGCCGCTATGGGTAAACCGACCCTCTATTATCCGGATGACGATTCACCGACTTATGACGGCAGAGTGTGGGGCGTCTTATCCATCCTTTTGAGTGAAGACTATCAGGACATGGTCAATTGTGCCTATGTTAATCCGAAAAGTGCCGCCGAATACCTCTTTGACCGTTTCGATCGCGCCTGTGTCGCTGTCGGCATGAAACCGATGATTGCCCAGCTGGATGAAGACGTCCACAAGAAGATCGCCGAAGAACTAGAGGATGAGGCAAGAGCCCTCTTGGATGAGAAGCAGTCACAGTATTGCGAAGATATGTCTGACAAGACCATCATCATCGAATTCTCCCGCGGCGGCAACGACGGTGCCTCCATGCCGTTAACCGACACCTTCGGTTATCAGTACACCTATTCGATGATGTCACCGGATCTTTTGAAGAATGCGGCCATCCTCTATCTTTGGGTCACTCCGGAAGAATCCAGAAGGAAGAACGAAGCGCGTTACGATCCGAACAATCCGGGCTCCTCCATCAACCACAAGACACCGGACAAGGTCATGTACTATGACTACGGCTGCGATGACATCGTGTATATGAAGGAAACATCCGACAAACCGGACACCATCAAAGTCGAAGCCTGGGGCAAGACCTACTATTTGCCGGTCGGCATCTTCGATAACCGCGATGACTTCACTACCCAGTTCCGCGGTCCGAAAGAGACCTGGGACAAGGAATCCGTTGCGAAGGCTATCGATATGCTTTCGGACGCAACTGACAGAATGTGGTCTAACTACAAGAAGTAATCCGATCATCTGCATCATTGCACCAAAAACGGGGCTGTCACGATAATTCGTAACGGCCCCGTTTTTTGAAATCTGCTTTGTTTAATAATGTTCGCGGATGCAGTTGCAGATCAGATCGAGATCCTCTTCGGAAAGCTTGTTGGTGCCTTCTTTGCCATAAGTTCTTCTGACGATGGTGATCATGCCTTCCGTATCCTTATCTACGTGTGAGAGTTCCTTGCGCTCATATGCATCCTGGCTGTGAAATTCGGCAATCATATCATCGACTTCTTCTTCCCAGTATTCCGATAAAACGCCGCCGGAGACTTTCTTCAATAACTCGTCATCTAATATTTTCATCTGACTATATCCTCCTCGTTCTTATTTGGATCTGTCTTACATCTTCATCTAAAAAGAATTTAATAAGCAGTTTCTTTCTTTTATCCTTGACGGTCTTGTTGAAATGAAACGCCATTCAATGTTTCCTATGCGATAATGAAATTAAGCAAACATAACAGATAATATTTTTAACGCACGTTTTTTCTGTGATCTGTCAATAAAATGATCACAGGAAAGCGGGCATCGTTTTAAGAAAATCAGGAGGTAAAAAATGGAAACCAGACCTTATGTACCCTGGAAACTGATGAATGATTTTATGATTGATGTCTTTAAGGCTTACGGCGTACCGGAAGAAGACGCAAAGATCTGCGCCGATGTGCTTCTGGAATCAGACCGCAGAGGCATCGAAAGCCATGGCTGCAACCGTTTCAAACCGATCTATATCGACCGCATCGTCAAAGGAACGCTGCTTCCGAAAACACAATTGGAGATCGTCAAAGAAACACCGACCACAATCGTCATGGACGCCCATGACGGGATGGGCATGGTGGCAGCCCACGCGATGATGGAAAAACTGATCCAGAAGGCAAAGGAATGTGGCATGGCCGGCGGCGCCATCCGAAACTCGACCCACTACGGCATTGCCGGATATTGGACCGACATGGCCGCCAAGCAGGGGCTGATCGCCGTGACCGGCACCAACGCCAGACCATCGATCGCACCGACCTTCGGTGTGGAAAATATGCTGGGCACCAACCCGCTGACCTTCTCGCTTCCGACCGATGAGGAATTCCCGTTCTGCCTGGATTGCGCGACATCCATTGTCCAAAGAGGAAAGATCGAATTCTATGCCCGCTCAGGCAAAGACACACCGGAAGGCATGGTTGTCACCCACGACGGCAAGCCGATCACCGATTCCAAAGCGATCTTGAAGATGCTGAATGAAGGAAGTGCTGCTCTGGCGCCTTTGGGCGGCGGACCGGGCGATGAGATGTGCGGCTATAAAGGCTATGGCTACGCCACCGTCGTCGAGATTTTGTCTTCTGCTTTGGCCGGCGGCGAATTCATGAAGGCCCTGAGCGGCGTATCGCCGGAAGGCAAAGCGCAGATGTATCATCTCGGTCACTTCTTCTTTGTTGTCGATCCGCAAGCCTTTATGGGTCTGGATGTCTTTAAGAAGACGGCCGGCGAGATTTGCCGTCAATTGCGCGCTTCCGCCAAGGCACCGGGATATGAGAGGATCTATACAGCCGGTGAAAAAGAATACCTCGTCTCTCTGGAAAGAAAAGATAAAGGAGTGCCGGTCAATGAAGCCGTACAGAAAGAACTGATCGCCTTGCGCGATGAACATCACTTGCCATATACCTTCCCGTTTGAGGAGGCTTAATATGGATTACATGAAAGAATCGCTTGCCTGCCATAAGGAATGGAAAGGCAAGATCGAAGTTGTTTCCCGTGTTCCCGTTGATTCCAAGGAAGCGCTGTCCCTGGCCTATACGCCGGGCGTGGCAAAACCGTGTCTTGAGATCGAAAAGGATCCCGACTTAAGCTATGAGTTAACACGAAGACACAACCTCTGCGCCGTCATTACTGACGGCACGGCGGTGCTTGGTTTAGGCGACATCGGTCCGGAAGCCGGCATGCCGGTCATGGAAGGCAAGTGTGTCCTCTTCAAATCCTTCGGCAACGTGGACGCCTTTCCGCTTTGCATCCGCTCTAAGGACGTCGATGAGATCGTCAATACCGTCTATCTGATCTCCGGCTCTTTCGGCGGCGTCAATCTGGAAGACATTTCTTCACCGCGCTGCTTTGAGATCGAACGCAAACTGAAAGAAAAGTGTGACATCCCGATCTTCCACGATGACCAGCACGGTACGGCCATCATCACTTTAGCCGGACTCACCAACGCCTTAAAGATCGTCGGCAAGAAAAAGGAAGACGTCAGAATCGTCACTTCAGGAGCCGGCGCAGCCGCCATCTCCATCGTCAAACTCCTTTTGTCTGCCGGCTATCGCCACATCACGATGTGCGACCGCAAGGGCGCCATCTATGAAGGCAGGGAAGGTCTCAACTGGATCAAGGAAGAGATGGCGCTTTCCACAAACAAAGAAAAGAAAAAAGGTTTATTGAAAGATGTGATCAAAGGTGCCGACATCTTCATCGGTGTCTCCGCACCTAACACCTTAACAAAAGAGATGGTCGCCTCCATGAATAAGGACGCCATCGTCTTTGCCTGCGCCAATCCAACGCCGGAAATCATGCCGGAAGAAGCCAAGGCAGGCGGTGCAAGAATCGTTGCCACCGGAAGAAGCGATTATCCTAACCAGGTCAACAACGTCCTTGCCTTCCCGGGTGTCTTCCGGGGAACCTTTGACGTAAGAGCCAGCGATATCAACGAAGCCATGAAACTGGCCGCCGCCAAAGCCTTATCTGATCTTGTCAGTGACGAAGAACTGAATGAAGAATACATTCTTCCTAAAGCCTTTGATCCAAGGGTCGGCAAGGCCGTCGCTGCTGCCGTTTCTCAGGCAGCCAGAGACAGCGGTGTCGCCAGAATCTGAATCGATTGAATATCGGTAAAGAGTTTTCCTCACATCTTTGAAGACCCTAAAGCCGATATATAATGTTTTTAAAAGAATGGTTAGAAACATTTCATCCATTCATTTAGGGGGCAAAATAATGATCGACATCAAGAAAAAGATACCTGTCAACGGTATCGAGCAGAAGATCCATGTCCGGGGGAAAGACAAGTCGCTGCCGGTTCTTCTTTTCTTACATGGCGGACCGGGTATCGTCAACCGTCATGCCATCATGACGGAATGCGATGACCTGCTTGACCACTTCATTCTGGCGACCTGGGACCAGAGAGGTACCGGCGGTTCGACCAAAGGCGTCGACTACAGCGCACTCACGATCAAACAGATGGTTGAAGATGCAGAAGCAGTCGTCGAATATCTCTGCAAGGAATTCGGTAAGGAAAAGATCTTTGTGATCGGCGGCAGCTGGGGTTCTCTCTTAGGCACGAGACTCATCCACGCCCATCCGGAACACGTTGCGGCCTTTGTCGGCTTTGGTCAGTTTGTCAACGGCGAAAAGAACGAACTGCTCAGCTACCAGTACACCTACGATGCTGCCAAGGAAGCCGGCGATGAAGAAGCAATTCAAAAACTCGAGAGCGTCGGCCCGCCGGTCAAAGGCCAATACAAAGGCGGCTATGCCGGTATGAAGACACAGCGTGATCTGATGATGAAATACGGCGGCTATTCCAGATCCGAAAAAGAAAGAAGCTACATGGACGCCATCATCAAACCGATGATCCTTTCCGGCGAGTATTCCCTCATAGACTTTATCGGCGTTGCCGTAGGCTATAAAAAGGTTCTGGTCGCTATGTGGCCGGAAGTCGGTGCAGAAGATTTGAGTCAATATACGGACTTCAAAGTGCCTTTCTTAATCTTTGACGGCAAACTGGATATGAACACGCCGGCGCAGCTCGTCGAAGACTGGTATGCGAAGATCAAGGCACCATACAAGGAGCTGATCTGGTTTGAAAAATCCGGTCATAACCCCTTGGTTGATGAGCCGGAACGCTTCAAAAAACTCTTAGTGGAAAAGCTCTCTCAATTTACTGCCTAGACCAAACAAAAAGTTTATTGTTTCAACGCAATAAGCTTTTTTCATGGCTTTTGTGAAGCTGAATGAAAATCCAACGGGATTCAGCTAAGCTTTCTCGGGCCGCAATTCATTGATCGACAGATCCCTTCGAGGATCTGTTA
>CADAHV010000084.1:0-6489 GCA_902787775.1 uncultured Erysipelotrichaceae bacterium | reverse complement strand
GCTGTATGAAGGGCAAATTTCTCTGAAACACCGGCATACTTGTGGAAGTAAACCAGCTCGCGCCAGAAATCGTATTGGGAGATCCATGGACAGCCCACATCATTTCCCAACCCCACCGGGATGTCATTCTTCAGAGCTTGCTTGGCACATTCGACGATACCTTCAAAGACGACGTTGCCGTTGTACTGTTCCACTTCGGAAGCGTTGGAGATGCTTCGATCAAATAAGGCATATGGTAGAGCCGGGGAAATCGTCGTGGTCAAAAAGGCCTTTCTTTCCTTGAAGAGACGGATCGTTTCTTCATCCGGTTTTGCCCCGTGTTCGATCGAATCGACACCGTTTTGTAAAGCCACCTTGACCCCTTCCGGTGATTCGACGTGGGCAGCGACCCGATAGCCTAAGGAATGCGCATAATCGCAGACTTCCTTCACCATCTTGGGATCCATCTTCATCTCGCCCGGCGTGCCTTTTTCCTTGGCATCCATAACGCCACCGGTGATCATCAGTTTGACCCAATCGGCACCCTGACTCTTCAGCTTATCGACATGAGCTTTGGCTTCCTCGATCGTATTGGCAATGATCGCCACCGAACCGGCCATGTGGCCACCCGGTACGGAAATGCCTTCATTGGAAGCGACGATGCGCGGACCGGCATACTTGCCTTCTAAGATCTCATCACGGACCCGTGTGTCCATGTCCCTTAGGCCGCCGACCGTACGTATGGTCGTCACGCCGCTGAGCAGTTCCAGTCTGGCGTAATTCTTGACCATGCTGTGGGCAACGATCGGACCGATCGGGTTGGAAAAGATGAGCCGGACCAGCTTTGTATTGTCCCGCTGTTTTTTCTGCGGTTTGCCATTCCCTGCCAGATGGACATGCATATTGATCAGACCCGGCATGATGTAAGAACCATTCAGATCGACGTTTTCATAGCTTGGATCGGCCACATTTCCGTCGATGATGTCGACGATGTGATCATCACTGACTAAGATCGTCTTTCCCTCAAGCGGTTCCATATTCTTTGTGCCGTCGAGAATGATACCGTTTGTGAATGCGTATTTCATGTTTTTTCCCCTTATTTTTCTGTTACATATTTACCGCTGATATGTTCGATCGACAGTGAAAACATCAGCGTACCTGCCAAAGATTTTCGGATCTCTTCCTCGATATAGGAAGCGTCATCCGTAAAACGATACGACAGTTTACGGCACAGATCCTCAATGACCTTTGGATCTTCAATAAATTCGATCTTTCCAAAGACGATGACCGATTTGAAACAGAGATACCAGTTTCCCTCTTCAATAAAGCCGTCGCCATAGACACAATAGGATGCCTTATTCAAACGTTTCATGGCATCGATCTTATGGCCTTTTTTGCCGCCATGGAAATAGAGCTTTCCGCTTTCTTCGTCGTAGTAATGATTTATCGGCATCCCATAAGGATAACCCTCATCGCCCAGAACGGAAAGAACACCCCGCTTCTCCTTTTTCAGGATTTCGATGCATTCTTCCTTTGAAAGTTCCTGTTTCTTTCTTAACATTTCACGAAACACAGTAGAGTCCTCCTAGAATTTCAAATCATCGAACTTTTCAAGTTCATCTTTCATCGTTGCCGCCACTTCCTTGAGGCAGCCGTCTTCAAACGGCACCTTGAGATGAGCGTCTTTGACGATTTCCGTGAAGGTCTTGGTTCCGCCTAAGGAACAGATGTGGACATAATCCTTCCAGGCATCTTCGTCTTTCTTTAACATTCGCACAAAGAACTGCAAGGCGCAGACCTGAGCCAGCGTGTAGTCGATATAGTAGAACGGTGACTGGAAGATGTGCCCCTGTCGGTAGAAGAAGCCGCCTCTTTGCAAGAACGGCGCTCCATCATAATCGATGTCCGGTTTATAGATCTTTTCAAGCTCCCGGAAGCAGGCTTTTCTTTCTGCCGGTGTCATCTCCGGATGATTGTAGACTTCATGCTGGAAATGGTCTACCAGACAGCCATACGGCAAAAACTTCAGAGCATCACTGATGTGGAAGTAGTGATACTTTTCTGCCTCTTCCTTAAAGAAGAGATGGCTCCATGGATGGGCAAAGAATTCCATCGACATCGAATCGATCTCGGCCGACTCCATGGTCGGGAAGGAGAGATCCGGGATCGTCACATTCTTGAAGGTGCAGTACGCCTGGAAGGCATGACCCGCTTCATGGGTCAGAACATCGACATCGCCCGATGTGCCGTTGGCATTGGCGAAGATGAACGGAATCTTGTAGTCATAGATGCCCGTACAGTAGCCGCCCATCTCCTTATTCGGACGGGTCGGCAGGTCAAAGAGTTCCTGATCGACCATCATCTTAAAGAATTCACCGGTCTCTTTCGACATCTCCTGATACATCTTCAAGGCAGCTGCTGTCAGCTCATTCAAATCCCCGTGTGGTTTAGGATTGCCGGTTTTGAAGTTATAGCCGATATCATAGTATTCCAGAGCATCGACACCGATGCGCCTGGCCTGTCTTTCTCTTAAATCCACCGTCAAAGGAACGATGTCTTCGATGACCTGATCGCGGTAATTCTTGACCATTGCCTGGTCATAATCCAGACGGTTCATGCGGATATAGCCTAGTGGCGTGAAATTCTCGTAGCCCAGCTTCTTCGCCATCCTGTCTCTGACCTTCACGAGCTTGTCATAGATCTCGTCAAACTTCTCTTCGTTTTCTTCAAAGAAACGGTTATAGGCATCCGTCGCTTCTTTTCTGATCTCTCGATCGGCGTCGTTCATGAACGGTGCGATCGACGCCAGATTATAGACTTCTCCACGGAAAGAGATCTTCGCGGAAGATTTCAGTTTGCCATATTCGGTGGCCAGACGGTTTTCTTCCTGCAGATCCTCGATGATCTCTTCCGAGAAAGACTTCAAGGTATTTTCCAATGTCAGATAATAGGCTTCCGGGATATCCGTCTGCTTGCGAAACGGGCTCTCCAGCATCGTCTTAGCCAGATCGACTTCATAGACCTGTAAGAGCGGCATCGTATTGTCCCAGTATTCATTTTCTTTGTCATAGAATTCATCGGCTGTATCAATGGTATGGCGGATCGAACACAGCGTCTGCATGGATGAGATGTGTCCGCGGAAGGTATTGATCTCATCAAAAACTTCCATGAACTGCTTCGCATTTTCCGCTGCCTTGAGTCTGCCTAAAAGCTTTTCAAATTCTGCCTTAAGGTCCTCATAGGCCAGTCTTTCATATTTCAGATCCTTGAACTTCATTCTTCCTCCTTCATCAGCCTTTCATAAACAATGGCTGCGATATACAAACCCACGGAACCGACCGTAAAGATCGAAGAACCCAGGGGGTATTTTTCTTTATTGGTATTTCCTTCTTTGACAACACCGGTCTTGACCGCCGGCGTATCGACAAAGACCACTTCGATCTTCTTACGATAGCCGTCCTTCTTGACGAGATTTCGAAAGGCCTTGGCCAAAGGATCGTTCCTGGTCTTATCCAAGGTCGTCAGCCTGATATTTTCCGGCTTCAGCCGTCTTGCCGAACCCAGGGAAGACAAAACAGGAACGCCCGCCTGATGGCACAGTTTGACCAGGGTATACTTGCCGGTAAGCGTATCGATGCAGTCCACGACATAGTCGTAGTCCTTATCCAGTACAAACGAATCGTTGATAAAGGTCTCGATCGTATCGATCTTAGAGTCACTGACTGCTTCCAGCCGCTTCTTCAGGGCATAGACTTTTGATTCGCCGATATTGAACTTGTCGCTCATCAGCTGACGGTTGAGATTGGACGCTTCCACCTTATCGTAATCCAGCAGGGTAAGATAGCCGACACCCGACCTGGCCAAAGCTTCAGCCACAAAAGAACCGACGCCGCCGACGCCGCAGATCAGAACTTTCTTTTCTTTCATCCGTTCGAGCGCTTCCTTGCCCACCAGATATTCCATTCTGCTTAAATCAACCACTTTCTTACCTCTTCCATTGCCTCCTTCGTATCTTCAAACCACTTCACATCCAGCTGGTTGTTGAAGAAGGTGTACTGCCGTTTGGCAAAATGACGGGAATTGATCTTGATCGTTTCAACACATTCATCCAGACTCTTTTCCCCATTGAAATACTCTTTGAATTCCTTATAACCGATGCCCTGCATTGACTGTTTTTCAAAACCGATCCCCTTCTTCAGAAGGCCTTCGATCTCCTTTAAGAGACCATCTTCCATCATCCGGTCGACTCTTAGGCCGATCCTTTCAAACAAGATCTTCCTTGGTACCGTTAAACCGATGATCAGACAGTCATAGATCGGCTTATGTTCCTGCTCATCCTTGATCTGCGAGATACCCTTCTTATGTTTCTCATAGATATTCAGGGCTCTGACCAGACGCTTGCGGTTATTGATATGGATCTTCTCCAGAGCTTTGGGATCCTTCTGTTTTAACAGAGCATAGATCTCTTCGTTGGAAAGATCTTCATATAGATTGTCTTCTTCCTCTTCCTCAAAGAAGTGATAATCATACAAGGCCGCTTTAATGTATAAGCCGGTACCGCCGACGATGATCGGCAGCCTTCCTTTTCCTGCAATTTCTTCGATGCAGGCACGGCAGCGTTCCTGGAATTCCTTGACGCTGTAGGAGGCATCCGCTTCCTTGATGTCGATCAGATGGTGAACAGCAGCTTCCAGTTCTTCCTTTGAAGGTTTGGCCGAACCGATGTCGAGTCCCTTATAGATCTGAATCGAATCGCCGGAGATGATCTCGCCGTCAAAGGCATTGGCACATTCGATGCCGAATTTCGTCTTGCCGACAGCCGTCGGTCCGACGATCGCCAGCACTTTCTGTTTTTTTACAGCTTTTTTCTGGAAGGCCAGACGCGGTGTGCCGTCATCGACAATGATGATTCCGCATTTCACAAACCCGTTTTTTTCAATCAGGTGAAGCATCGTCTTATTGTCCTTATGGGTATCGATGCGGATATCCACGCCAAAGCTTTCCGCAAAGGAAAGTACTGTTTCAAAGACTCCCTTTGTTGATCCGTCGGAAGCGATGCGGTGTATTGTCCCATAGGGTGCATCATCCAGCCATTGTCCCTCGATTTCCAGATAAGTCGGTTCAATGCCGACAATAAAAGCGAAAGTGCCAATGATCCTGCCGTCTTCTTCCATGACATAGGAATTGCCGTTTTCAATGTCCTTTTTCACCAGATCCATGGAAGGACGGCTGTCTTTCCATTGACTCGGATTGCCGTTTTCCGCCATCTGTTTTCTGGCATAGGAAAAGATCTCGGCGATCCTGTCCATGTCCTCAACTCTGCTTTTTCTGATCATTGACATACTACTTATATTATAAGGATATCCCGGTAGCTTTGATAATCATTCACACCGGATATCGATATGGTAGAACTGTTCCTGAAAATGCGTCGCTTCACAGATCTCCTGCCTGTTAAAATGCGATCCTTCTTTGGCAACGACCCATTTTTCTTCCACGTCATCATAGCGGTGGATCATTGCGATGATCACACCATCAAAGAAAGAGAGTTTTTCTTTCTCTCCGAGGATGTAACAGTCCTGTTCCTCCCCATCCGGCGCGATGATTCCTTCAACATAACCGTAGTTGATCGGATAGATGATGTCGGGATGTTTGGGGTGGGCTGTACCGATCGGACGATCAACAATCACTCTTACCTTATCGCCGATCCTGAGTCCGCAGTCTTTTGTTTCAACCATATCTGTTTCTCTTTCTCAAAAAGAAAAGACTCTGCTGAGTCTTAGTAACCGGAAGCGTAATTGAAGATATCGATGCTGGCGGGAAGTTCCGCCTCCATCTGATAGCTCACAATCCGATCCGCTCTTTCATCCAATACCTTTTCCACTCTGACGAAACTGCCGTTGAACAGGGAATAGTTGTTGTAGTTGCCATCCAGGACATATCCGTTGGAGTTGGTGCCGAAGAACGCGGCAGCATATTCATCGTCGATGACAAATTCCACAACACTGCCATCCAGCGTATGGTAGCAGCCCATGGCATCGGTATCCTCATCCGCCTTTTCTTCCGCTTTGACCAGAGGAAGGACAATACCGGATTCCAGCGTAAAGTAATAGCGGTCACCGATCTCGCCGTAATAGGAACCTAAGGCAACAGCAATAAAACCGTCTTCGTCATAAAGGAAGCCGGTCTTCTTGTCGACCGTCAGGAAATTGTGAATGAACTGGTATTGTCTGGAATCAACGACAGTCGTCATACGGTAATCCATATAGGTCTTTGCCGTATTCGCCGAACAGATATCGAGTTCTTCCGTCTTGAATTCCTTCTGATAATCATAAAGGGAATCCAGATCAAATTTATAAGTGTCGCTGAAACCATCGGAAAAGAAGGTGAAACCACAGATCACCGTCATTATGCAGACTGCCAGGACACAATAAAAACTCTTCTTCATCATTGGTAACTTTCATTATAAAACAAGAGGCAAGCCCTTATCAAGGGACGCTGCCCGGCCGCCTG
>CADAHV010000083.1:0-10266 GCA_902787775.1 uncultured Erysipelotrichaceae bacterium | reverse complement strand
CGTAGATGCCCCGGATGCCGTCATCCGCTATACGCTGGACGGGAGTGAGCCCACCGCCGACTCTCCCGAATACGTACTTCCCTTTGTCATCAACCGGAGTCAGGAAGTGGCTGCCGCCGCTTTCCGCTCAAACAGGAAAATAGGAAAGACAACATACAAAAATTTTAACTAAATTTGAACCATGACACTAAGACTTACAGAACAACCTTCCCTTTACGATCATCTGGAGAAGAAGTCTGTGGCTGAGCTGCTGCACGATATCAACCAGGAGGACAAAAAAGTTCCCCTGGCCATCGAGGCCGCGCTTCCCGCCGTTGAAAAACTGGTCACAGCCATAGAAGAACGCCTCCGCGCCGGCGGACGCTTCTTCTGGCTGGGCGCCGGGACCGGAGGAAAACTGGGCGTGCTGGACGTCCTGGAAGTTCCCAACACCTATGGGGTGGACCCTGAAATCTGGCAGGCGGTGCTCGCCGGAGGAAACGAGAACCTGGTCCTGGACCTGGAAGAGGCCGAGGACGACGTGGACGAAGGCTGGAGAACACTTAGCGAAAAGCATCACATCACCCCGAACGACATTGTGGTAGGCATATCGGCCAGCGGCAATACGCCGTATGTGCTGGCTGCCATGAAAGCTTGCAAGGAGCACGGAATTCCCTGTGGGAGTATCTGCAACAATCCCGAAAGCCCCATCTCCGCCTATGTGGACTATCCCATCGAAATCATCACGGGCCCCGAGTTCATTACCGGCAGCACGCGAATGAAGTCCGGGACGTCCCAGAAACTGCTTTGCGACATGATAAGCACCACCCTGATGGTGCGTCTGGGCCGTGTGGAGGGCAACCGTATGGTCTGCGCCAACCTCATCAACAACAAGGTGGTGGACCGTCTCACCCGAACCATGGTGGAACGCAACCCCTCCCTCAGCTACGAATTCTGCGAACAAACCATCAAGAAATGCGGCGGTCTCGAAACCGGTGTACTCCAATGAGGAAATTTGTCCCCCCCATATGCATGTTCCTGACGCTCCTGGCCTGCACGCCCACGGCGACGCCTGCGGAAAAGACGGACTTGACGCCTTATAATGGTTTAGTCCTCAACGAAATAGCTGCCCATGACCAGACTGCGGATGCAGAGACGTGGGTAGAGATTCTGAACACATCCTCCTCCGAGGTCGCCCTCAAAGGACTGGAGCTCTATATCACGGACGAGTATTTCCACGACCAGAGCATCTGGAAGGCCGCCGACGGTGCCAAGCTGGGCGCCGGAGAGCGCATGGTCCTCTCCACCGCGGATGAAAGCCTGGTGACGGGCATTTCGTCGGCCAGCGATTTTACGCTCCGCCTGGGCGTAAAAGACGGGACGGTGGACGAATTCGACCGCTCCAAGGTTGCCAAGGAAAACAGCGATAAGAATCTGGAATTCGCCAAGATGTCGATCGCTTTTGATATCTGCATCGAAGTGATCATCGGCATCACGATGTCGGTTCTGATGGGTTGCGGTGCTTATTTCGTCTACCGCACGGTCATGGGCCTTCCGGTCAGCATCTTCGGTCATGTGATTACTTTGTCGGCCGGCAAGCTGACGACCTTTATCGGTTATGTCGATACTCTGATCTGGCCGATGATCGCCATGGGACAGATCCTGCAGATGCATTCCCGTTTCAAGACTTCCAGTGGCCGTATCTATGCCTTCTTAGATCAGGAAGAAGAAATTCATAACGCGGAAAATGCCGTTGTCTTAAAGGACTGCAAGGGAAAGATCACTTTCAAAGACTTCTCCTTTGCCTATCCGGATGGTGATACCCATTCCTTGAAGAATGTCACTTTTGAGATACAGCCGGGCGAGATGGTCGGTCTGGTGGGCAAGATCGGTTCAGGCAAGACGACCCTGGTCAATACCTTGTTAAGACTTTACAACATTGAAAAGGGCAAGATCTTTATCGATGATATCGATCTGATGGATATCGACATCACCAGTCTGCGCGATGCGATCGCCTATGTGCCGCAGGACAATTTCCTGTTCTCCGACAACATTAAAAACAATATTTCCTTTGCCAACAACAAGGCAGATATGAATGATATCCGCAATGCGGCAAAGTTTGCCGATGTGGACGACAATATCCTGGGCTTCTCGGAAGGCTATGAAACAGTGACCGGCGAAAGAGGTGTGACTCTTTCGGGCGGCCAGAAGCAGCGTATTTCCATTGCCCGGGCTTATATGAAGAATGCGCCGATCATGATCATGGACGACTCCGTTTCGGCGGTCGACGTCAAGACGGAAGAGACGATCTTAAACAATATCAATGAAAAGCGCAAGGGCAAGACGACGATCATCATCGCTTCCCGTGTTTCCACGGTTGCCCATATGGACAAGATCCTGGTTCTCAACGATGGCTGCGTAGAGGCGTTTGATACGCCGGCCAATCTTTTGAATACTTCACCGACATACCAGAAGATGGTCTATCTGCAGAAACTGGAGAGTGAACTCTAAATGAATGACGAACTGGAAAAACTGAAAGGTGACGTCAAGTTACCCTTACGTGTGATCATTAAGAGAACACTTAAGTATATCAGCAGTGAAAAGGGCGGCTTTATCCTCTCGCTTCTTTTGCTTGGGCTCAACGTCGTTCTGGATTCGATCTCGCCTTTATTCACCAGCCGCATCACCGATGAGCTGGTTCAGGACAACATCAATATCAAACTGATCCTGAATCTGGTCTTGCTGTCATTTGCCTTGACCTGCATCAATCAGGCCTTCCTGTATCTGAATGCCAGGACTCTGCAGAACAGCGGTCAGAGGATCATCTACCGTTTGCGAAGAGAGATCTTTGAACACATCGAAAACATGTCGCTCAATCAGTTCAATGAGATGCCGGTCGGCTCCTTGGTCACCCGTGTCACTTCCTATACGGCTTCGATGTCCGATCTGTTTACCGGCGTCTTGGTCAGAATTCTGAGGGATATCACGACTCTGGTCGGCGTCTATGTGATCATGTTTGTGATCTCGCCGTCCTTGGCGACGTCTCTTTTAGGAGTCATTGCGGTGGTCTTTGCCATCTCCTATGTCTTCTCCAAAATCGTCAGAGGCTTCTTCCGCAAGGAGAGAGCCTGCATCTCGGATATCAACACCTTCCTCAATGAAAACCTGGCCGGCATGAAGCTGACCCAGGTCTTCAACCAGGAAAAGACCAAGGAAGAACAGTTCTTAGAGAAAAACGAAGCTTTGCGCAAACAGCGCTTCAATGTCATCAAAGCTTTCGGCGTCTATCGTCCTTTGATCTCCTTCATCTACACCTGTTCGATCGCTCTGTGCTTTGCCCAGGGTATCCGTCTTGGCCTTTCCGCCGGTGAGATCGTGGCTTTCTATCTGTATCTGTCCAAGTTCTTCAATCCGATCCAGAATCTGGCCGATCAGCTCAATGCCCTGCAGAAGGCTTTGACGGCATCGGAAAGGATCTTCAATCTTCTCGATGTCAAACCGGATGTTCTGAAGGAAGGATCGAATTCAAGAATGTCTGGTTTGCCTATAAGGATGACAACTGGATTCTGAAGGATGTTTCCTTTGTGATCGAACCGAAGCAGACCTGCGCCTTTGTCGGTGCGACCGGTGCGGGAAAGACGACGATTCTTTCTCTGATCGTTCGCAACTACGAAGTCCAGAAGGGTGAGATTCTGATCGACGGCATCAACATCAACGACATTGAGATCTCTTCCTTGAGAAGAGCGATCGGTCAGATGCTGCAGGATGTCTTCTTGTTCTCCGGCACGATCAAAGACAACATCACCCTGCATGATGACAGCTTCACGCAAGAGGAGGTCGAGGATGCCTGCCGCTATGTCAGCGCCGACACCTTCATCGAACGTCTGCCGGATAAATACGAAGAAGAGATCATCGAGAAGGGTGAAAACCTCTCGCAGGGCCAGCGGCAGTTATTGTCCTTTGCCCGTACGGTCATCCATAAACCGCAGATACTGATACTGGATGAGGCAACGGCCAACATTGATACGGAGACCGAAGTTCTCATACAGCAGTCCCTGGAGAAGATGAAGAGTATCGGTACGATGCTGGTGGTCGCCCACAGGCTTTCCACCATCCAGCATGCCGACCAGATCATCGTCTTACAGAATGGGCGGATCGTTGAAAAAGGTGATCATCAGCAGCTGCTGAAGAACCGCGGTTATTATTACAAACTTTATCAGCTTCAATTCGAAAACTGATCAGGATATTGTCAAATACGGCAGTATCCTTTTATTTTTGGTTACAAGATGAGCGTATTTTATTGAAAGAGGATAAAAAAGGGTTAAAATTAGTTTAGGAAGCGTTTACATTGCTTTCGAAAAGGAGAAAAAATGAAAAAACTATTCGCTTTATTACTTGCTGTGCTGATGTGTTTATCATTGGCAGCTTGCTCAGGCGGCGGTGAAACTCCGGCTGAACCGGCTCCTGCAGAAGAACCGGCAGCAGAAACTTCCGGTGAAACTTTCGAAGAACTTCTGGCTGCAGGTATTGCCAACGGCAACAAACTGACGATTTATTCTACACACTCCGTCACTGTTTCCGCTTTGGAAGCTTTCCACAACAAATACTGCCCTGATGTCGAATGCGAAGGTACCCAGGTCGGTGATACCGAACAGGTTACTCAGGTCGCTCAGGAAGTTAAGGAAGGCGTCTTAGGCGCTGATATCATCTTCATTCAGGATGGTGCACGTGTCTTAACTGACTTAGTTGATGAAGGCTATGTCTACAACTGGTACAACGATGAGATCAAGAATCTTGTCGGTGATGATTGCGAACCGTTACTTGTCTGGGATTACTGCAACAAGGTCGTCATGTACAACAATGGCAGCGACAACACCTTCAACGAAGGCGACATCAAGAACATCTGGTTTGCGACAGATCCTGCAAACAAGGGTGCATTCTGGATGAAAGACCCGACAACCGAAGGCGTCAACATGAACTTCTTAGTCAACCTGACCAGCGAAGAAAACAGCGCTAAGCTGGAAGCTGCTTACAAGGAATACTATGGACAGGATCTCGTTCTTGATTCTGACTGCCCGAATGCCGGCTATCAGTTCATCAAGATGCTCTATGCCAACGAAATGATGCTGGGTTCTTCTGACTCCACCATCGCTAAGGATATCGCTGCTGCTGAAAAACCGCAGGCTGGTCTTCTGACTTTAAACAAGTATCTGAAGTCCCGCGGCGATCAGCTCGACAATGGTTCTTACAAACTTCTGTATGCCAAGGATGAAGTTGCTCCGTTTGCCGGATTCATTTATCCAATCTATGGCTTACAGGTTGCCAATGCTGATAACCCTGAACTGGCTAAGGCTTTCTTGATCTGGTTATACTCTGAAGAAGGCTGGTACGGTGATGGTCAGATGACACTGAATGACGGTTCTGTATACAAAGGTATGCAGGGCAGATACGGTGATTACTCCGGTAACACTGCTAACCCGACTGCTGATGGTGACATGAGCGTTGTCGAATGGAAGAAGATCCTTGTCCAGGAAGATCCTGAACAGGCAGCTGAATACAGAGCTGACGTCGAAGACTTCATCCAGCTGGTTAAATAATCTTACAAAATCATCTGTTAAAAGGGGCTTAGGCTTTGAAAAGCCTGCCCCCTTTTTTATTAGAGAGGAGAGAGAATATGAAGAAACGATGGAACAGAATAAAAACCTTCTTCTCAAAACCTTACAATGTCCTTTTGGTTCTCTTCCTGGTGGTATTGACCTTCTTAGTCGTCATACCGCTGGTTTCGATCGTCCGTGATACCTTCATCGTACACTCGGCGGAGAAATCAAGAGTCCATCAGGCGGTCGGCACGTTTACGACCTATCACTGGAAACGTCTTTTTGCTTCGGAGTTCTCCAAGTCCTTGCTTTGGGACCCGATCCGCAACTCGATCGTTACCAGTACCTGGGCTTGCGTTGTTTCGATCCTGATCGGCGGCTCCTTTGCCTGGCTGGTCTCCAGAAGCGACATGCGCTGGAAGAAGCTTCTCACCAAGCTGTTCATCTTCCCGTATATCATGCCAAGCTGGACCTTGGGTCTGGCCTGGAAGAACTTCTTCAAAAATATCGAAATCACCGGTTCAAACGGTATCTTCTATTCGCTGACCGGCATTCAGGTCCCAACCTGGTTTGCCTATGGTGAATTCCCGATCATCATCGTTACCGGTATGCATTATGCGCCATTTGCCTACATTCTGATCGGCGGTATCTTGCACAACATGGATGCCAACCTGGAAGAAGCGGCGATCATCTTAAAGACCAGCCGTCTGCGCATGTTCCTAAGGATCACGATTCCTATCGTCATGCCGGCGGTCTTGTCAACGATCATCCTGGTCTTCTCCGGTGCAATGGCTTCCTTTGCGACGCCGCAGTTCCTGGGTCTGCCGGTACGATATTACGTATTGACGACTGAACTGTATGCCTCGATCAACGGTACCAATCCGGGTGTCGGCTACATTCTGGCGATGATCATGATTTTGATCTCGGTCATCATCATGTTTGTCAACCAGAAGCTGATCGGCAACCGTAAGTCCTATGCGACCGTTACCGGCAAGAGCGCCAACATCTCCATCTTCCATCTGGGTGCCTGGAGAACACCGATCTCCATTCTGGCCTTCTGTGTCGTCATGATGATGTCGGTCATTCCACTGGTTACCTTTGCATTGGAATCTTTGCTGAATTACACCGGTGTCTATGACTTCAATAACCTGACCTTGTCCTTCTGGATTGGCCAGGCACAGGGACATGACACTTGGCAATCGGAATCGGGTATCTTGCGCAATGCGGAAGTCTACCGTACTCTGTGGAACTCTTTGAGACTGGCCTTCACCTGTGCTCTGGGTGCCGGAACATTGGGTTTCCTGGCAGGTTACAGTATCGTACGCAGAAGAGGCAGTTTCTTATCGCAGGTCGTTGAGAATCTGACCTTCATCCCGTACCTGATCCCTTCCATGGCTTTCTCGGCAATCTATCTGTCGATGTTTGCGACAAAGCACGGAATCATCCCGTCCTTATATGGCTCCTTTGCCATTCTGGCTCTGATCGGTACGATCAAGTATCTGCCGATGGCTTCCCGTTCGGGTGTCAACTCGATGCTGCAGCTTTCGCCGGAGATCGAAGAAGCCGGTATCATCATGGGTGTTCCTTGGCTCAAGCGTATGACCAGGATCATCATCCCGATCGAAAAGACGACGATCGTTTCCGGTTATCTTCTGCCGTTTATTTCGGCAATGCGTGAACTGTCACTCTTCGTCATTCTGGTTACCGCAAACAACCGTGTCTTAACGACGTTACTGCTGTTCTATGACGAGAAGGGTTATACCCAGTTCTCCAATGCCGTAAACCTGTTGATCATCATCGTTGTTCTGTTCATCAACTTTGCGGTAGAGAGGCTGACAGGTGCTTCAATTGAGAAAGGTGTAGGAGGTTAAAATATGCCGACAATCAGATTAGTCAATGTAACGAAACAGTTTGGCAAGGGTTCTCTTGCCGTAGATCGTTTGAATATGGAGATCAAAAACGGTGAATTCGTTTCTTTGCTTGGTCCTTCGGGATGCGGCAAGACGACGACTTTACGAATGATCGCGGGTTTGGAAACACCGACGGAAGGCGAGATCTATTTTGATGATCAGTGCGTCTTCTCCGATGAAAAGGGCATCAACCTTTCTCCGGACAAGAGAAATGTCGGATTCCTTTTCCAGAACTACGCTCTGTGGCCGCACATGACGGTCTACCGCAATATCGCTTTTGGTCTTGAAAACATGAAGTGGCCAAAGGATAAGATCGATGCGCGCGTCAAGGAGATCTGCAAGACCATGCGTATCGAAGAATACATCAACCGTTATCCGGCTGAGCTTTCCGGCGGTCAGCAGCAGCGTGTTGCCATCGCCAGAACACTGGCACCGAATCCAAAAGTCTTACTGATGGATGAGCCTTTGTCCAACCTGGATGCCAAGCTCAGAAACGACATGCGTGCCGAGCTTAAGAGACTGCACAAGACGACCGATTCGACTTTCGTCTATGTCACCCATGACCAGTCGGAAGCGATGACCCTGTCTACCAAGGTCGCTTTGATCAAGCTGGGTATCTTACAGCAGTACTGTCCGCCGCTTGAACTTTATGGCGAACCGGTCAATATCTTCTGTGCTGACTTTATGGGCAATCCGTCGATGAACTTCGTCGATGTCAAGGGCACGGTAAAAGACAACGGCTTATTACTGGTCAACGACCATTTCAAGGTTCATTTCACGCCAAATGAGAAGATCGAACTCAAGGACGGCAATTATGTCTTGGGTATCCGTCCGGAATTCGTGAAGATCAGTGATGAGGGCATTGAGTCCAAAGTCATCTCTTCTTTGCCATCCGGCATGGAGACGACCCTTTCTTTGGGTGTCGGCAGCGTTACGCTTTCAGCCGTCGCTTTCGGCAGTGTCGACTTCGCAATGGATTCGATTGTGAAATTCAACTTTGAAGGAGACCGTTACGTATTGTTTGACAAGGAAAGCGAACAGAATCTCTCACTTGGTTCGCTTGAGATCGTCGAATAATGAACGGATCTAACGAAAACAGAATCAATCAATTGGCAGGACGATTTTCCAATATCGTCCTGCTTGGTTTTTTTGCCTTAGTATGCATGCTGCCGATCGTCACGATCGGTGCGTCCTGCACCGCTTTAAACAAGGCGATGTATGAGCTGCTGGAAAATGACGACGATAAGGTCCTGGTGACCTTCTTTCGGGCATTCAAGGAACACTTCCTTCTTTCCAGTGAGGTTTGGCTTTTGCATCTGTTGGCCATCGCTGTCTTGGTCTGGGATCTGGTCTATTACCGTACGGGTTCTTCGACCTTGGATTTTGTTGGCCAGGCAGCTTCCTTTTCGCTGCTGGTGATGATCGCTTTTGAACTGATGTGCGTCTTTGTGCTTATTTCCAAAGGCATGGCAACCACTCTGATCGAGGCCTTCCGCAATGGCTTCAATATGGCGTTTCTGTGCTTCTGGCGCACGCTGTCCTTATTGGCTTTGACGGTTGCGACCATTGTGGCTGTCATTTTTCTGCTCCGTCCTTTGATCCTGGTGCTTCCGGGTGTGATTTCTTGTTTACATTGGCAGATTCTGCCGGCGATGCTTCAGGAATACAGGATGAAGTCCAACAACTTGAAATACAAAAAGGAAAACACAAAATGAACTACCACAAAATAGAAAAACTGGGAATTGAGATCTCTTCGATCGCTTTGGGAACCTGGGGCATCGGCGCTGCCGGCTGGGGTGAGATCGACGATAACGAATCGATCGAGACGATCCGTTATATGGTCGAGCGCGGCGTCAATGTCGTTGATACGGCGCCGGTCTATGGCTTGGGCCATTCCGAAGAGATTGTCGGCAAGGCCCTGGAAGGGATTCGGGACAAGGTCTACCTGATCTCCAAGTGCGGCATTACCCGCAAAAAGGCGACCGGTTTTGGCAAGGACGGTCCGGTACGCGATTCGTCCAAACCGATGATTTTAAAACAGGTCGATGAGTCTCTGGAACGTCTCAAGACCGACCATCTGGATGTACTGCTGATCCACTGGCCGGATGTCAATACGCCGTTTGAAGAGACGGCGGATGCACTAAAAACCCTGAAGCAGCAGGGCAAGATCCGTTTCTCCGGTATCTGCAATTTCGAGAACGATCAGATCGATGAATTCTATCAGTATGATGTCCTGGACTTTGCCCAGTACCAGTTCTCTCTTCTGGAAGACAAGTGGTCCCGAAATCTGGAAAAGTATCATGATCTGGGTGTGGCGACCATGGCCTATGGCGCTTTGGGAGGCGGCATCCTGACGGGTGCTTACCGGCAGATCCCTGATTTTGCAGCCGATGACATGCGCTTGAATTTCTATCCCTTCTTTAAACCGGGACGTTTTGAAAAGGCAATGGAAGTCGTCAAGGTGATGGATGAGATCGCTCTTGCCCATCATGTGCCGGTCGGCGGAGTGGCGATCAACTACACCGCGGATCATCCGTTCATCTCAACGGCTTTGGTCGGTGTTTCCAAGCGCAAGCACGCGAAGATGAACTGCGATGCTTTGGATTGGACGATGAGTGAAAAAGAAAAACAGCTGCTGGAAGAGGCAGCTGAAAAAGCAAGAGTTTAAAAAAAGAAGGCCAGCCTTAATGTCACTAACTTAATGTGACACAGAATCAAGAGTTTTGACCGCAGTCATCACCATAAACGGTGAAACTGCGGTCTTTCTTTATTCAGACATG
>CADAHV010000082.1:0-6828 GCA_902787775.1 uncultured Erysipelotrichaceae bacterium | reverse complement strand
TCGCCCTGTTCCACGATCTTGCCGCCGGAGATGACCAGGATCTTATCGGCCTGCAATATCGTCGAAAGACGATGGGCAATGACGATCGATGTCCTTCCCTTCATCAGGACATCGAGGGCATTCTGTATCGAGCTTTCCGAAATGGAATCCAGTGCTGATGTCGCCTCATCCAGGATCAGGATACGCGGATCCTTCAGGATGACTCTGGCAATCGACAGACGCTGCTTTTCGCCGCCGGAAAGTTTTAGGCCGCGGTTGCCTACAGGCGTATCGTAGCCCTGCGGCTGCTTGGTGATGAAGTCATGGATATTGGCGATCTTGCAGGCATTCTCGATCTCTTCCATCGTTGCATCAGCTTTGGCGAACAATAGATTCTCTTTGATCGTTCCGTTGAACATATAGGCTTCCTGTGTCACCATGCCGATATTGGAGCGCAGATATCCCAATTCGATATCCCTTACATCAAAGCCGTTGATCTTAACGGCACCGTCTTTGACATCGTAGAGACGAGGAAGCAGGTTTACGACCGTTGACTTGCCCGATCCGGAAGGACCGACGATCGCATACATCTTGCCGGACGGCACAAAGAAGGACAGGTTCTTGATCAAAGGAACTTCCGGTGAATAATAGAATTCAACATTCTCATATTCGATCTCTGTCTTCTTGTCAAAGGAAGGCTTGAGAACGATCTTCTTATTCTTGACCTGCGGATCCATATCCAGATAGGAGAAGATGCGGGTAAACAAAGCCATCGACCTGGTCAGATCGACCGAGACATTGAGCAATGATTCAACCGGACGATACAGGCGGTTGATCATGTTGACGGTCGCAGTGATCGTACCGACGGTGATCGCCGTATCATTCATTTTAATGATCAGATAGCCACCGGCCAGATAGATCAGCAGAGGTCCCAGATTGGTAAAGATGCCCATGACGACCCGAAACCAGCTGCCGGCTCTGGATTCCTTGACGGAAAGAGCGACCACTTCCTTGTTGATGGCATCAAACTTTTTGTTGATGGTCTCTTCCTGGGTAAACAGTTTTATCAACAGGGAGCCGGAAACAGAAAGGGATTCGTTGATGACATCGTTGAGCTCATCCATCTTCTCTCTCGATTTGGATAAAAGCTGCCAGCGGTTCTTGCCGGCTGATTTGGTCGGCAGCACCAGTAAAGGAATGACCAGGATGCCGATCAAAGAAAGCTTGGCATCGATATTGAACAAGGCGACGATCGTCGTGATGACCGTACACACATTGGAAATGATATTGGTCAGTATGGAACTGATGACCGTTGCCACACCGGAGATATCCGAATTCATACGGGTGATGATGTCGCCCTGCTTCTCTGAAGTAAAGAAAGAATGCGGCATCTTCTGCAGATGCTGGAACATCTCGTTCTTCATGTCGTAAACGATTCTCTGGGAGACCCAGCTGTTGATATAGGACTCCAGAACGCCGACGATATTGGAAACGGCCAGGGTGATGATGGCCAGAATGACAAGCCGGATCAGCAATGCGAAGTCTTTTCCCAAAATGGCCTCATCAATGATGCGTGCCGTGATCAAAGACGGCAAAAGGCCCAGAACAGAAGATAAGATGATGATCGCAAAAACGATGATCAGCTGAAGCCAGTAAGGTTTCAGATACTTCAATATCCGAATAAGCAGTTCTTTGCTGATCTTCGGCGCATTCTGTTTTTCTTCTTCTGTCAGAAAACCTCTCGGTCCCAAACCCCTTCCGGCCATAGAATGATCCCCCTTTAATTTTTTAAAGTATAACATAAAAACTCCCATCCTTAACCGCTGTGACTCTTTGCGGTTTCAGACGGGAGTCTTTTTATTATTTAGGGTTTAGTACATGCCGCCCATGCCGCCGGCAGGCATTGCCGGTTCCGGTTCCTTGATCGTACCGACTGCTGCTTCTGTCGTGATCAGTAAACCGGCGATGGAAGCTGCATTCAGTAATGCCGATCTGGTAACCTTACATGGGTCAACGATACCGGACTTGAACATATCGACCCACTCACCGGTCTTGGCATCAAAGCCAACGTTGTTCTTCTGGGTGAGCTGTTTGTCGACAACATCCTTGCCGCTGTGGCCGGCATTCTCGGCGATCTGGTAAAGAGGCTGAGACAGTGCTTTGAAGACGATGTTGATACCCTTCTGTACATCGCCGTCTTCTGCTTTGACCTTATCCTTGAGATCTTTGTAGATTCCCATAAGGGCACAGCCGCCACCGGTAACGATACCTTCTTCGATTGCCGCTCTGGTTGCGTTGAGAGCATCTTCGATACGGAGCTTTCTTTCCTTTAATTCGCTTTCTGTTGTAGCGCCGACCTTGATAACAGCAACACCGTTAGTCAGTTTAGCCAGACGTTCCTTCAGATTCTTCTTGTCATAATCGGAAGTGCTTCTTTCGATCAGGTTCTGGATTTCGGCAACTCTTTCCTTGAATGCCTTCTTGGAACCTGTGCCGTCGATGATCGTTGTATGTTCCTTTTCAACAACAACCTTCTTGGCAGAACCCAGGTCCTTCATATTGAGATCCTTGAGCTGCATGCCCAGATCTTTTGATACGAATGTCGCACCGGTAAGGATGGCGATATCCTGCAGGTTGGCCTTCTGATTGTCACCGAAGCCCGGAGCCTTGGTAGCAACAACATTGAAGGTACCTCTTAATTTATTGACGATCAATGTGGAAACAACTTCGTTTTCCAGATCATCGGCAATGATCAATAACGGCTTGTTGGCCTGAACGATCTGTTCAAGAACAGGCAGTACTTCCTGGATCGTTGTGATCTTCTGATCTGTGACTAAGATCGCCGGATTTTCCATGACGACCTGCATCTTTTCTCTGTCAGTGACCATATATGGTGAGACATAACCCTTGTCATATCTTAAACCTTCGGTAACTTCCAGAGAAGTATCGAAACCTTTGGATTCATCAACGTTGATGACACCGTTCTTGCCGACCTTTTCCATTGCTTCGGAAACGATCTTGCCGATTTCTTCTGAACCGGAGGAGATAGCCGCAACATTGGCGATCTCAGAAGAAGAATCGATCTTTCTGGCAGAACTCAAGAGCTTCTCGGAAACTTTCTTGGCAGCCTTGTCAATACCTTCTCTAAGCAAGACCGGGTTTGCGCCCTTTTCAACAGCATCGAGACCGTAATGGATCATTGACTGTGCAAGCAATGTCGCAGTCGTCGTACCATCACCGGCAGAATCATTTGTATGGTTGGCGACTTCATAGATCATCTTCGCACCCATGTTTTCAAATGTATCTTCCAGTTCGATCTCCTTAGCGATCGTCACACCATCGTTGACGATGAGCGGAGAACCGTATCCCTTATCCAGGATAACGTTTCTTCCTTTAGGACCTAATGTAATCTTGACCGCATCAGCAAGGGTATCAACACCCTTTAATACGGATTCTCTTGCATCCTTGGAATATTTAACGATTTTTGCCATAACGAGCCTCCTAATCAACTATAGCCAGAATATCTTCGGCTTTAATGAGAATGTATTCCTGGTCACCGTCTTTGACTTCGGTGCCGGAATACTTTTTATACATGACTTTATCACCTTTCTTCAAAGGCATCTCATAGACCTTATCGTCTATTTTAATCTCCTTGCATCCGCTGACAGCTGCAACGACAGCATATTCTTCATTCTTCTCTTTCTGAGAGATGATGATACCACTGGAAGTTTCGTTGGAAGCTTCAACTTTTTTCAATAAAACATTGTTATATAAAGGTTTTATCATTTTCTAATTTCCTCCTACCATACATTATTATAATCATTTATAGCACTCAGTCAATAAGAGTGCTAAACATTAGCATTGCATTATCACTCCATCAAAAAAGGCGATCACTCGCCTTAATTGCATCCCAGAATCTTGATCAGCATGATCGTTGTATACGTATATGCTTCGATCGGATAATCCTTCATATCGATACTGTTGGAATTGACCAAGATGTGGCCGTCCACCACCTTGGAAACGATGACCGTATGGGCCAGACCGTTGTTTCCTACCAGAATGATGTCGCCCGGTTGGGCATAATACAGATTGACGTTGACATCGGCAACCATGCCCTTTCCTTCATTCCACTTGGCATAATTGTAGAAGTAACCGACATTGACCCAGGAACGGGTACGTCCGGCAGGCTTTTCTTCTTCGTTGATCTCCGGTTCATAATCCGGATCTTCCACGTAGCACTTCCACTGTTCCTCGCCGTCATAATCCAGACTGATCCCGCCTTCCAGCATGCATTGCGATGCATAGTTCTGGCAATTGCCGCCTTCATCGGTAAAGTTGTACCAGATTGGATTTCGCTGGTGATAATACTGATCGGCATAAGCGACTGCCTTTTGCCGATCATAAGCCTTTGCAAAGGTCTTTGCCGGACTGTAAGGCTGATTCTGTGCCTTTACTTTCAGAACTTCATTGTTGTAGTCATGCATATCGCTCAGCTGCCTGCTGAAATAATCGTATACCTCATCGATCTTTTCGATCGACTCCGCCTCATCATAGAAAGTCAGATAATAGCCCTGCACTTTTTCCAGATCGGAGATCTTGTACACGCCGTCTTTCTTGGACAAGGTAAAATAATTTTCCACATCGAAGGTCTTGGATTCAATGCCGTTCAAGAAGACAAAGCACATGGTGTCATCTTCCAGAAGATCGATCTTGCAGGTATTGCCGTTGTCTTCATAAGCCGTCACCTTCAGATCATAATGGGCTTTGTTCATACGGAAGTCAAAGTCATAGTTTTTATGAGTCTCTACCAGAAGAGAGAAGGCCCGATCAGAGACCGCCGCCATCTTTTCGTTATCAAAAAGCGAAGAAACATCGCTGACCTCCAATGTATACAAGGAACGATAATAGGCATCCATATAATCGGTGATGACTTTCATGGCCTCTGCAGGTACTGAAAACTCATCGCTGATCGTTCCCTTGAAAGTGGAAGGAATCACATCACTCTCCACAGGTTCAACTGTCTGTTCTTCTTCCTCTTCCTGATCTGCTGGTTTATCTTCTTTATTCAAACTGAGAGATCCGACAAGCGTCAGCAATAACATTGCCGAGAGAATCAGGATCATCAGTGCACGGCTTTTTATTTTCATATGTACATTATAAACCTTTGCAGGACATGAAAAGAAGACGGATTTCCGTCTTCCTATTTTCCTTTGATCTGCTTGAGCAGTCTTGAATAAGCATCAACCTTTTCTTTATCGTAGCCGATCATCGCCTCCGGATTCTTCTCGCTGATCAGCGTCAGAATCTGCTGATGCGATTGCGTCGTCGCCTCTCTGTGCTTCTTGCCCAAAGTCCGGCCATTGCCGCAGATCAGCCGCTTGCCGTTATTCTGGCAGATATTGAGGAAATCATAATCGGCAATGCCGTTTGTGCTGTGCTTTGTCGTATAAGCCCAACAGATATCTTCATACGGAATGACATCGATCTTGCCATTGTAGCTGATCAGATGTCTGTCCGTCAGCATCAGTTTGAGCTTCTCATCGATCATTGTATCCGGTGACTCGATCTCAGTTCCCAGCAGTTCGTTGTCGATCTCCGAGAGATTGAAGCTCTTGCGATCGGCAAGTCCGACCGCCAGCAGAGTGGTGCCGCCGATCGCTGCAAAGACGGCAAAAAGAAGTTCAACCAGTGACAGTTCCAGGAAAGCACCTAAGCCAAGGACACTGTTGTCTCTCTTTACCTCCAGCATGACATCGCCGAAGATATCATCGAACGTACTGTAGCTGACATAATCCTTCTGTTCAAGTTCCTCATTCAGCGTATCAATCGCATACGGTTTTGCCTCTTCCGGGATCTTCTTGGTGTACCCATAAACTCTTACAGATTCCTGCGTATCAAACTTCTGGGCAAAATAATCAAAATCCTTATCCGGGAACCCGATCAGATAGAAGAAATCATCGTCATAGGCGATGTAGTAGCCATGATCATCTCCATAGGTTGCAAACTGGAAGAAACCGACCATATCCAGATAAGCGATCTGGTTTTCCTTGTTGTCTGCCTCGGTGACGATCACATCGTTGAGATGGAGCATATTCCTTCTGGCATTGCTGACCTTCAAAGTTCCCATCAGCAGCAAGAGCAGTGCAGCCGTCAATAAGACGATGCCAAGGACGATCTTTGTCGTTGTCTTCTTATATTCTTTCTTGATCAGTTCATTGTTTAAAAACATATGTTACCCCCTTTAAACTGAATCAGTTTTCCTCTATTGCCTTTTTCATATTCGCAAAGATCTGTTTTCTGATCCTTGCATAAGCGGCGATATCATCAATGCTTAAGCCCTCATAGCACAAGGAGCGATAATCCTCTTCCGCCTTGTCAAAGTGTTTATCCAGCTGGTGAGCGTGGTACTCGTAGGAGATCTTTCCTTCCTCAAAAAGCTTCACTTCTTTGACCTTCACATAAGACAAAGTCACCAGTTTGGCAATGGCCATCGTCGCTGCGGCCGTCGAAATACGGCACATTTCGCAGATTTCCTCGATCGTGCACTTCTCCCCCTTTTTATACATGAAGTACAGGATTTTGGTCTCGTTGAGTTCCAGCGACAAGGAAAGCGCAACGGTATTCAGTATACGCTCAAACACATTTTCCGAAAGCCGGCCGTATTGCAATTCCGAAGCGATTCGTTCGTCCGGTATGAAACGGAAGCCCTCCTTTTCGCCAAGCTTTTTTGTATCATCGATCACCGGAATCGAGAAGGCATCGGTACTTACCGAAAGCAGATAGCCGTAGATGATAGGCTTTCTTGCCTCATACTCGTCTTTATCCAGGATCTTTTTATAGAAATCGTTG
>CADAHV010000081.1:0-8199 GCA_902787775.1 uncultured Erysipelotrichaceae bacterium | reverse complement strand
CCGATCGTCTGTAGAGGCGACAGATTTGATGTCCGCTGCAGCACAATCGATCTTTCTGTTGAGGGCCGTCGCTTTTTTAAGGATGTTATGAAAATGAGGGAATCAGAAATCGCAGCCACTTCGACCGAGATGATTTTAAATGAGAACGGCGAGTTCTACGAAGAAGACCCCACAACGTATTTCTTAAGAAGGAATGCAGCTACCCGCCTTTATGTCCATGACCTTTCTATTGAAGAGTGTCAGTACTTCATGGGACACGACATCGAGTCAGCCAGATTCCTCAGATCTGACTTTTCAGACGAAGACATGTTATACTCTATTTACCAGAAACTCATGAAAGATCCGTTTTCTGACAACTGCACGCTTTAGAAAAATGCCGCAATTCAAACAATTAGTTGTCAAAAAGGGAGCATAAGGGGAGCACGGTATTTAAAAAAGCCTTTATTTAAAGGCTTTTTTGATAGTTTTGTACTATTCCCACTCGATGGTGCTGACCGGTTTATCAGAGTAGTCCCAGAGCACTCTGTTGATGCCCGGTACTTCTTTGATGATCCTGTCTCTGATCTTGTACAGGGTCTTGTATGGAATCTCATAGGATTTGGCAGTGACGGCGTCCTTGGTGTTGATGGCACGGATGATTGCGGCCCAGCCCATATAGCGCTTACCGTCCTTGATGCCGGTTGACTTAAGATCAGGAATGACACAGAAGTACTGCCATGGTTTTTCTTTGAGCTTACCGATCTCTTCTCTGACAATGGCATCGGCTTCTCTCAAAGCGTTGAGTCGATCTTTCGTGATCGCACCGACACACCTTACACCAAGGCCAGGTCCCGGGAACGGCTGACGGTAGACCATGTCTTTCGGAAGACCTAAAGCTTCACCGACGACTCTGACTTCATCCTTATATAAGTATTTGACCGGTTCAACCAGTTCAAAGTTGAGTTCCTTCGGTAAACCGCCGACGTTGTGGTGAGCTTTGACACCCTTTGATTCCAGGATATCCGGATAGATGGTGCCCTGTGCTAAAAATTCAACGCCTTTGATTTTCTTGGCTTCCTTGGCAAAGACATCAATGAAGACCTTGCCGATGATCTTTCTCTTGGTTTCCGGATCATCCACGCCTTTTAATTCCTTCAGGAATTTGTTGGACGCATCGACATAGCGAAGGTCAGCGCCCAGATTTTTTTCGAAGACTTCGATGACCTGTTCCGGTTCACCTTTTCTGAGTAAGCCGTGGTTGACATGTACACAAACCAGCTGTCTGCCGATTGCCTTGATTAATAAAGCTGCTACGACCGATGAGTCGACACCGCCTGACAGGGCAAGCAGGACCTTCTTGTCACCGACCTGTGCCTGGATTTCTTTGATCTGGCTGTTGATGAATTTTTCTGCTGCCTTTTTTGTTGTGATTCGTTTTAAAGATTCTGGTCTTTTATCCATTTGTCGTTCCTCCGCTGTTGTTCTTTAATAAGACATCATGAGCTCCGCCTTCAACGATCGAAGTAGAGGAGATCTGTGTAAGTTTCGCTTTTTTCTGGAATTCCGGGATCGTAATGGCGCCGCAGTTGCACATCGTCGATTTGATCTTGTAGGTCGTTAAACGAACGTTTTCCTGCAAGCTGCCGGCGTATGGGACATAAGAGTCAACGCCTTCTTCAAAGGAAAGCTTGGATGCACCGCCGACATCATATCTTTGCCAGTTGCGGGCACGGGCAGAACCTTCGCCCCAGTATTCTTTATAGTAGGTGCCGTTGATCATGACCCGGTTGGTCGGTGATTCGTCGAAGCGGGCAAAGTATCTTCCCAGCATGACGAAGTCAGCGCCCATGGCCAATGCCAGGGTGATGTGATGGTCGTAGACGATACCGCCGTCGGAACAGACCGGAATGTAGACACCGTTTTTCTTGAAGTAGTCATCTCTGGCTTTTGCCACTTCCATGACGGCCGAAGCCTGGCCGCGTCCGATGCCCTTTGTTTCTCTGGTAATGCAGATACTGCCGCCGCCGATTCCGACTTTGATGAAGTCTGCACCGGCATCCGCCAGGAATTTAAAGCCTTCGGCATCGACAACGTTGCCGGCACCGCATTTGACTTTACCTTTGTATTTCTTGTGGATCCACTCCAGTGTTTCGGCTTGCCAGTCAGAGAAACCTTCCGAAGAGTCGATACATAAGACATCGACACCGGCTTCAACCAAGGCCGGAACTCTTTCCTTATAATCACGGGAATTGATACCGGCACCGACAATGTAGCGCTTGTTTTCATCCAGCAATTCGTTTGGATGATCTTTGTGGAATTCATAGTCCTTACGGAAGACGAAGGCCTTCAGGTTGCCTTGCTTATCTACGATCGGAAGGGTATTCAGTTTGTGTTCCCAGATGATGTCGTTGGCTTCCGAAAGAGAGATGTTGTCATTCGCTGTAATCAGTTTTTCCAACGGCGTCATGAAAGTCTCCACCTTGGCATCCATCGCCGTTCTGGAGATGCGGTAGTCTCTTGAGGTGATCATGCCTAAGAGCTTTCCGCTTCCGGTACCATCATCCGTAACAGCCATCGTGGAATGCTGGGTCTTGTTTTTTAATTCCAGCACATCTGCCAGTGTGGCGTCCGGTTTGATGTTGGAGTCACTTGGTACGAAACCGGCCTTGTAGGATTTTGCCTTGCGGACCATTTCAGCCTGCGAAGCGATCGGCTGGGCACCGAAGATGAAGGCAACACCGCCTTCAGCCGCCAGCGCTACTGCCAGGCGGTTTCCGGATACTGACTGCATGATCGCTGAGACCATCGGAATATTCATTGTTAGCGATGGTGTTTCGCCTTTCTTGTACTTCACAAGGGGAGTACAGAGCGAGACGTTGTCAGGAATGCATTTCTTGGTCGTGTGGCCCGGGATAAGCAGATACTCGTTGAAAGTATGAGATACATCGGGTAACAGTTTTGCCATTTTTCCTCCTTTAAAACGAACGATACTTCTATTTTGTAGAAGTATCGCTGTTTATCTTTTTAAGTATTATATCTTATTCTGTTGTCGCTTTATCACCAAATGTCAGAATCAGATTCAGAATGATTCCGGCGATTGCCGCACCGGCAACACACGGGATGTTCATATTGAAGAACGGAATCGTTCCGCCAAAGGCGTATTGACCGCCTAGGCCGATGATGCAGACCAAAGCGATGACCGCAATGTTCTTGGAATCAAACATGGAAACACCCTTATCGATCAGGATCGCAATACCCTGTGCCGCGATGGCGCCGAAGCAATAGACTTCAATACCGCCGATGACCGCAAGCGGGATACCATAGATGACTCTGATTAATGGCGTGAAGCAGGCAACGACCATGGCGATGATAGACGCAACCATCAATACCGGTACAGAGAAGACGCGGGTGATTGCCATTGTCGAGATGTTTTCACCGTAGTTTGTGCCGGCCGGACCGCCGACAACACCGGAGACCATGTCACACAGACCATCACCGATCAGGTTGTCGCCAAGCAAGGAAACCATATCGTATTTGCCTTTGCCTTTTTCCTTGGCAACATCATTGATGTAGATATCCAGCTGATAGATATGAGCTGTGGATTCCGGAATCGTCGCAATGGCGATCGGCATGATGCCGATCAAAGCCGCCATTGAGAATTTCGGGAAAGTGAAGGCCGGCAAGGCGAAGAAGGAACCATCTCCCAGTTTGAAGGAAGAAGAAGCCAGCGCTTCCGCCGGTACTGCTCTGAACAGGCTGATGCCGCCGACCAGGTAGATGATTGCCGCACAGAGACAGCCGGTTAAGACACCCAGTAATAACGGCAGCTGGGAAAGAAGTCCTTTTAAGTAACGGGAATAGATACAGGTAGATAAGAAAGTCACAAGACCGACGACCATCCAGGCAGTTGCGACACCGCTTCCCTGTACGACATCGAGTCCGTTGATGTTGTTGCCGATACCGACAAAATCAGAGATGGCGTTGCCGGCAAGCGTCAGACCGATGACCATCGATACTGAACCGGTAATCGAAGCCGGTAAGAATTTCTCGATCTTTTCGGGACCGAATTTTCTTACTACCAGACCGGCAGCGATGGAAACGAAGCCGGACATGATGATACCAAACTGTGCTTTAGAGATCAGTTCAGGCGGAAGGATGCCGCTTGCCTGCCATGAGGCGATCTGTTCTGCGCTTCCCTCAGCCATGGCCATTGCCGATACGGCAGACAGGTAGGCGAAGGAAGATCCGTAATACAGCGGGATCCTTTTCTTGGTTATAAAAATAAAACACAGAGTCGCAAGTCCGGAAGCGAAAATCGTCGTAGAGACTTGAAACCCTGTGATCAGTGCAACTGTGATAGTAGCCGGAAACATGACGATGACCTGCTGCAGTGCATAAAGAAGCAGCTTCCCGATCGAAGGTGTTTCATCAGGCAAATAACCAATTTTCTGGTTCTTAACAGACATATGATTTACCCCCTTATTCAACAGGCTGATCTTAAAGAAAAAGATCCCTTCCGGAGATCTTTCGTAACCCTCTTAACGGTTTTCATCCCTCCGGAATAAAACCCATTTTTAACAGATTATCAAATATTTCAGCGTGATTCAATAAATCTGAATCAAAATGAAACGATTTTTTGTTACACTTATGATAAGGAAGTATCCCCTTAAGCAGACATGTCTTTTACAAACCGCAGCTGCGGTTTTTCTTTTTCTCTTGTTTTTTCAAAGGCGATATAATGAAAGCAGGGATACCCATCATATCATTAAATTATTTTCGGAAAGGAAAGATCATGAAAGCAGAAGAACTCAAACAAAGACTGCTTGGCGGCTGTCATAAGGTGATCGAAGCAGAAGAGGAACTGACGGCGATCGATTCAAAATTCGGTGATGCCGACCACGGCCTGACGATGAAAAAGATTGCCGACACGATGATTGAAGCCATTAACTCTTCACCCGACAACATCAAGGATCTTTTTGAAAATGTTGCTTCCAAAGTCGGCGTACTGAACGGCGGAAGTGCTGTTCCGCTTTGGAACAGCTGGCTGCAGGGCATGGCCGATGTCGCTCCTGACAGCGAGGAAGCAAGTCTGGAAGAACTCAAGGCGATGTTTTCCAACGGCATGGAAGAATTTGATTTCATGTCCGGTGCCGCTGTCGGCGACAAGACGATCATGGATGCCTTGAAACCGGCTTCGGATGCGATCGAGGAAGCAAGCGATGAAAAGGCCTTGTTTGTAAGTGCGGCTGCCGCGGCAAAACAGGGTGCAGAAAAAACCAAGGAATTTACAGCCAAATTCGGCAGGGCAAAGAGCTATGGCGAAAAGACACTGGGTACTTGTGATGCCGGTGCCTTATCCATGTCTTTGTTCTTTGAGGGAATGGCTTTATAAAAACACAGGAGGGGTTCAATAGTATGATGAAGAAGTTTATCAACGATCCTCAGACCGTTACGGATGAGGAACTGGTCGGACTGGGTCTGGCGTTCTCAGACACCGTCATCGTCGATGGTCACATGATCATCTCCAAAGACCTGGAAAATGCCGATCGTGTCACAGTCGTCACCTACGGCGGTTCCGGTCATGAGCCGGCCCAGAAGGGTTATGTCGGCAAGGGTATGCTGGATATCCAGGTCGACGGCGACATCTTTGCCGCACCAAGCGGACAGCTGGTCTTTGAAGCAATGAAAAGGGCGGATAAGGGCCATGGCGTTCTGCTTTTGACCTTGAACTACGCCGGTGACCAGCTTGCCGGCAAACAGGCAATGCGTCTGGCGCAGAAGGCAGGCATGAATGTCAAACAGGTCATCACAGACGAAGAAATCAAATTCGATCCAAACGGCGAAGACAATAAGCGCGGCCTGGCCGGTGCTGTTGCGATGTACCACATTGCCGGCGCTGCCGCAAGAGAAGGCAAGAGCCTGGAAGAAGTAGCTGCCATCTGTCAGCGTTACGCCGAAAATATGGCATCCATCACAGTCAAGGTGACCGATGCGACCCATCCACAGAACGGCATGCTGTTTGGTGATCTGCAGGATACCGATCAGATGGAAATCGGTGCCGGTCAGCACGGTGAAGGCGGCGGCGTCAGAGTCAAGATGATGTCCGCAAAAGACACCGTTGCAACCATCGCTCCGAAACTGGCAGAAGCGATTGATCTCAAGGCGGGAGACAAAGCCTTCGTGATGATCAACGGCTGCGGCGCAACAACAATGATGGAGATGCTGATCCTCTATAAAGATACTGTTGCTTATCTGGAAGAAAGAGGCATCAAGGTTGTCGGCAATATGGTCGGTGAGATCCTGACCGTACAGGAAGCAGGCGGCTTCCAGATGAACCTGGCCAAGTGGGATGATGAGATCGAACGGCTGTGGAATACGCCGGCCCACACCCCGGTCTTCTACAAAGAATAATTGTTTATGGCACGGGAGCTCCCGTGCCTTTTCTTTTGGATGTCTGACTTTTTCCTGCTGTAGAAAAATATCATATAATAGATTTATATATATTTAGGAGGATAAATTCTATGGCTGAAAAGAAAACAAAGAAGTATGTTGCTGCCAGTGAAGAAAGTAAGAAGAATAAAGCTGCACAGGACGCCGGTGAACAGACAGTCACCAGAAAAGTAAAAGAAGCACAGCCTGTAGGCAATCCGGGACCTTTGCGTTTCGGTGCTGTTGCCCTGTGGGTTCTCGCCCTGGTCTTTGAAGTCCTGGCTCTCTTAGTCTTCTTAGGCAAGGTTGATCTTCGCTTCACCAGTTATGGAAGAAGGCCAATCACATCGATCCGGTCTCCGAAGCCAATCAGGTCAAATTCTGGCTGTGGAACAACATGGGGCTCATCGCCATGGCCATTTGTTTCTTCCCGTTCATCATCCTGGTTTTAACCAATAAGGATGCGGATAAGAAGACCAAGGCCATCGCTACTGTCGCTGCTGTCATCTGCATGCTGATCGGCGGCGTTGCTTCCTACGACTGGAATCCGGTATCCCTGGAACAGAAGGAAGCTGCTGTTGACGTACTCGGTTCCGAGACGGTCTACTGGACAACGTTCGGTAAAGTCTATCACACCCATGATGACTGTTCACATCTCAACCAGAGCGAAACCCTGACCTACGGTACGGTCGAAGAAGCGATCGCCAACAACCGTGTCAGACTCTGCAAGACCTGCGCCAACAGAGACGGCATCTCCGGTGTTGCAACAGAGAACTAAAAAAGATTGCCACCTCACGGTGGCTTTCTTTTGGCTTTATGATATTTCCCAAGCAATTTTATGCTTTGTTTCCGAAGACGTCCTTGCGTATGAAATACAATCCCAGATAGGCAATGGATGTTAAGATCCAGGAAAGCGGGAAGGCATAGACAACGGTGACCGGATCATTGATCGGATAAAACAGCGTGAACAGGATCCTGGAGATGCATACCGTTACAACCGCTGTCGCCAACGGTGACTTGACCATGCCGCAGGACTTGAAGACAGATGAGAAGATATCGACGATGATCGTCAGCACATAGGAAGCGGCGATCGTCTTCAGCATCTTTTCGGCAAGATCCAGAGGGATCGGATCTTTTAAGAAGAGGGTCAGAATATTTCTTCCGGCAAAGCATTAATAGTATTGGCAATTGTTTCCCTTGCATCAGAAAGAGCCAACGCCTTGTATTCTCTGCTCTGGTGGAATCCTTCCGCTCCACCCGGCTGTATCGGGTTGCCAAACAGGAAACCGCTGTCACTGATCCGATGGGATGCATTTTCAAGTTCCAACATAAGCTCCGGAATTGCTGCATGATATGCTTCATGGGATTCCCGGATAAGATCAAGTGCTCTTCGGTATGCCGCTGTCACCACTGCAGTATAGTACTCGGTTTTCATGCGTCCTTCGATTTTCAGGCTGGAAATACCCGCCTCCATCAACTGATCCAGGTAAGGCATCAGATTCAGATCATGGGCTGAAAAGATGTAGGTGCCATGGTTATCTTCATAAACCGGCATATATTCGCCGGGTCTTTTTTCTTCCATGACCGCATACTTCCAACGACATGATTGGGCACATGCGCCCTGGTTTGCATTCCGACCGGTCAGTTCAGCAGACAGAAGGCAACGACCTGACCAGGCGACACAGGCAGCTCCATGAACAAATGTTTCAAGTTCCATTTCATCCGGGATCATGGACCGCATGTGACGAATCCGTTCCAAAGACATTTCCCTTGCCAGAATCACACGCGAAC
>CADAHV010000080.1:0-6909 GCA_902787775.1 uncultured Erysipelotrichaceae bacterium | reverse complement strand
TCCTTTGCCTTGAATACGTATGAAGATTACCAGGAAGCCAAAGAAATCTTTACCGATCTGACTGTGGGTACCTGGGGCGGCAAGGGCGAAGAAGCCCTGTTTGGCGATGTCGGCATCAAGGATGTCGATAAGGCTTCTGCCATCAGGATCCTTCTGAAACACTTAGGCAAAGATCTGACAGGCACTTACGCGATCGGCGATTCGAGGACCGATATCCCGATGCTGGAACTTTGCGAAACAGGCATCACATTCAAGTCCGGTGGTGAAGAGATCAAGGCCATGGCCGACTATGTCAGCGATGATGTGGATAAGGATGGCTTCTACAAGGCCTTTGCACATTTCGGCCTGATCTGAAAGAGGAAAGAGAAATGAAAGTTTTAAAGAAAATCGCGATCGTTTTGTTCACATTGACGATCTTGTGTGCCTGCGCACCGAAAGAAAAAGAAGCATCGCCAACCGAGGTTCTAGATGCCTATCTCAAACAGATCATCACAAGCCAGGTTGGTGACAGTCTTGGCCAGGCCAAGACTGAGACCGAAGGCAAGCTCTATCAGAAGATCGCCGATCTCATGGGCAAGGTCACCTACACCCTGGACAACGAACAGGTGAAGGATGACAAGGCGACGGTGGACGGCCACTTTAAGGTCTACGACATGGCCACTTCCTACAACGAGATGATCAATCGTCTGGTGGCCGAGGTTTCAAATGACGCCGAGAATAAAAACGAAGAGGAGATCAACGAGCGGGTCTACACCTTCTGGCTGGAAGAACTGGAGAAGATCGAGGAGCGGGGTGCCGACCTGGATTTCCACTATAGCTTCGAACTGGCAAAAGGGGAAAACGGCTGGAATGTGGACGATGTTTCCTCGGACCGCACCTTCCTGGATGGCATGATGGGCGGTTTAATCAGCACGATCGAAGGCTACTAAACGCAAACGATAAAAAAGTCTTTTGTTTAAAGGCTTTTTAGTATAAAATATCTTTGTCGCGAAGAAGGGACGAGTAAAACAGAAGAGGTCTTTCAGAGAGCTCCGGCGGGTGGAAGCGGGGCAGATACTCCTGTTTGAATAAAAACCCGGAGCGAAGCGTTCGCCGCGTTAAGGCACAATGAAGGGCATGCCCATAGGGCATGAACTAAGGTGGTACCGCGTTAACTGACGTCCTTAGAGATAGGGACGTTTTATTTATTTTAAGGAGAAAGACAAAATGGAAAGAGAACTCAACGATCAGGAAAAAGTCAGACGACAGAAGATGGAAGACCTGCGAGCCAAGGGCATCGACCCGTTTGGCCAGGCATTTGAAAGAACAGCCAATTCCAAATCGATCCGCGACGAATTCGGCGAAGCCTCCAAGGAAGAACTGGAAGCCAAGAATGTCGAAGTCAAGATCGCCGGCCGTATCATGTCCAAGAGAAGAATGGGCAAGATGTGCTTCATGCACGTACTTGATAAGGACGGACAGATCCAGCTGGTCATCAACAAGGCGGATGTCGGCGAAGAAGCCTATGAACTGGTCAAAGCTTCCGATATCGGTGACATCATCGGTTTAAAGGGCATCGTCTACCGCACCAATCCGAATGACAACAACCCGAAAGGCGAACTTTCCGTTTATGTGAAAGAATACACCCATCTGTCCAAGGCCCTTCGTCCTCTGCCGGAGAAGTTCCATGGCCTGACCGATGTCGAAGAAAGATACAGAAGACGCTACGTCGATCTGATCATGAACGACGAGTCCAGAAGGATCGCCTTCTTAAGACCGCAGATCATCCGTGCCATCCAACACAACCTTGATTCCCAGGGTCTGGTGGAAGTCGAGACGCCGGTTTTGAATCCGATCTTAGGCGGTGCCAACGCTCGTCCGTTCACCACCCATCACAACGCCCTGAATAAGGAATTCTACCTGCGCATTGCGACCGAGCTCTATTTGAAGAGACTCATCGTCGGCGGCATGGAGGGCGTCTATGAGATCGGCAGACTTTTCCGTAACGAAGGCATGGACCTCAAGCACAATCCGGAATTCACCACTGTCGAAGCCTACGTTGCCTATTCCGATCTGGAAGGCATGATGAAGCTGTGTGAAAATCTCTTTGAAGAAGTTTCCACAAAGGTTTTAGGCACGACCGAATTACAGACCGGTGATCATACCATTTCCTTAAAAGCACCGTTCAAGCGTGTCAATATGACCGACGCAGTCAATGAAAAGACCGGCAAGGATTTCCGCAATATTACTCTGGAAGAAGCAGAAGCAGTCTGCAAGGAACTCCATGTCGAACTGGAAAAGCACGAGATGGATCTCGGCCACATCATCAACAAGCTCTTCGAAGAACTTTGCGAAGAAGATATGGTTGGCCCGGTCTTCGTCTATGGCCATCCGCTGGAGATTTCACCATTGGCTAAAAAGGATCCGAATGATCCGCGTTTCACTTTGCGTTTTGAACTGTACATCAACGGCACCGAATACGCCAACGCCTTCACCGAGCTCAACGACCCGATCGATCAGTACGAGCGTTTCGAGAACCAGCTCAAGGCCAAGGAACTGGGCGATGATGAAGCAACCGAAATGGATATCGACTATGTCGAGGCACTGGAATACGGAATGCCTCCAACCGGCGGCATCGGTATCGGAATCGATCGATTCGTGATGCTGCTGGCGGGAACCGACTCGATCAGAGAAGTTCTCTTATTCCCGACGATGAAGCCAAGAGAAGGCGAAAAGAATACCGTCCGCAAGGTGGAAAACACCAACGAAGTCATCGACTTCTCCAAGTCCGACTTCCGTGCGGTCAAGGTCCTGGCTTGCGAAGCCGTGCCAAAATCCAAAAAGTTATTGAAGTTCACGCTCAATGACGGAACGGGTACACCAAGAACCATCCTGTCCGGTATTCATGAATACTATGAGCCGGAAGAGCTCGTCGGCAAGACCTGCATCGCCATCGTCAACCTGCCGCCAAGAGCCATGATGGGCATTGATTCCTGCGGTATGTTGATTTCTGCCGTTCACCATGAAGAAGGTGCTGAAAAGCTGCATCTGCTTCAGGTCGATCCGCATATCCCGGCAGGCGCAAAACTTTATTAAGATTTAAAACCACAAGAAAGACAAGCAGACTCCAAGCGGGTCTGTTTTGTTTGTGAATTGCTGCCGGGTGACTTATAATACAAGGCAGTTGAAAAAAACGATATGAACGAAACGAAAAATTACAGCAGGACAAAGATTGCTTGTTATCTGGGCTTTGTCACACAGGCAATCATGGCGAACTTTGTCCCTTTATTATTCCTGACTTTCCGTAGAATCTATGGCATCTCTTATGCGGGTCTGGCATTTATTCCACTGGTGTTTTACATCATGCAGCTGCTTGTGGATTTGCTTTGCGCACAGTTTGTCGATCAGATCGGCTACAGAAAGAGCATCGTCATCGCCCAGGTCGCCTCCGGCGCCGGTCTGGCCATGTTGGGCTTTGTGCCGGACCTGTGTCCAAAACCGTTTATCGGCATCCTGGCCTGCGTGAGCATCTATGCGGTTGGCAGCGGCTTGATTGAGGTTTTATGCAGTCCGATCATTGAGGCCTGTCCTTTTGATAATAAGGAGAGTACGATGAGTCTCTTGCATTCGTTTTACTGCTGGGGAGCGGTCGGCGCCATTGCGCTTTCAACATTATTCTTCGTTTTATTCGGGACACAGAACTGGCGGATCCTGACCTGTCTTTGGGCGTCGGTTCCGCTTTATAACGTCAATAATTTCCGGACCTGTCCGATCGAGCCGATCGTCAAAGACGGCGCCAGTATGAGCATCTCTCAGCTGTTTCAGACAAAGATCTTCTGGCTCTTCGTTCTGCTAATGATTTGCTCCGGCGCTTCCGAGGCGTCCATGGCACAATGGGCTTCCGCCTTTGCCGAATCCTCACTTAGCATTTCCAAAACCGCCGGCGATCTTTTAGGACCCTGTGGCTTTGCCGTCTTTATGGGGATCAGCCGGGTCTTATACAGTCGCCTGGGAGAAAAGGTAGATCTCAACCGCTTCATGATCCTTTCCGGCATCTTATGCCTGTGCAGTTATCTTCTGGCAGCCTTTGCCTCCTTGCCTGCAATGGGCCTGGCAGGTTGTATGCTGTGTGGTTTCTCGGTGGGCATCATGTGGCCGGGTTCCATCAGTATCTCCTCATCGAAGCTGCCAAAGGGCGGCACCGCTCTGTTTGCCTTTCTTGCCCTGGCTGGGGATTTAGGTGCAGCGGCCGGTCCGGCGCTTGTCGGCAATATCTCGCAGCTTTTGGGCGGCAACATTCAGGTCGGTATCGCGGCAGGGCTTATCTTCCCGGCGCTTCTGGTACTCACTGTTTTGATGCTGAAACGAAATTCCACAAACAAAATATAGAAGACAGATACAGGCTTCGTTGATAGGTTAAAATAGAGATACCAAACGACAGAAGACAAAAGGAGCCGCCTATGAATGTCAATAATGTTGTATTAAAAGAAAGCGAACTGATACGCAGATACGTGGATGAACGACAGATTCCCGGTGCTTGCTTTTCCATTGTTACGCCCAAAGAGATTGCCTATTCCTCTTATGGAAATAAGGCACTGGTCCCTGAGGAAGAAGCGACAAGTACGGACACTCTTTATGATATCGCCAGTTTAAGCAAGGTTGTCTCTACCTCAACGATGATCGCCAAGCTGATCGAAGAGGGAAGACTGTCCTTTGATACCAAGGTCTCTTCCATTTTAACGGACTTCCCGCATGAAGACATCACCGTAAAAGACCTTCTGGTTCACACCTCGGGTTATCCGGCGGATGACAAGGACTACAAGAAGTGTAAGGGACCAAAGGAACTCTATGATTTCATCCTTCGCTTGCCCAGGACTTACAAGAGAGGCGAAAAGGTTGAGTATTCCTGTTTTAATTACCTGCTTCTAGGAAGGATCATTGATAAACTGTGCGGCGATATGGAAGACTATGCCAAGGAGGTTCTTTTTGACCATCTGGGTTCCGAGCACATCATGTACAAACCAAACGAAAAGGGAAGAACAAAGGACTGTGCGCCGACCGAAGTCACAGAGGCAAGAGGTATCATTCAAGGCGAGGTCCATGATGGCAAGGCCCATATCATGGGCGGGGTTGCCGGAAACGCCGGTGTCTTTGCCGATATCGAAGCCTTATCTCGCTTCGTGCAGATGATGTTAAGTGACGGCGTGCTTCATGGCGAGACGATCTTAAAGAAAGAGACGATGGAACTCTTCAAGACATCCTATACGGAAGGACTCAACGAGTCCAGGACGATGGGTGGCTGGTATTTCGGTGACTTGAGCACCAGCGCCGGGACAAGAGTTTCCAAGCACAGCCTCTATCATACGGGTTTTGCCGGAACATCCATCTATATCGATTTTGAAAGAAAGTGTGGCATCGTTTTATTGACCAACGCCATCCATCCTAAGAGGGAGAGTCCGATCGCGGCAATCCGCAAGGTCTTCCACGAACAGCTTCTCGATTACATCGATCGGGCGTAAAAGATAGTTTTCACACGCTTATCATAAAAACAGATATAATGAACTTGTAGATAGATGAATCTGAAAGTTACAGGAGGAAACAAATTATGAAAGAAAAAATGGCAATCCCTGATGAATTATTATCTAAAATATCCGGTGCCGGTGATGAACTGAATGACCAGGACAAGGAAACTTTAGGTGCTCTCGCCTCTATGTTCAAGGCTAACGGCATGAGCTATGAAGAGTGCGAAGAATTCTTCAAGAGACAGTATCCGATGCACTGGGAAGGCTTCATGGCCTACATCAAGACCATCTGGCAAACTCTGTAATTAAAAAGGAAAGCCGCGAAAGTGGCTTTTTCAATACTGATAATTAAAAAACCGCTGCTGCGGTTTTTCATGTTTTAACAGCCTTTGCGATCCAGTGAACAGGACTGCGGCTGGCTTAAAGTGGATTCCGGTACGAAGATCTCGTAGCCGTTTTCCGTGAGCCATTGTTCCCAGTCGACCCAGACTTTGCCTTGTTCATCAACTAAGGCCGGGACACCGATGTCTTTGATCTCCTTGAGGTGATCGAAGACGCTTTCGCTGTCGCGTATTGCCAGAAAGGCACCCAGATTGCCTAAGCTTTCCAGGATATCAACAAATTGATAAGGGACATTGTTGCGGTCGAGGTTTTCTTTCAAGACGACGCAATAAGGACATTTCATGCTTCCAAAAACTTTGATCATAGAGACACCTTCCTTTTCTTCATGGTAAACAATAGGCTTCGTCTTTGGCAATCCAAATACCTCTGTGGTATTGTGAAGAAAAGGGAGGGAACGATATGAAGATTCTGGATGATGCCTTGCTCGATAAGATCAACGGCGGTCTGTCAAAGGAATGGCAGGAAGAACTGGATGAGAAGATCCGCACCTACAAAAGAATCAATTACACCAAGGAACGTTTGGTCGAGCTGATCAGAACCGACTTCGCCTATGTCCCATGCGAAGATGAAAGCCTGCCGGATCAGATCATCGCCTACATTGAAGAAAATTGGGATAAGAACTAGAAAAGACACCGGGTCCAAAAAAGGATCCGGTTTTTATATGCCCGGAAAGATGAAAAAGGAGTATTGAAGCGGTGGCGTTCGGGGGCGATTAAGGGTAGAATAGAAACGTTGAACACGAGAATGATATGAAAGAAAAACTGAAAAGCTATTTAGAACCCAATCAAAAAATACGAACGGCAGAGACGATCGCTCTGGTGATGCTGCTGCTGGGATCGCTGTTCTCCTATGTGAGAGGAACGGCTGCTTTGCATAAGGATCCCGGTGAGCTCGCCTATATTGAAACGACCACTCTGGCAAGAGATTTCGACGCGGAAGACTACGACGAGGATTCCACTTCCTGCGATGTCATCTTCGCCAATGAAGAAGGTCAGCTGATCAAGAC
>CADAHV010000079.1:0-12286 GCA_902787775.1 uncultured Erysipelotrichaceae bacterium | reverse complement strand
CAAAGCCAGAATTGCAGCGGCCAATGCCGGATAAAACATCTTGGTCAAGGCGGGATATTTCTTAAGCTTTCTGGCTGTCATGATGTTGTTGAAGGCGTATAGGAAGCCAGCCATGATGCCAAACAGGATGCCTAAGGGATCGGCCAAGGAACCCGTCGCGATCCCCGATACCAGAGCGCAGCCGCTTAAATTCAATACTAAGGCCACTGCCTTGATCCAGGTGAACTTCGCCTTTTCAAAGATGCAGACATATAAGGTCACCAGTGTCGGCATCAGATAGATCAAAACCGCTGCGGTGCCCATGCCGGTCCGGGCGATGGACAGCGTATAAAGGACCAGAAACAGGTAGATGCCGAAAGCACCGATGGAAAAACTGTAGAAGAGTCCCTTTGTATCGATCTGAAAACATCTCTTATCGGAAAGATAGACCAGAACGGCTTCCATTATCACGGCGATGACCAGACGGATCGAGGTCCGTTCGATGCTGGAGAAACCGGAATCCGTCAGCAGTTTGACAAAGATGCCGTTGCTTCCCCAAAGGGTCGCCGCAATTAAGACCATCAAAGGCGCAAAGCGCTTCATGATCAGAAGACGAAATTGCCCTTGCGGAAGATCGGAATTACGCTGCCGTCTTCCTTAATGCCGTCGATGTCCATATCTGCCGTACCGAACATGAAGTCTTCATGCTGGAGGGAATCGTTTGCCCCATGGGCCAGCAGTTCTTCCTTGGACATCTGTTCGCCGCCCTTGATATTCTCCGGATACGGTCTGCCCAAAGCCAGATGGCAGGCGGCATTTTCATCGTAGAGCGTATCAAAGAAGAGAATGCCCGATCTGGAAACCGGTGAATCATATGGAACCAGGGCAACTTCACCCAGATAGGCGGAACCCTCATCAAATTCCAATAACTGCTTTAAAGCTTCTTTTTCCTTCCTGGCATCAAAGTCGACGACCTTGCCGTTTTCAAAACGGAACCAGAAGTCTTCAATGACCTTGCCATTGTAGCTTAACGGCTTGGAAGCGACGACCTTGCCGTTGGTGCCGGTCTTTAAAGGCATGCAGAAGACCTCTTCCGTCGGCATGTTCGGATCAAAGTAGATCCCCTCCGGTGTTTTGCCGCAGCCCCCTGCCCAGATGTGATCCTTGACTAATCCAACGGTAAGATCGGTGCCGGAAGCACTGGTAAAATGAAGCTCCTTGAAATTGTATTCGTTGAGCTTTCTGGCATGTTCCATCAGCTCTTTGTCATGGGCTTCCCATTCGGCGATCGGATCGTTGTCTTCGCTTACCCGGGTCACCGCAAAGATCGCATCACCCAGTTTCTCAAAGGCTTCCTCATCACTCAAATCAGGGAAGACCACCCTTGCCCATTCCACAGACGGAACACCCAGGATGCACCACTGTCCTTCGTTGTTCATGGTGTAGGCCATCAGATCGGCCATCTTGCCGTAGTAGGCCTGCTGGTAGGCATTGAGCTTGTCGCTGTCGACATCCTTCAAAGCACCCGGCATATCGGAAGCCACCGACAGGTAACAGGCCTTGGAATCCTGTTCCCACTTTGTCTTGTCATGCATCCAGTCGGGAACTTCCGATAAGGTCTCGATCGACTTGTATTCGTAGTTCCAGCGGCTGAGATCTTCGTCGCGCCAGTCGATGCTGACGGACTTTGCCCCGTTTTCATAGGCGATTTTCACGATCTTCTTGATGAAGTCTTTATCACGCAAATTGGCCCGTATCACCAGAGGCTGGCCTTTTTGCAGATTCACACCCTTCTTAATTGCCAGCAGTGCCAGCTTATCATACATTTTTTCACTTACCATTTTTCTTCTCCAACTATCTTTTCATGCAACAGGATCCATCGAAGGATCCTGTTTCTTTCTTTTATTTGTTTTTTATCGGTTGAGGACCTTGATCGAATCGATCGCATGGCCAAACAAGAGGATGGCCGATTTAAGGTTGACCTTTTCCATGTATTCCCTGGTCTTGGCCTCCAGGTTCTCATCTTCGATGATGTCAGCGATCCTGACCGGTTCCACACCGTACAGCAGTGCCGACTGATAGTAGACCTTTTCGTTTCTGGTCATGACGATGATCGGCGTCTTCGGCTTGATCTGCGAGACGACGGCAGGAGAACGGCCGGTATCGGTATAGACGATGATCTTTTCAACGCCTAAGGTATCTGCCAGGTCACAGGCGGCCTTGCCGACGATTGAACGCTGCGAATCATCAACCGCGTGGTAGACGTTGTGCAAGTGCTTTTCGGATTCTTCCGCGATCTTGGACATCATTTCCACCGACTCCAAAGGATAATCACCGGCTGCCGATTCGCCCGACAACATGACGGCAGTTGCACCGTCATAGACGGCATTGGCGACGTCGCCGACTTCCGCTCTGGTCGGACGCGGATTGTGGGTCATCGATTCCAGCATCTGGGTCGCACAGATGGTGATCTTGCCGGCCGCGTTGGCCATGTCGATCATCTTCTTCTGGATGTATGGTACCTGCTCCGGTGGGAGTTCAACGCCCATATCGCCTCTGGCAACCATCAGTCCATCAGCTGCCGCCAGGATCTCTTCCAGATTTTCCACGCCCTGGGTCGATTCGATCTTGGCGATGATCTTCATCTTGGAACCCGAGAAATCCAGAATCGCTCTTACCGCTTCGACGTCCTTTGCCGTGCGTACGAAAGACAAGGCGATATAATCATAATCCTGTTCAATGCCAAACAGGATGTCCTTGCGGTCCTGTTCGGAGATAAACGGCATCTTTAATTCTGCACCCGGCGCATTCAGTCCTTTATGATTGAGGATGTCGCCCGGCACGATGACCTTTGTGGTGATCTCCTTCTGCGCAATATCGGTGACCTGCAACTGTATGAGTCCGTCATTGACTAAGATCATCGAGCCGACATGGACATCACCCGGCAAACCCGCATAGGTGATCGATCCGCGGTGGCTGTCACCGACAAAATCATCCGTGGAAAGGATGAAGTCCTGTCCTTTTTCCAGGCTGATCTTTCCGTTTTCAAAGTCGCGGAAACGGATCTCCGGTCCCTTGGTATCCATCATTGTGGCAACGGCAGCGCCCATCTCTTCTCTGACTTTTTTTACCAGGTCGAGATTGGCCTTCTGCGTTTCATGACTGCCGTGAGAAAAATTGAATCGCGCAACGTTCATTCCCGCCGCGATCATTTTTCTTAACATCTCTTCATTGTTCGATGAAGGGCCTATCGTACATACGATCTTGGTTTTTTTCATGATGTGTTCCTTCTTTCTCGTCCTTATTATATATTATGGAAGCCCAGTGTCCAGTCCTTCTTTTCACTCATCGGCAACTGTCAGAAATTCCGGATTTTTGCGATACTTTCCGTTTTCATCTTTCAGATAATCCAGGACTTCGATGATGGCATCGGTGTTGATCGGACCGTAGATGTGCGGGAAGTCTCTTTGCAAAGATGGAGAATATTCACACTTCAGTTCGTGGATGAGTTTTGACTCATCGATACACAACAAAACATAGTCTTCTTTTTTGTTTTCAAACCTGGGCAGAACCAGATGGAGATGGCGCACTTCGCTGTTGTGCAGAAAACCGTCTTTCCCTAATTCTTCGTAACAGATGAACTTCTCATTTTTCTGTTTTTCATAAGCCTTCTTTTCCATGCAGTGAACGATCATCCTACACCCCCCTTAGTGGATCAGCTTATCGATCGGAAGCTCCCCGCCCTCAAAATCAGGATCCTTCAACACCTCCTGGAGATACTGAAAGATCTCGTCGAGATTTTCATCGCCGATCTCTTCATCGTATTCAATATTGTAGATGTCATAGAGCTGCCCCAAGACCTCTTCGGTAAACTCGGAATTGAAACGCAGGCTGTGCAGACGAAGATCCCGCTCTTCCAGGAAAGAGATGATGCGCTCCTTGATGTTGTGCATATCCTCTTCCATATCGACAAACATGTTGAGGATCATCCCGATCTGCGTGTCAAACAGGATCGTCACATAGGATGGACGCTTCTCGCTTTGGATCGGGAAAGCATATATGGCAATACTGAGATCTGTATTGCGTTTGGCCTTGATCTGTAACGGCTCATCGACTTCATCCACCGCAAACGGCACTTTCACTTCCCCTAATTCCAGATACGTGTACTCGCCAAGAGACAGCCCGTCCTCACCCAGATAAAACTGAATGATCTTGTAGCTGTCACCTTCCTGGCACCGTTCGCCGATCTCTTCACCCATAATGTCATAGATTTCCAGAAGCTGATCCAGAACTGCGCCAATCAGAGATAGCGAAGATTTGCTCGGGTAGCTTGGACCATGGACCGGATCAAAATCAAAGATCAAAGGAAGCGTATCCGTTTTTCTTTCATCCAGTTCTTCTTTAAGCTGATCGGTTAAAAATCCTCCGGCATCATCCAGCACCACTTCACTGTAATTGATTCTGGCGACGATGTCCGGATAAGTATGGCCTTCATCCATGACAAAATGATAATTGTATTCAAACTTTTCCCGATCGCCGTAAACGATGATGTTCCGATCACCGTTGTAGTAGCCTAAAAGCTGAACAAAGATCTCTTTGCCGTTGATATATAACTCCATGATATTGTCGGAACAGAAGTCTTCAAAGATGCCCGTTTCCTTAAGCTTTCTGGCTTTGACCATGCATTCCCGATAGGAATAGGCGCCATATTTTTTGTAGTCCCGGATCGGCTCGAGACGGTTGGCATTCAGAAGTACGCCCGGACCAAACTCCTTCATGATTTTGCCCATTTCGACCATGGAATAGCCCTTGAGAAAACCGCGCGGGATCTCGCTGCCAAAGTCGGTCATCAGATCATCCAGCTTCTCTCTGTCGATGTTTCCTTTGACCCGCATCTGCAGCTGATCCATATATTCCTCTGGATCAAACATTTTATAGATCACGACGATCGCTTCGGCATAGGCGTCTTTTCTGTCTTTCTCTTTTTTAAAATTCAGACTGTAAATGTATTCTCTCAAACGATTCTGTTTCTCGTTGTTTGGCAAATCAAACATATCGCTGTACTGCAGGATCTCGTTTGGATCATCAAAGGTCTTTTCCACATCGGAATAAAAGATATTCCGTATCTCTTTTATGGAAAGCAGCTCTTTCAGTTCCTCATTGCTGAATAAGGAGACCAGATCCTCATCATTGATGAAAAGCACATCCTCTTCCGCCATCAGATCGATGACGCCGAGAAGATCTGTGTTCGTAAAACAGTCGCATTGCTTAGGGAAATACTGACGGATCTTATCCGTCAGATCAATGATATCGATCGGACCATACACCACGGTCAAAGCGTAGATGATGCGGTCTCTGTATCTGTTCTTCACTCATCCCGCATCTTTGCAGGTAGTTCTCTGCATAAATTGACAGATCGCAGTTTTTAAAATCAATACCGGCATCATTCACCATGAAGGCGATCATGCCGTCGAGATTTCGTTCCAGGATGATCTGATATTTTTCCTTATCATTCGATTTATCGATCCGATAGTAATTGGCATAGGTCTTCATGTAGTCGGCTTCGATCTCTTCATAGGAAGCTTTCGCCAGTGCCTCGATCAGCATCGCCACAAAACCGGTCCTGTCTTTTCCCTCCGTGCAATGGATGAGATAAGGTCCTTCCTTTTCAGCCATCAGATTGAAGCCCTGGACGATCTTCATGCCGAAATCATCCGAGAGATAATTCATATTCAAGGCAATCGGAATCACCTGATCACTGTCATATAAAGAAAGGAAATACGGCGAGGCAAAATCATCCCTTGCGATGTACTTCTCGATCTTGACCTCGTTGTCCGCCAGATCCAGTATGGTATTCACGCCCGCTTTTCTGATCAGGGCATCGACATAAGGCGCCCGATTGTGTTGATTGTCGCAGGGGGATGCGGAACGATAGATAACGTCCCTTTTCAGTTTTCCCAGATTCATACTTCGGAAGTTGGCAAACATCGCATCGGAATCGTATCGTTCCCGCTCATCAAAGTAGTGGATATCAGAAGCCTCCTGTATTGGCAGGTACTTGCCTTTTTCATGCAGGGTGATCGTCGCGGTATTGTGTTCTTCCAGGACCGCTTTCTTCCATAGACCTTCGACGTTTGCCGGGACCTTCAAAGAAAACTCATCCCATAAGTCCTGACCGTAATTGATCGTTGCCTTGATGTATTCATAGCCCGGATAGCCGATCAGTAAGGGTTCTCCGGCATCGACGTAGTAGCCGTTATAATAAGGAATATCCTCCAGCTTCTTGCCGTTATCAAAAGTCAGATCGATCGAATCGCCAAAGGAAAAACCCAGGGCGTTGAAGTCGTCGATGGCGATCTTGATGTAGACACCGCCATACTCCATCTCATGTTCGATCGGATAGTCCGCAATGGAGGGATTACTTTCCTCTTTCTTCTTTTGACATGCACAAAGAGACAATATAAGCAGTGCCAATACAAAAATCTTTATCCCGCTTATCTTTTTCATAATTCTTCCCTTACTACCATTATACAAAACAGGATCTTTTCGATCCTGTTACATTTATAAGGCTGTGGAGATGACGATCAGTAAGAGCCCCGTAAAGTAGGTCAGGGAATTCAGCCGAATCAGCCACTTGTTGTTTTTGAAGATGAAGCGGTAGGCCGTCAGAACCATATCGGAAATCATGAACAGGACAGAACCGATTCCCATCACCATGAAATTTGTCCCGGGCAATAAGACGGCCATTGCCAGGCCGGTCATGCCATGGGTCAGGATCGTCGAAAGATACCAGGTCATCGGCCAGCGCATCTTGCCCATGACGATCTTGTTTGGCCATTTGGAACAGGCATGGATGAAGGCACCCAGAACCAGCCCCGCCAGTAAGAATGACCACCAGAAATGGCGGATGGTAAAACCATGGTCGACCATCACGATCTGTTCGTAAAGAATGAAACAGATGTTGCCGGCCAGAAAGAAGTCACCGCCCCTGCCGAAATCAAAGACCAGAAAGATGTCGCCGAAGTAGGCAAACAGTAAGGCCGCCATCAATAAGGTCTGGTAGGAAGCAAAACGGTAACGCTGAAAGAAGACCACGATCGCAAAGACCAGATACATGGTCGCCATGATGTACTTATTGATCGCCCGATACTTGATGTTGTCGCCTGTCCTGGTGTAAAAGTAACAGCACAGGGCAAGCAGATAGACGATGATGAACAGGGTCATTTACCCTTCCTCCTTGGTGTATGGCACATCGATCTCCATATCCGATTCCGGATAGGTGCAGCACGGATGGATGTAATTGAATATCTTATCGGCTGACCTTCTGAAATCATTGCCCTCTTCAATCGTGTAATTTCCCTTGATCACCCGGCTGTGACAGAAGCCGCAGACACCGGTCTTGCATTTGACGGGCGCCTTGATGCCGGCACGTTCCATTGCGGCAACCAGGGTCTCATTATTTTTTGCTTCGATTTCAAAGACTTCATCGCGCATGTGGACGATCAGCTTATAGATCTTTTCTTCATCTACTTTCCGATCGCCGATCGAATTGCGTTCCTTGCGTATCCGAATTTCTTTATCCAGACCTTCCAGCTGTTTTTCCACATGGCGGTACAAGGCATCCGGACCGCACATGAAGACGTCAGTCTCTTCATCCATATTTTCAAGGATGAGTTCTTTATCGATGAAGCCATGACGATAAGCTTCAGCTTCTTCATCGGATAAGACGATAACGATTTTAATCTTGTCATCTTCATAATCTTTTGGATCAAAGAAGAGATCCTTCAGTGTACGGACACCATACAGCAAGGTCAGCCTATACTCTTCACTTCCCTCTCTGATCGCCTTCATCATCGAAATGAAAGGTGTCACGCCACTGCCCCCCGCAATGGCCAGAATGTGTTTCCGGTCTCTTAAATCGTCATAGCAGAAATCACCGGACGGTTCCAGGACTTCCACTTCACTGTTGATCGGCGCATCATCGACCAGATGGGTAGAAAAAATCCCCTTCTTCTGCACGATGATTTCATATTTTCCTTCCAGGGCTTCTTTCGGCGAAGAAACCAGCGAGTACGGACGGGACAAATAGGAAGTGCCGACACGCTTGCCTAAGGTGACGAACTGTCCGGCTCTGAAGTATGGGAAGCGTCCGTCTTTCTTCAACGAACGAAGGGTGATCTTCACGCAATCTCTTGCCACTTCTTTCTTATCGACAATCGCCGCTTTCATATAGCCCGGATGCAAGGACCTGGCTAAAGCGTTGACGCCGAAATCGTAAACGATTGGATCGGCCGGTGTAGCAGCAATCAGATCGCGGCGCTTTTGAACCATCTCCATCCCGCGCTTGATATCTTCACCCGGGACTTTGCTTCGTTCGAACCTCATCCTAGCAGCCCTCCTTTTCTATATCTTTCAAAGTCCTTGCCCCTTCATTGGCACCGGACTTGTAGCTTGACGGATAACCCAGAAGACGTTCCCCATAGCCGCCGCCGATTCTGAGGCCTTCCACACACTTGTCTTCCTCGACCATCTGAATGCGGTTCATGAGTCCGTCATAATATTGGGATTCATAGCCATAGATCGTTCCTGCCGGATGATTGCAATAGCGGGCATAAGTCTCCGGTGTGGCGATGGCGATTTCTTCAATAAAGTCGCTGATCTTGACACCGACTGCCTCTTCAAAACGCCTGATCATCCGCTTTGCGACCTGATTCTTCACCTTGAAGTAATCTTCTTCCTTCACATCACTCCAGACATCCTTGGTAAACAAAGTCGTCATGTACAGGATGCAGGTACCCTCAGGTGAACAATCCGGATCGGCGTTGTTCAAACAGACCGTCGCTTGCGCTGCTGTATTGTTTAAATTCTGCATCGCTTTGTACTGTCTGTCCGTATCCGCAGTATCGTAAATGAAATAGTTGTGGTCATTTAAACCCAACTCTTTCGCTGTCTTATTCAAACCGAGATAGACCGTAAAGCCCTTGCCGGCCAGCTTGCGGTAATTGGTCAGTTTAAGAGCCTTTTCAGGTACATCTTTCGGATCCATCAGCTTGCCATAGACCACATGCGGTGAAATATCGGCAATGACGTGTCTGGTCTTGATGACTCTTCCGTCTTTTAAGCCAACCCCGCAGACATGACCCGTCTCATCGCAATAGATTCTTGTCGCTTCGCTGTTGTACCAGATATCGCCGCCCAGTTCATGGATCCTTTCTTCAAAAGCCAGAGAGAGTTCATGAGAGCGGTGCTTTGGAATACTGGCACCCTTCACAAAGTAGGAATAGACCATGTTGGCATAATGTAAGAATGTCATATCATCGCCGCTGTTGCCCAGATAGCACCAGTAGGTGTTCAGATTGTCGACGATGATCTTGGGATAGCCAAGGACCTCAAAGGCCTCATTGACGCTGTAGGAAGCGACTGCCAGATAATCCGGATACTTCTCCATCATGACCTTTGGATCCGGCTTACCCTTGGAAGCGGAAAGATAGCCCATCGCATCTTTGATCTGTTTGGCCAAAGCCAGAAAATCCCTGGCATACTGATCGCCGTTTTCACACAATTTGGCATTTGCGGCAATGAAAGCTTCTTCTCCCATCGGCATCGTAAAGTCATAGCCTTCTTCATCGCTGATCACCCGATAACAATGGCTCAAGTCGATCCATTCGATCTTGTCGGCCACACCCAGTTCTTCAAACAGGATGCGGGTGGAACCCGGATCTTCCGGTGTACCGATGCCGTTGAATTCATGAAGCGAAGCCTCAAATTCAAAACGACCGCGGACAAAGCTTGTGGCAAAACCGCCCGGGATATTGTGCTTCTCCAAAACCAGGCAGGACTTGCCGGCATTTAAGACCTTGCAGGCAGCAGCCAGACCGCCGTTGCCGGCACCAATCACAATGACATCATAGTTTTCCATCTTCAAATCCCGTTTCAACGACGTAGGAAGTCACGTTGTCAATGACATCGCCGTCGATCTGCAAGGCGCATGGCTTATCAAAAGAGACCTTCACCTTATGTCCTCTTTTCACGGTGACCCAGTCCTTCTTTAAGACGTGCTCGCCTTTATTCAAAGACGGGAAGCGCATCAGGGTAATCAGACGTGATTTTTTATATAAGGCAACAACCGATACCTTGTGGTCGTCCGCAAAACGATCCTGATTCGGTGCCACCATCAGGCCGCCGCCGTAGTAGCGTCCCTTCATCGTGGAAGCCAGCCAGACATTTTCATAGGTATTGGTCTCGCCATCCACGGTCACAGTCGCCTTCTTTAATTCGTAGCCGCCTAATAGCAGCTTGATGGCGATATTGGTGTAGTTGACCGGTTTGTCGGAATGTAATTTCTGTTCATCGCCGGCCTTGCAGGTCTCACCATCAAGGCCATACCCGATGCCGTTTAAAAATCTTCTCTGGATGCCGTTGACGGTAATCAAAGGCAGATCCTTCAAAAACGGCCGCAGATCGATCCTTCCGTCCTTGACATATTTTTCATTATCTCTGAAGAAATCGTTTCCCGATCCGCACTTGACATAATAGACCGGCACTTTAAGCTCCATGCCGTAAACGTCGTTGGCAAAACGGTTAAGTGTTCCGTCACCGCCCGTCAGGATGACCTCATCTTCTTTCTTCAAGCCATCGATGAAAGTCTTCATGTCTTGTGTCTTCAGCAAATCGACATACTGGCATTCCACATTATTTTCGTTTGCCCAGACTCTCGCGTCTGCTTCGCCCTTGGAATTATTCGCTAACGGATTAAACAATAAATAGATCATATTCCTCCCCTTTCCCAAAAAGACTCTCGTCTTTAAAAAACGATCCTGATTTACTGAAAAAACCTGAAACAAAAAATAGAATGATATCTGTATATCCTTAATTTCATCATATCATAAGCCTTATCGCCTTCGAATTTTTCTATGGTACTATTTGGGAAGTTCAGACTATACAGGGCTTACTATTTCCGTAAATATTCCATATATAATAGTGTTATAGAAGAAAACAACAATAATAATCGCTGTGCATATGTTTTAGTAATGAAAGGAGCACTATGAAAAAACAAGTTCTGATCCTGTCGTGCCTCTTATTATTGTTTTCCGGCTGTACAAAAGCAGCAGAGGAAGAAGTTCCTGTCCCGGAGATCGAGATCGGCGGCAAAACTTTTTACGATACCAGCAATCCCGAGAAGATGCCTTCCCATGTCTGGTTTGGCAAAGACGGGTCTTTTGTCTTAACCGACGATACGATCGGCGATGTGGAAGAATTAAGCGGAAGCTGGACGATCAAGGAAGGCGTCGTAACGCTGGATGTGGCTGAAGGAGGAAGTGGCAAATACACAAAGATCTTCTTTGAAGCCAAAGACGAAGAGACCATCATCCTGAAATCAACCTTGACCGGATCAAAAAGCGAAGCCATCTACTCGATCCACATACCGGAATATACGATCCCGGACATCGTTGCGGAGAATGAATACAAGGTATACTACAACGCCTCGATGGAAGGAAACAATCCATCCCATCTGGAACTGTTTGAAAACAAAGATTTTATCATGGTCGAGAACGACGGCACAAACGTTATTGAGATCAAAGGCAGTTATGGGATCGAAGGAACGGTATACATGTTTTCCAACTTCAAGGAATTCAAAGATCCAAGCGGCCAAACGGTCTATAACTTTGAAATGGAAAAGGCGATGGAAGGCGTCCTGGTCCTGCGGGAAGACCTGCGTGATTCCAAAAAAGGCCATGTCTTCTCTTTGGACGGAAAGATTCCGGAAGGACTCGTCAGTGAATCCGATCCGTTCAAAGATGTCTTCAAGACGACGACCTGGATCCATGAACCGATTACCGATGTGGCAGAGCAGTATCTGCCTTCGATCACCATTGCGACGGACTATTCCTTTAAACTGATCGAAAACTGTTATGCCGGTATGGGCCAGTATCAGGGCTATTGCCAGAAGACGGACGATGGCTGGGCATGCGATGTGACGGATGCTTCCAAGATGCAGGGATTCAAGGGAGACGATGTCAAACTCATCAAATTCATTGAAGGCAAAGACGGATCCTTGATCCTCAAGACGGAATTATGCATGTCCAGAGAAGGAGATGTCTTCAAAACCAAATAAAGCTTCCTGAACAAATGAAAAAAAGAAAGACAGATCACTTCAGGTCTGTCTTTTCTTTGGTAAATAAATGGCGGAGACGGTGGGATTCGAACCCACGGACCGCTTTTGGCGATCAAACGATTTCGAGTCGTTCTCGTTATGACCACTTCGATACATCTCCGTAAAGCATTCTTATCTTATCACGAAACTGCC
>CADAHV010000078.1:8899-15873 GCA_902787775.1 uncultured Erysipelotrichaceae bacterium | reverse complement strand
GCTTCGGCTACGCCCGGCTTCATAGCAATGGCACCGCTTTGCGACAAACCTTCCAGCAGGATCAGTAAGACCGGTGAAAGGATGCACATCATGACGCCATCGGCGATCAGCTCCGCCGCCTTGCCGTTATGATCCAGGAAAGCGTTGGCTTCTTCCATGGAGACAGTCACAGCACCTTCACTTGGCTCGCCTTTTTCGACCGGCGTTGTGTTCTCATTGCCCAGCTCATCCTTTAAAAGATAATCGGTACTGACATTGAAGATCTCCGATAACTGAACGATCTTCTTCATATCCGGAATAGCTTGAGCACTTTCCCACTTCGATACAGACTGCCTGGAGACATCCAGCATATCTGCCAGTTCTTCCTGCGACCAGCCGTTCTTCTTTCTGTTTTCAATAATCTTATCAGCTAATATCATAGTTCTTACCTCCATCACAGATGGCTTCGACCACCTGTCTACGCTTCCATCTTACGTTTGGCAGGAGGTGGCAAACCACCAAGAGAGCTTTTCAATTTGTCAACCGGCGGTTGCCTTTCACCGTTTTGAACGTTTTTTGCCGGTTTTTTGAATCTTCTTCTATCTTAACATCACTTTTTGTCATACAAAAAGCCGGATCGCTCCGGCTCTTAATCCTATTTGACTTCTTTGCCGTTGATGAAGACTTTTGTGATCTTGCTTGAGCTTTCCATTGGATTCCCATCGCAGATGACCACGTCAGCATCCTTGCCGACTTCCAAAGAACCGACACGGTCGGCAATGCCGATCTGTCTGGCCGGATTGATGGTGATGGCCTTGAGTGCCTCAAACGGATCCATGCCGGCTTTGACTGCCAGACCGGCGCATAATGGCAGATATTCCTGTGGGATGACCGGCGAGTCGGTGATGATCGAAACCTGACATCCCTTGCTTGCCAGAATACCCGGCGTTGTCCAGGACTTGTACTGCAGCTCAAACTTGGACGCATGCGTTAAAGACGGACCGACGGCCAAAGGATATGGACAGTTAGCCAGCTCATCGGCAATCAGATGTCCCTCGGTGACATGTTCGATCGTCAATAAGACATCAAACTCCTTGGCGATGCGGATCGCCGTAAGGATATCGTTGGCCTGATGGGCGTGGATCTTTAAAGGAATCTGTTTCTTTAAGACCGGAATCATCGCTTCACACTTGAAGTCGAAAGCCGGACGCTTGAAGAGATCATCCCCGGCCGCTTCCTTCTTGGCCAGGTATTCTTTTGCCTTAAACAGCATGCCGCGGATCACGCTGGCCGTAGACATTCTGGCAGCGTTGCCTTTTTCACGATAGCAGCGCTTCGGGTTTTCACCCAGGGCACACTTCATGGCAACCGGTGTCTTGATGATCATGTCATCGACGCACTTGCCCACCGTCTTGACGGCGATCCAGGTACCGCCGATCGCATTGGCGCTGCCCTGGCCGGTCGCTACGGAAGTAATACCGCCCAGTGCTGCATTCCGAACGCTTGGATCCAGCGGATTAAAGCTGTCTTCCGAACGTAAATGCGGTGTACAGATGTCACCCGGTTCGTTGTAGTCGGCACCCTCAAAGCCGATACCCCAGCCATCCAGACCGAGGTGGCAATGTGCTTCCACAAAACCCGGATAGACGTTGAGGCCACTGGCATCAACACATTCTTCGTTTTTCAATGGCTTGATGCCTTTGCCGATCTTGGTGATCTTGCCATCCTGAATGCGGATGTCGGCAATGTAAGGTTCTCTTTTTACTGCATCATGGACAAGTCCGTTTTGAATAATCATATCGTTTTCCCTCTCTTATTTATTCAATGCCGGTTAACGGCAGCCGATATGCTGGCTTTACTTCTTCTTTTTTATCCGGTGTGGGCTGTGGTTCAGATTCCGGCTTGGGATCCGGTTTCGGTTTGACGTCGCCGACTATGACTTTCACTTCTTTCTAGAAGACCAGCGAATCGCCATAGCCCGTCAAGGTCCGGATTTTGATCTTCGCCGTGCCGTCTTTTTTTGCCGTCAGGACACCGAAGGAATCGACGCTGACCACTTCTTCATTGTCGGATTCGTATTCATACATATCGATTTTGGCGAATTCCGGTTCGGTTGCCACCACAAGTGCCTTATTTTCACCTGTTTTCATTTCCACCGTATCCGGCGCAATGATCTTTTCCGGATCCGGTGTACTTCCTTCAACGACCTTCAGAGTGAAGTCTCTGCTTTTTCCCGATTTCAAGGTCGCCCGTATCGTCACCTCACCGATGCCGTTGTCCGGTTTTTCTTCTTCACCATTTACTTCTGCCGGCATGATCAGAAACAGTAAAGCCATGAAGCATATCGAAACAAAAGATAAGCAATGTTTCAGAAATCTTTGATTCATTCGATCAGCCCTTTAAATCTCAAACAGATCACGCGGGAAAACGGACAGGGATTCAGCACCCGTTTCCGTAACCAGGACCATATCCTCCACCCGCATATAGCCTTCATTCGGGAAAAACATCTTCGGTTCACTGCAGAAGATCATGCCCGGCTGTAAGACTGTCTCTTCACCCGGCCTGAGCCAAGGATTCTCGTGGGTCTCGATGCCGATATTGTGGCCGTTGCCGCCGCGCTCTTCTCTCTTGAAACGCAGATACTCGTAATAGCCGAGTTCCTCTGCCTTATCGCAGATAAAGCCATACAGTTCGCCAAACTTCGTCTCGCCCGGTTTGATCCTGGAGATCATATAGACTTCCGCTGCCTGCAGGGCTTCATAGCCCTTCTTTACAAATTCCGGTGCCTTGCCATAGTAGACAGTCCTGCCCCAGTCGGAACAGTAGCCCTGATCCATATAGCCGATGTCGAAAGCCACCATCGTTCCCGGCACCAGTTTTCTTTCTGCTTCAAACGGCTCGATATTTTCGGCGTTTGGCGTATTGCGGGTCTTGAAACCACAGGTCGGCGGGAAAGAAAGATCCTGAATGCCGTGACTCAAACCGTAATCGATGATCATCCGCTCACATTCCCACATGGTCATTCCTTCCTTCATGTGTTTGACCACATACATGACGGCCTCATCGGTAAATCTTGCCAGCTTGCGCATCTGGGCAATCTCATAGTCGTCCTTGATGCGGCGCAAGTCATCAAACAAAGTCTCTGCACTGCAGGTCTCGATCTTCTCATCCACCTGTTTTAAAGTATTCACTATCCATTCATCGCAATCCCGGCCGATGCCGATCTTTTTACCGTCGACGATATGGGAAAGCTCATCTTCAAACTGATCCATATAGCTGACGACAACCTCGTTTTTGACGATGTCGAAATGATCCTTCAAAGAAGGAATGGTCAGGATCGTGGTCTTTCCCTCTTTATTCATATAGATCATTGCTTCCGGCATGATGTGTGCGCCGGCAATCCTGGCATGGCTGTTGCCGCAGTTGCGCTGCCAGAAATAGGATGTGCATTCTGCCAGATACTGGAAACTCGGTCCGCTGGCAAACAGCAGTCCATCCAAACCGGTCTTTTGAAATGCTTCAAAACATCTTTTTCTTCTTTCGGACATGAACATAGCTTTTCCCCTTTGCATGATGAGTATGTATTCTTATTATTAAGTATACTATCCTTTGGACAGGATCAACGGTACGAAAGAATACAAAAAAAACTGCCGATATACTTCATCGGCAGTTCATTTGTGTTTTCTTGCACTTACTGTGCTGGGTTTAGCGAACCCGTAATTTTTACACTTTGTGTTTTTTAAATTTTAGATATTGGCAGTGGTAGATTAGTCTGTCTGGTTTTGAATCAGACAGCAGACGGTACATTGATCTTTCCTCCATAGGAATCTTCAATGTTTTGATCAGACAGCTTACCACTCATCGGCCGCTGATCACCCGGTCCGATGAGGGATTAATGAATTTCTTTCAGAATCTCCTTCATATAATTCCTCCTAAATTTAACTTCTCTTATCCGGCCCCCGCCGGATCTTAATTATCTTTTTCTCTCTCTTTACACCTTCATAGTAACAATTTTTATAAGAAAGAAAAGTCTGTTTTTTCCAAATTTTTTATGAGATAATAATCTTGTTGGGGCGATCTGTAAAATACAGACCGTTTTTTTTTTTTTTTTTTCGGCATATACCAGTAGGAACGCGAACCGTGCAGATAGGTTCTGGAGCCTTCCGGCATCTGGGTGATCGCATTAAAGACGTTGTAGTAATCGCCTGCTCCATAGGAAAGACAGAATGCACCCATGGTTCCCAAAACAGTTTGTGAAGGATCGATCAGAAAGATCACAAAAGGAATCAGTCCGAAGACGATGTTCGGAAGCAAGGACATGAAGACAAAGCCCCACTTTGAGAAGGTTCCCGGTCCTACCACAAACAACATTCCCTGTTTGATGTTGGAATACATGTAGACATCGTCAGGGAAACAGATGCCATGCAAGAATTCATGCGGCACCAGCGTCAGAATCGACAGAAACATTCCAAGCATGCTGTAAGGCTGTTTGCCTACCATAAAATAGATGCCCATCGTAACTACGAAAATCGCAATCGAGATGACAGAAGCGATGACAGAAAGCTTGCCCATCGTCTCTGCTTCCTTGAAGGCGACATGGCCCTCTTCGTGTTCATGGCAGATCAGTGTTTCCGGATCACCATTATAGGTTCCTGCATAATGGAATTTTGTCATTTGATCTCCTCCCTAACAATTTCCCGTATAGACATAGTGTAATTCTTCACGGGCGATTTCCGCAAGGCGGTAGATCAGATCCACATCGGTGGCTTTGCGGTCTGTCATATGAAACTGCGGGAAAAAACGTGAGATATGAAGCGGCACCTCTCTTCCGTTTGGTAAGGAAGCAATCCATCTTGTCATCTGCCGCATCTCTTCTTCACTGTCGTTTTCCCTCGGAACGATCAGCGTAGTCAGTTCGACATGGCAATGTTTTACCGCTTCTTCAATGAAAGACAAAACCTCAGTAAGATCCCCTTTCAGGACATCACGATAGTATTCTTTCTTAAAGCCTTTGAGATCGATGTTCATCGCATCGATGTAAGGCAAAATCTCTTTTAATACAGGAAGTCCTGCTTCGCCATTGGAAACCAGCACGCACTTCATGTCATGTTCATGAAACAGCTTAGCGACATCCCTTACATATTCAAAAGCGATCAAAGGTTCATTATAGGTAAAGGCAATGCCGATATTGCCTTTTTCTTTTAAGCCAAGGCCGATATTCAGGACATCTTCCGGTGAAAAATACTGCAGTTTCTCGCTTTGCGCATAAGCTTCCTTCGACCAGGTGATCGAGTAGTTCTGACAGAAAGGACAGCGGATGTTGCAGCCATAGCTGCCGATGGAAAGGATCTTGGTTCCGGGAAAGAAACGGCGTAACGGTTTCTTCTCGATCGGATCCAGAGCCATCGATGTGAGTCTTCCATAGGCATAGGACTTCACTTCCCCTTTTACATTCCATCTTGCCCCGCAGAAGCCGAATTCGCCTTCTTTGATATGACATTGACGGAAACAGACATTGCAGACCGCTGTCTCACTCATGGCGGAAGACCTCGAAACGTTCCAGCTGGTATGGCTTCTGCAGATCGATACGGCCTTTGCGGGCGGCGATGGAAATCTGTTCATCGACATCATCGATACCCTCCAGGTCCGGCAGAAGCAGGCCCTTTTTATTTCCCTGGGAAACAATGACACCATAGCGTTTCACATCCAGATCGTCCTTCGATGCGATCTTTTCCGGAATGCTCAGGACATCGACACTGATGTCCAGATAAGCCAGTTCATCAGCCCGCACCGGATCAAAACGCGGATCCCGGGAACAGGCGGAAATCGCGTTGAGAATGATCTCCTCACCGATATTTTTCGCCACCGCCAGGATCGTGCCGATGCAGCCTCTGAGCCTTCCCTTTTCATGGATCGACACAAAGGTTCCGGCTCTTTGATTCAGCATCTCTTCCGGCAGATCCTCCGGCACCTTCATCTGCCGGCCGCTTAACACATAGGTTTCCACTGCCTTCCTGGCCAGCCTGACATAGGCATCGGCCGTTTTCTCTTTTTCGATCAACTGTTTACGAATTCTTTCTTCATACTGCTTCAGAAAGAAACGATCCCTGTCTTCCCCTTCAGGATAAAAACTGCAGATCCCATAACCGACGCCGGTCACATCCTGATGAGAGTATTTCGTTGCCCTGACACTCAAGCCATCAAAGGCACCGGCCATGATGACAAAGGAACGGTGTCCGCATTCGGCCGCCTTGTCGCAGAAATCTTCGGAAAAATCGAAGAGCTCACCAAAGGCTGCCCTGGAACAGACATCCATGATCCTTTCGTCATATTCCGGTCCTTCCTTGGCGTAGCCATAGGGACCGTAGTACTGCAGCTTATGGGACAGATCACCGCTGGCAATAAAGACCGCGCGGGTATTTGTCTTTTCACAGGCCTGTCTGATTAACTGACCGAGATGATAGTGCCTGGACAGGTCCAGGCCGGACAAACCGATCCGAACGATCTTGCCGCCCTTGTATTTCCTGCGTATGAAATACAAAGGCACCATAACGCCATGGTCCAGTAAAGGATCCCGCTCACCATAGATGCCTGCCGGGAAGTCTTCGCCTTCCGCCAGTTGGCAGATCTTGCTGACCAGTCTTGTATCATAGACTTCATCAAACTTCGTATCCGGATCGCGGTAACGTTCAAAAGAACCGGAAGCTCTTTCCTTGGGCGAGATATGAAAGTAGTCGGCATACATGACCGTATGCGGACTGGTAAAAATGATCGTATCCGGTGCCAGAGCGGCGACTTCATCGCCGACCTTCTCGTAGGCATTGATCGTCTCCTGGATCTGTTTTTCTTCTCCTTTTCCCACACCCGGAATAATCAAAGGCGGATGGGGCACCATAAAACCGGCTAAGATGGACATACATGTCTCCTTTCTTTTAACGGTACTCACAATCGATCAGATGATCGTTGACGATACCGATCGCCTGCAGGAACGAATA
>CADAHV010000078.1:4089-8887 GCA_902787775.1 uncultured Erysipelotrichaceae bacterium | reverse complement strand
AACTCATTCCCCGTTTCTTCATGTCGGCCGACATCCGTCTGGACACTTCATTCTCTACCGGCATCTGCTTCACATCCTTCCAGCGTCCGTCGATCACCTTCCCCTCACAAAACGACCAGAGATAGGCATCAAAGGATCCGAATTCTTTACGGATCTTTTGAACCGCAAGCGCATTCTTGCGCACGGAAAAGATCTTGCTGCGGTTGCGGATGATCCCTTCGTTGTTCAATAAGCCATTCAGTTCTTCATCCGACATTTCCGCACATAGATCGATGTCAAAATTATGGAAAGCCTTTTTATAGGCATCCCGCTTATGCATGATGCAGCTCCAGGAAAGACCGGTCGAAGCTCCCTCCAGGCATAACATTTCAAACGCAAAACGATCATCGTGGTTTTCCTTGCACCATTCGTGATCGTGGTATTCTTCCAGGATCGGATCTCCTTCATACCAATGACGGCACTGACTCATTTTTACTCTCCTCCTGTCAGGCCATAGCCGATCTTAAGCCAGGCCTCCTTTTTCTCGATTCCTTCATTGGATGCGTACCAGTTGGAAGGAAGCTTTCCGTTAAATGGTTTTTCGCCAAACAAGACACTTGCCACGCCTTCACCTTCACTGCCCGGCAGATAGCACATGACCACGCTGTTCCAGTCATTGATATAGTCGCTGATGAAGACGTGTCTGCCCGCAACAAGCAGCGTAACGATCGGCTTGCCGTAAGTCCCGGCTTCTTCGATCGCTTCTTTATTTCCCTTCAGACCCAAAGGACCGCAGATATCGATGTTTTCACTGTCGCCGTTCCACTCGGCATAAGCTTCTTCGCCAACAGCCAAAAGGATGACATCCGCCTCTTTCGGATCCTCACAGATCGTGATCTTATGTTTTTCAGAAAGATCGATCAGACCTTCCCTGATCGAAGTCACACCCGGGATATCCTCAACCGGTGAACGGTTCCAGTCCAAGGTCCAGCCGCCGCATTGGGCACTGTCATTGTCTGCCGCCGGACCCGTGATATAGATCTTCGTCCCTTCTTTTAATGGCAGCAATTCTCCTTCGTTTTTAATCAGAACAAGACTCTTTTCGACCGCTTCTTTTGCCACCTGACGATAGGCATCGGAACCTACATCCTTTGCCTTCAGCTGAAGATCATCAAACAGCGGATCTTCAAAGACACCGAGTTCCTTTTTCACTTTGAGGATGCGAAGGACCGCATCATCGATCCTCTCCTTCGACAGCTCACCCTTATTGACAGCTGCTACAATGATCTCGATCGCCTTATCAAAACGGTCCACCTCCATCAGCATGTCGATGCCGGCATCGATTGCCGTGACCACCTGATCGTAATAGGAGGTCTTCGAGGTATTCTGTATTGCATTCCAGTCGCTGACGATGAAGCCTTCAAAGCCCATCTCGTTTTTCAGCTTTTCTATGAATTCTTTGTTTTCATGCATCTTCACGCCGTTCAAGGCAGAATGGGAGACCATGATCGTCTTGACGCCTGCATCGATCTGCGCCTGATAGACAGCCAGAAGATCTTTAATCTCTTCCTCACTCAATCTGGCATCGCCACGGTCGATCAGCCGGTCGGTATCGGAATCTTCCCCTGTGCCATACAAGACATTGCCATCGGCAATATAGTGCTTGGCGCAAGCCAGAAGACCGTTGTCCTGAAGCCCTCTGGTGTAGGCAACAGAAAGCTCTTTGATCATTTCCAGATCACTGCCGTAACTCTCGTAGGTCCTGCCCCAGCGGGGATCGACGGATTGGGCGATACAAGGCGCAAAGTTCCACAACATGCGGCAGATCTTTGCCTCATCGGCGGTGATCTCTCCGATGCGATACATCAGATCCGGATCGTTGGCCGCCCCTAAGCCGATGCTGTGCGGGAAGTAGACGGCATTCACGCAGTAATTGACGCCATGGACATCATCCTGGCCAAAGATGAAAGGAACGCCGCTTTCCGATAGGATCGCCGCTTCCTGAAATTCAATGATGTAATCCTGCCAGGTCCTGGCATCGGACATCGGATTGTTGGAAAGGATGGACCCGTAGTCTTTTAGCCGCATCCTTTGCGGATTGACTTTGTAACAGGCCGGCTGCACCATCTGCGCAGCCTTTTCTTCCAGCGTCAGAGAAGCCAGGATCTCCTCCTCGCTCATCTTCGCATATTCTTCATAGCGGAAGACTTCTTCCTTTCCCTCTTCTTCCTTCTTTGTCTGACAGGCAGAAAGAGAAAACATGACAATACAAAGCAATAAGACAATGATACGTTTCAGTTCTTTTTTCATCACTTTTATTATAAGCGACTTGATCTGCTTTCTTCTTTTCTGACTTTGTACAATATTTCTTTGATACACCTTCTTTGTTTTTCTTATATACTGTTTATCAGGAGAATATAAAATGAAACTACTGATTCCGGTTCTTGAAATGTCACCTGTCAATTACGTCAACGCCGTAAAAGGATGCGGCGGCGAAGCCGATGTCACAAACAGACTCTGTGAGATCGATGAATATGACGGTTTATTATTGCCGGGCGGTGCCGATATGGATCCGTCCTACTACCATGAAGAAAACAAGGGTTCCCGCGATATCAACAAGCCCCTGGACGAACTGCAGCTTTCTTTCTTCCGTAAATTTTATGAAGCCGATAAGCCGATCTTAGGCATCTGCCGCGGATTCCAGCTGATCAACGTCGCCTTAGGCGGCAGCCTGCAGCAGGACATCCACACCGGCATTGACCACAACTACTTCGGCCAAAACAGAGACGCCATCCATAAGGCTACAGCCAAAGAAGGTTCCTTCTTATATGACCTCTATGGCGAAAACCTGTCCATCAACTCTTCCCACCATCAGGCGATCGGAAGACTGGCCGAAGGGCTGGAAGTTCTTGCCCGGGCAGACGATGGCATCATTGAAGCGGTCTGCAGTAAAGAAAAGAAGATCTATGCCGTCCAGTTCCACCCCGAACGCATGTGCTTTGAACACAAGCGGGAGGATACGATCGATGGATCCAAGATCTTCCGTTTCTTCCTGCAGATCTGCGAAAACAACAGGTAATCGAAAACGGTATCAGTGATACCGTTTTTTTATGTCTAGCGGTTGATCGACTGGCCGATCTTTCGGTAGGTGTGACGAACACCCCGAATGGCGATCGAATAGGCCAGGATATTTTCCGGCAAGGCCATGCCCACATAGCCGGAATCGCCGATGTGATGGATGTCGGTACCGGCCATCTTGCAGTTCAAAGCGATCTGACGTATGGTTTCTACATCCGCACCCTCTTGTGATGTGCCGATGGCCGTCATGGCCAGTTTGTCGAAAGAATGGACATAAGAGATCAGTTCATGCGCCATGTCTAAAGTAAAGCCCGGAATGGTTCCCACCGCCGGCAGAAGAATGATATCGGCACCGGCCTCAATGAATTCTTTTACTGTTTTCTTGTCGATGAGATTTTCACCCGCCTCTTTTAAAGAACCGGAAGCATGCATCTTGCCGGCGATCAGAATGATTTCATCGCCTAAGTCCTCGCGTATTTCTTTGATCGCTTTGACGATGGCCTCGTTTTTCACCTGGTTACCCGGATTGCCGGTCAGATTGATGAAATCGATGCCCATTTCCTTTGCCTTGCGGGCATTTTCCGCCGTGGCCCTTCGTCCATCCGACATCGACCACAAAGCCTCGGAACCTTCCTTGATCTCCGTCGGTTCCAGGTTGATGCCCACCGGCCGGCCGATCAGCTTCTTCAATAGACGGATCGTCTCTTTTTCTTCGTGCTCCGGCAGACCGGCCACAAAAGGCTTGTTGACATCGAACATGTTCAGGATCACCAGATCCGCCGATAAGGAGGCAACCGCTTCGGGATTGCTGACATCACCCAAAAGAGGCGGTGTCGTACAGACACATTCGGCCGCAAAAGTCCTGCCTTCGCTTAAGGCGATGGCTTCCAGAAGTTCCCTGCTGCTTAATTCTTTAATTTTTGAATACGGCAAACTGATCAGTCTTTGTTTCATATGGGATCCTTTCTTTCTTCTTTCATTATCCAAAGGATCTTCCCTCTTTTCAATCCCATCAGTCCTCTGTGCTTTCTTCTTCCCTGTTCTTTTCAAATGGAAACCACGGCAGTTCAAAACCGTCACGTTCACTGTTTTCGTGAAGCCGGTAATCGTCTTTCAATTCCTCTTCCGTCCAGCCCAGACGCTTCATTTCCTTGATGTATTCCTTGAATGACATGGCAAACTCCTAAAACGTCAGCTTGTGCATGGCCGAAAGGAAATCATAGTTCAGCGGATAGGCGGAACTTTCCCCCAGGATCTTGCGGGAACCGCAGATCGGACATCGTCCTTCCTCATCCGATTGATTCCCGTCTTTCTGAAACTGCACCTCATTGGCCAGAAAGATGCTCAGACACTGGTAACAGCCGCAGACTGTACAGCGGATCAGATCGTCTCTCGTATTGTTGGAATAGGTGTAGGCGTGGATCAGCTCACTTCTTGAAAATCGTTGTTTTTTCATACTCTGACCTCCGCCCTTATGGTAAGGCCAAAGAAAAAATTCCCTGTCCGTTTTTTTGACCATATAAAAACCCGTCCGAAGACGGGTGTCAGAGATTCAGATAAAAGAGAGAAGTTTAGAGGTTGCTGTGACCGTGCTTTTCGACGAAGTCTTTGCAGTGTTCGCCGATCACCTTGGCCATCGCCTGATACATCTCCGCAAACTTCGTGCCGTATTTGACCGGATCATAGCCGTAGGCATCGGCAGAGAAGGAATAGTTGCTGCGGAAACGGTTCAGACCATCCA
>CADAHV010000078.1:1572-4006 GCA_902787775.1 uncultured Erysipelotrichaceae bacterium | reverse complement strand
TTTGGATTTTTCAAAGCGCTGGCAAGCGATGTCGTTTCAATACGTTCGCACTTTTCGATCGTCTTTTTCGCTGCCTCAGCGGCCTCCTTGAGATCGACGACCTTCTTGGTGTACTGGTCGATGACACTCAGCTTGGCATACTCGCCCGGGCGAACGCTGTAGCGTCCGTTCCCCTGTTCACTCATGCTGCCGAAGACTTCATAGGAAGAAAAGATGTTGTGATAGTCCTTGTAGCGTTCCTGGCGATAGCCTTTTGCCAGAGCACTCTTCTCCATGCCGCCGGCATTTTTCTTGTAGAATTCTTCCGATCTTACAGCCAAAGCCTCCATCTTGTCCCAGTCCATATTGATGAGCTGTGAGACATCCTTGACCTCGCTGTCGATCTTCTTGTAGTAATCCTTGTTCATATTGGCTTCCTTCATGTTCTTTTCCAGAAGCAGGATCTTGTAGGCACCTTCCAGATCAAACTCCAGAAGCACCTGGCGAAGATCTTCACAGGCATTCAGAAGCCACATCGAATCGTGATGGTACTGTAAACCGGCATCGTAGGCTTTCTTCTGTTCCGGTGAAAGCGAAACATACCAGTTCGGGCGGGTGAAATCACTGGCGGCTGCCGGGAAGACACCGCTGTTGGTTTTGTGGAAGGAACGAAGCCAGCCTTCCGGCGAAAGATGCCGCGTGAAAAGATTGTAGATGGCATTTTCGACCTCTTCGTAATTTCCTTCCTTTACCAGTTTCTTTAAGCCGATGGCTGCGATGTTGCACTGGGTATTCAAGGCATAGAGTTCTTTCTCGATCCCCTTTTCTGTCAGGTTCTCCCAGAATTCACCTGCCTTAAGCATCTTGTTTTCTTCTTCAATGATCCTGGCGGCATCTTCATCCGTAAAATTCAAAGTATTGCTCATTATGTTCTCCTCGTGCGATCAGAAACGCATCTCGTAATCTCTGATGTACCATCTGCCATCACCCGTACGGATCAGATTCCGTCTCACAGGTGAACCCAGCTGCTTGCCGTTGGCATCGAAAGCCACCGTCTGCACGGAGGCATATTCGACCTTCTCGCCATAGTGGGAAGCGATCTTCTTTTGATCCTCCGGGGACAGGAAGTAGGAATCGAGATTGGTGCTGGAATTATCGTAGCCTTTGACAACGCTGATCCTGGTTTCCTCCGCTTTGACTTCCGCATGGACGTATTCACCATGGAACCTCTCCTGATGCAGATCCCAGAAGTAGAGCAGCAGATCCTGCTGGATCTCGTTCTCTCTTCTCTCCGGCTGAATGCAGTCGCAGTACAGATCATAGTTCTTCTCTTTGATTGCCGCACAGAAGATCTCGACCAGGCGTTCCGGTGTCACATCGGCCGGAATCGACTTGACGGTATACCAGCTTTCCTTGATCTTCTTGACTTCCTCTTCACCGACAAAGTAACCGCTGTTTTCTTTATTCGCATCATAAATGCCCAGAACGTGTCCCGGTACATACAGAGCGATCGGTGAAACGACCGGCGCATAGACAGGACCGCCGACTTTCTGCTCGCCGGCTTCCGGGACTTCCATCGTGACATCGGTGATCTCACCCAAAAGCGTCCAGGTATCGACCTCCATCATCGTGGAATCCACCTGACGGCGGTAGCGCTTGACGGCCTCATAGGGACCCAGCCACTTTCTGGAATCGATCTTGACAAAATACATGCCGGAAGAACGCTTGCCGACTCTGATGAATTCACCGGTGACACCCATGAACTGATTCATCGGATAGCGCACTTCATCAAGCACGACATACTTGCCGATGTATTCCTCCTGCGGCATCTCCAGAACATCCGGTGCCGGGAAGACCTTTTCCAGCATCTTATCCTGATGTTCCTCCATCAGTTTCTTCCAGCCGTTTTCGCTCTTTTCGCTGTAGAGCCGCTTGATCTCTTCTTCATTCTTCAAGTACTGCACCATATCCTCGCTGATGTCCTTGAAGTTGCCGGCCGAACCCATGACACACTTTCTGGCCCGCTCAAAAAGAGCCTTGATCCTTTCGTCGTCCGGCTTGAATTCATTTAAGATCATGATCCGTGATAAGGCATCTTCCTTGGAACGGAAGTTGCCGCTAGCTCCATTGGCCCGCTGCACTTCATTTTCAAACTCTTTAAGGTACATCTCGGCCTGCTGGATACGCATTGTAAGATTGGTCTCGTTGACCGTAAAAGTAGTTTTGTCGACCATGATTGATTATCCTTTCCTAAGGGAATTTTCTAACTTCATTTTAACATAGCCAAACTCTTCTCCCCAAGACAGCCCTCCATAAGAAAAGATGCTTTCGCATCCTTCTTTGCTCTAAAGAAACAGTGAACAGGCGATCAGGATCTGACCGGCGTAGTACAGACTCAGATTGGCGATGCGCATCGAGAACTTCGTGACTCCTGAGAAGGTATTGAAGATCAGAA
>CADAHV010000078.1:0-1557 GCA_902787775.1 uncultured Erysipelotrichaceae bacterium | reverse complement strand
ATGGCAATGCCGATGGCGATGGCCGTCATGATGAAGACGGCACCCAGATAAAAGACGCCGAAGATCTTGAAGGACTTCTTTACCTCCATCGTCTTAAAGATGTAGGCCAGCAAGCCCGCTGCCAAAATCGCACCGATCAAAACACAGGGCCACAGCCAAGGTGAACTTGCCTGCGGGATCAGACCGGCCAGATAAAGGAGGTGACCGATCAGAAAGGCAACGATGCCGCCCAGAAAGATCTTCTGGCCCTGTTTGGGAAAGACATAACGCAGATTCAAAAGGATGTCGCCGATCATGCCGAAGATCAGACCGGCCACAAACAGATGATCACCCGGACCGCTTCCTTCGGCACTCAGGCCGATCAGCACAAACATCAGGGCAGCTGCACCTTTCAGGATATCGGCTGTCAGATACTTCTCTTCATGCTCGGTTTTGATGAAAAGACCCTGCAGGACACAGCCCAGCACGATCAATATGCGGATAAATGGTTTCATAGGTAGTTCTCCCTGCTCTCATTATATCCCAGTCCGCACTCTCCATGAACAGATACAATTCTCACTCGTGGTAAACTATAAATAGTCAATCAAGGAGAAACTGCACCATGAACGAAAAGATCTTTACCGAAAATGCACCGGCTGCCGTCGGCCCATATTCCCAGGCGATCAAGACCGGCAATATGTTGTTCTGTTCCGGCATGCTTCCGGTCGATCCAAAGACCGGTGACCTGGTCGAAAGCGACGTCACTGTCCAAAGCAAGCAGATCATGAAAAACATCGACGCTTTGCTTAACGCTGCCGGCTATTGTGCCGACGACGTCGTCAAGACGACCTGCTTCCTTTCCGATATCGCCAACTTCGGCAAATTCAATGAAGTCTATGGCGAATACTTCACTTCCAAACCGGCAAGATCCTGTGTTGCCGTCAAAGACATTCCAAAGGGTGCCTTGGTCGAAGTGGAAGTCATCGCCGCCAAATAATCCGGACAAAAAGAAAAACATCATTCTTCAAGCACAGAATGATGTTTTTTTATGCTTATCCTAACGGGATCTCAACGACCTCAGCCATCTTGGACAGACAGCTTTCGATCTGACCTGAGATCTCCTGTACCAGACGATCGGAGATGTCTTCGTTTCGCTCCTGTTCCAGTTTCTCATAGAGGGATTCCTTGACCTGATCGGCGATCACATCCATCCTGGCCTTAAGGTAGGATTTCGGAATGACCTTGCGGACAGGATTGGGGATATTGGAGTTCAACAGCATCTCCTGCATCTTGTCCTTGCCCAGAGCCAGGATCAGTAAGGAAACAACTGCACCGGCAATGATGCCCGGCAAACCGTTGGCGATCAAAGCCACACCGCCGCCGCCACAAAGAAGTCCGACAACGATCGAGATCGTCGCATCGATGAGCCAGGTGATCTCATTGACCGCAAAGAGGTTCTTTGCTTCGACATCGATCTGAATATCGCTCATCGAAAGGAAAGAGTTCAAAGACAGAGAAGAATACGGGATATTGTGCCTGACGCAGATCGGCATCGTGTATTCTTCCAGTTCGTAGGAT
>CADAHV010000077.1:0-6981 GCA_902787775.1 uncultured Erysipelotrichaceae bacterium | reverse complement strand
GGCTCATGAGATAGAAGAGCTGTTCTTCCGAGATCTTGGAAACCGTCGCTTCATGTTCGATCGTCGACGTATTGTTGGAGATGATATTGGTCGGGATGGTATCGGAAGATGAGATATCATCCAGGATCAATGTATCACACTCCACTTTCGCTTTGGAGTAAGCGGCTTTTTCCGACATCGAGACGGTGCCGCGGTAATTTACCTTGCCGCCGGTCCTCGCCAAAGACTTGGAAATGATCGTTGAAGAAGTATGCGGAGCCAGATGGATCATCTTTGCACCGGCATCCTGTATCTGTTTGAAGGATCCGACAGCAATGGAAATGCAGACACCTTTGGCATTCTCTCCTGCCAGGATGCAGGCCGGATACTTCATATTGATATGGGAACCGACATTGCCGTCGATCCATTCCATGACGCCGTTTTCTTCCACCAGGGTACGCTTGGTGACCAGGTTGAGGATATTCGATGACCAGTTCTGAACGGTCGAATAACGGCATTTGGCGTTCTTTTTGACATAGATCTCAACGACTGCCGCATGTAAGGAATCGTTGGAATACTTTGGTGCCGTACAGCCTTCCACATAATGCAAGTCAGAACCTTCTTCGCAAATGATCAGTGTTCTTTCAAACTGGCCCATCTGTTCGGAATTGATGCGGAAATACGACTGTAATGGCTTCTCCAATTTGACGCCTTTTGGCACATAGATGAAGGAACCGCCTGACCAGACTGCCGTATTGAGTGCGGCAAACTTATTGTCGGCATAGGATACAACCTTGCCGAAGTACTCTTTGAATAATTCCGGACACTTCTTTAAGGCAGTATCGGTATCGTAGAAGATGACGCCCTTGGATTCCACTTCTTCCAGCATGTTGTGGTAAACCACTTCGGATTCGTATTGCGTGGATACGCCCGCTAAAAACTTGCGTTCTGACTCAGGGATCTTCAGCTTTTCAAATGTATTTTTGATGGTTTCCGGTACGGCATCCCAGGTCTTTTCAACTCTCTCACTTGGTTTCTTATAGTAAGTAAAATCGTTGAAATCGATTTCGGAAAGATCCGGTCCCCATTTCGGAAGCGGCATTTCCAAAAACTTATGATAGGCCTTAAGACGGATCTCCAGCATCCAGTCCGGTTCGTTTTTGGCAGCGGAGATCTCACGAATGACTTCTTCGCTCAAGCCCTTGCCGGTATTGAATATGGTGACATCCTTATCCTTAAAGTCATACTTATAATCGTCCTGCGATTCCAGGATATCCTTATTTGTCGTATTCATTGATCAGATCCTCGATCGCATGGATGCCGATGGTGCCGCATTTGATGCGGTTGGCCTGCTGATACAGTGTATCAAAAGCGTTGGCTTCATCCAGCTTGTCTTCATCAAATGGCTTTTCATCGACCATTTTGTAGTATTCATTGATGATCTCACGGGCTTTTGAATATGTCTTGCCCGTGATCAGATCGCACATAATATCGGTTGATGCGGTGCAGATCGTGCAGCCGATGCCGTCAAATTTGACATCTTTGATCACCCCGTTCTCCGCCAGCATGTAGACCGTAATGTCGTCGATGCAGGAATCGGAAGCATTATGTACCATCTTATAGCGTTCATCATTGACACTCATCTTGTTGTTGGGATGATTGTAATGATCCAGCATGATCTCTCTTTTTATTTCTTTGTCCATCATAATAAACTATCCACACATTTCTCTAACGTTGTATCTTTGATCACCTCAACGAAACGGTCAATCTCTTCCTTCGTATTGTAGACATAGAAAGAAGCACGGATCGTATCGTTGACATCGATGATGTTGTTCAGCATTTTTGCGCAATGGTTGCCGGTTCTTACGGCAATGCCCATCTTATTGAAATAGCCGGCTGCATCCTGCGAGAAGATGCCTTTGATATTGAATGCGACAATGCCGGCTTTTGATCCGCGATTGTAGATCTCGATGTTGTCGAGTTTTTCCAGCTGAGAGATAAAATAATCGCCCAGTTCTTCCCCGTAGGCTTCTACGTTTTTCATACCAAGCGAGCTTAAATACTGCACGGCCTTATTCAAGCCGAGCACACCTTCAATGCAAGGCGTTCCTGCTTCAAACTTTTCCGGCGTCTCTTTTAAAATGATCGAGCAGTCCGGGAAGAATCGGGCGTTGGCACCGCCGCCATAGAAGATCGGATCAAACCGATCGAGAAGTTCTTTCTTGCCGTAAAGGATGCCTACACCGGCCGGACCCATCATTTTATGAGAAGAGAATGACAGGAAATCGACATCCAGATCGCTCACATCGACCGGGATGTGAGGAACCGATTGGGCACCGTCAATCGCCACATATGCACCATGTTCATGGGCGATTTTAGCAATCTGTTTGATCGGATAGATATAGCCCAGAACATTGGAAACCTGCGGCAAGGCGACAACCTTAACCTTATTACCTTCAAAACATTTCTCATAAGCTTCCAAATCGAAGTGACCGCCCGTTTTTAACGGGACATATTTGATTGTCGCTCCGCTTTTTTCCGCCGCTTCAAACCACGGCAGGATATTGGAGGCATGTTCCACCAGAGAAGTCAAGATGACATCATCCTTTTCCAAGAACTTATTGGCAAAATTGATCGCCACAGTATTTAAGGAAGAAGTCGCACCATAGGTATAGACGATGGAGCGTTCATCTTTGGCATGAATAAAATCAGCGATCACCCTTCTTGTTTCGTCATAGGTCTTGGATACTTCAAAGGAAATATCGTAGTCACCGCGATGAATATTGGAATTGTCATGTTCGTAGTAATGAACGACTTCATCGATGACGCACTGCGGCTTAAAGGAAGTTGCGGACGAATCAAAATAGATAAGGTCCTTGTTGTTCCTTATCATCGGAAAATCATTTCTGATCTTTTCTACATCGAACATATCTCGTCCACCTTGCTGATCGCTCTTTCCTGAATTTCGCTTCCCCTGTCGAATGCTTTGTAATAGTCATCACTTGGCATCAGATAGGAACGAAGAATCAGGTTCAGCGCTTCTTTCTTATTCAAACCTCTTGAATTCATATAGAAGAGGATTTCTTCATCGATCGTACCGGAAGCTAAAGAATGGGATGCTTCAACATCGTTTTCGTCAATATTTAAAACCGGCAGAACTCTCGCCCTTTTCGGCGAATCCATCGTCAGACAATGGGTCGACTGATGGCATTTGGAGCGCTTTGCGCCTTTGACGATCGTTCCGATGCAGTCCATGGAAAAATCGGACTTTTCCAGACATACGATATTGTTGTAGATATCGACGAAAGAATCGCTTCCGTTATTATACAAATCAAAAACGATATTCTTGTTTCCGTAGCCCAGATAAGTCGAATTGACGGATAAGGATGATCCTTTTTCGACATAGACCCTGGAGTCCTGCTTCAAATCAAAAGCTTCCAGCTGCAGATAATTGATCTTCACATCGGCATTTTCGATTCTGCCGCTGTCATGTAAGGTCACATTGCCCTTGTAGTCGTTGAAGATGAGGATGGCATATTCGCCGTCTTTAAGATCGTAGCGGATATTGACTTCACTACAATCGGTAATGATCGTGCAGGAGGAATCGATGAGGACTTCTTTGTTGTCGTTAATACAGATACTAGACATTTTTGCCTCGCGGATTTCTTGCACAGGTGCCAAGGGAATAGACCAAAGGCCGTTCTTCCTTGACAGGCTGAATCTTGAGCTCTTCATAGAGCCAGTCATAACCGTCGCTGTCGATCTTGTAGACCAGTTCATCATCCCCTTCGACGACGATACGTCCATCGACGATGACGTGGGAATGTGTCGGTTTGATCATCGTAAAGAATCGTTCGTAATGGGAAACGATCATTAATCCCATTTCCGATGAATCATATAATTCGTGAATGGCATCAGAGACAAGCTTGATGGCATCGACATCAAGACCCGAGTCGATTTCATCGAGCATGGCGATGCTCGGATGAAGCATCATCATCTGTAAGATCTCGTTTCTCTTCTTTTCACCGCCGGAAAAACCGTCGTTGACAAAACGATGAGCCAGGTCTTCCTTCATCTTCAGTTTGGCGATGTTGCCTTCGATCTCTTTGATGAATTTGAATAAGGAGATGTTCTTTTCCAGTCTTGCATTGATGGCAGCTCTTAAGAAATCGGAATTGGTTACACCGGCGATCTCTTTCGGATACTGCATCGCCAAGAAAAGCCCCTTCTTGCTTCTTTCATCAACGGACATCGATAAGACATCCTCTCCGTCAAAAAGGATGGAACCCTTGGTTACCGTATAGGCAGGATGACCCATAATGGTCTGTAAAAGCGTCGATTTGCCATTGCCGTTAGGACCCATGATGGCATGGATCTCACCGGTATTGATGTCAAGATCGATTCCCTTCAGTATTTCTTTTTCACCCGCATTGACGTGCAGGTCTCTTATTTCCAGTTTTTTCATAATAATCACCATAAAGATTATAACACTTGAATATAGGTACAAGGGATTTATTATCCCTATATGAATTTTAAGTGAACTTTACCAGTTCAAATTGTATTCATCCTATCAAAAGTTTATAATATATAACGTTTGGAGGTTTTTTATGGACAAAAAAGAACTATTAAAAAAATATTGGTTCATAGGCGTCATAGCAATTGCCTTACTTGTTTTTGTCGGTATTTATGCAGCTGATGCATATAAAAATAGAGAGATCGTAGTAAACAACAAGCAAACAGACGGCAAGTATGTTGCCTATACTCTGGATGGTGAACCGGTCTTCGCCGATGACTTGTACAGCTCTTTGTATGATGCAGGCGGCTTATCACAGGCTGTCATCGCCTATGAAAGAGCAGTCTTCAATGAAGGCTATGAGACAACGGAAGAAATGAAGACCAACGCAACCAATTCGGCAGCCAGCATCCTCTCCCGTTATTCCGAAGAGTATGTTCTCGAATCATTGAAAGCTATGGGCTACAGCAACGGCGTCGATGATATCAAACAGTATTACATTGATTCGCAAAAGCAGGAAGTCTTAGTCAGAGAATTCGTATCCAAGAACGTTGATACTTATCTGACTCCGGCAATCGGCACCAACGGCCGTTTGATCTATCACATCTTAGTGAAGTGTGATACTACCCCGGTCCTTGATGAAGACGGCAACGTCATCGCTTATGAAGCCAATCCGACAGATGAGCAGAAAGAAAAGCTCACCCAGATCCAGGATGCTTTAAAGGATGAAAACAACACATTCGAATATGTCGCTTACTCCTATTCCGAGGACGGATCAAAATCCAACGGCGGCTACATCGGTCCGATCAACGAAGAAAACAAAGGCAATTACGATTTCGTCTTTGCCAACAAGTCGATGGAATTAAAAGAAGGTGAAGTTTCCGAACCGATCGTATCACAGTTTGGTTACCACATCATCAAGAATGTCGCTACTAGCAATGAAGCTTTCTTAAATGATTACTACTTCTTATCAAGCTTAGAGAGCACCAATCCGAATATGGCCGTCAAAGCCATCATGGAAAAAGGCAAAGAATTAGGCTTTGAAATCAAGAATGAAGAATTGAAAGCACAGATCGATTCTCAGCTGGAGGAAAACTAAGATGAAAAAGATCCTTATTATCGCATTTGCTCTGCTGATGCTGGCGGGATGTTCTGATGCCTCCCACTACTCTTACCTCTCCGATGGCGATGAAGTACTGTTCACCGGACCGAATACTACTTATACAAAGAACGATTTATACAAATCCTTAAAGCTCTCTGCAACCGAAGCGATCTCTTCCGATATCTTGGATAAGATTGCCTTGAAACTGGATGATGTCGATATCGACGCGATCAACGCCGATGCCGATGAACTCATCGAGACTTACAAGTCCTTAGGTTATGAATCCTACATTATCGCTTCCTATGGTTCCATTGAAGCCTACAAGAAATCTTATGTTTCCACCCTGCTTCTCAATGAACTGTCCAAAGCATATGTAAAGAATGATTTCGATACTCTGGTCGCTGAAAAGAAGCCTGTTAAAATGCAGCTTGCTTCCTTCCAGAGCCAGGAAGATGCACAGAAGTGCATCGATGATGTCGCAAACGGCTCCACCTTCGATATGGCAGCTGTCAACAACAACGCTGATGCAGCTCCGCAGTCAAAGGTTTACACCGATGATGATACAAGCTTAGCCTTTGAAGTTAAGGATTACCTCAACTCCACCGATAAGACCGGCTTATCTTCCATCATCATCAACACCAAATCCAGCCAGGATGCCAACGGCAACACGACAGAAACCAACACCTATTATGTCGTCAATGTAGAAAGCAGAAACGTTGAAGACTTCAAGGATGAAGCGATCGAACTGTTTGCCAGCCAGGCTTCCAGTGATGATGTCAAGAAATATTTCATTTCCGCTCACGATATCGAATTCTTCGATCAGGATCTCTACAAGGTCATGTCGAGCGCTTATGAGGAGCTCAAATAATGTGCGTCTTCTGTTCGATCATCAAGGGTGACATCCCTTCCAAGAAGGTCTATGAAGATGATGATACATTAGCGATTCTGGATATCTCGCAAACGACCTGCGGTCATACCCTGGTCATGCCGAAGAAGCATTACGAGAATTTCTTAGAAATGCCAAAAGAAGAATTTGCGGATCTCATGGCAAAAACCCAGACGATTGCCAAACAGGTCGTTGAGAATCTGAACGCCAAGGGCTGCAATATCCTGATCAATACCAATGAGGTCGCCGGACAAAGTGTCATGCACACCCACGTCCACATCATTCCCCGCTATGACGAAAATGATACGATCTCTATCGCATTTAACGAAAATAAATTTGATCTGGATGAAGTATTAAATAAAATAGTTCGGTAAGCACCGAACTATTTTTTAAGTACCCAGTCGAGAATTCTCCCTCATTCATATGGGAGATGAAAGCCAAATTAGCTAAAACTATGTGTGTAAAGTATGACCTGTAATTATAGGTATATAAATGAGAGTA
>CADAHV010000076.1:0-8499 GCA_902787775.1 uncultured Erysipelotrichaceae bacterium | reverse complement strand
AGTGAATATTACTGTCAGGTGCACAATTTCTAAGTAAATCTGAAACCGCCGTATACGGAACCGTACGTACGGTGGTGTGAGAGGTCGGAATTAAAACAACAGGAGGAATCTTTTGTTTTAATTCCTCCTACTCGATCTATAGGATAATAACTTCTTTTTCTTTGCAGTATCTGAGGGTTTCCTCATCCCAGATGGAAGACTGAACCTCGCCGATGTGTGCCTTGTTCATCAGCAGCATGCACAATCTGCTCTCACCAATGCCGCCGCCGATCGTATAGGGCAGCTGCTTATTGACGATCATCTGATGATACTTGTACTGCAGCTTGTATTCTTCATCCTTGATCTTCAATTGTCTCAATAAAGAGTTTTCATCGACACGGATGCCCATGCTGGAGATCTCGAAGGCACAATCCAGAAGTTCATTATAGTAGAGCAGGTCGCCATTCAGATCCCAGTCATCGTAGTCGGCTGCCCGATCATCCCTTTGATAAAGACGGACTTGTACTTCCGTAAGAGCTGTCTTTCTCTTTCCTTGCTGTCAAGATCCGGATACATATCCAGAACTTCCTGTGAATCAAAGATATAAAGCTTTTCCTGCAAAGTCGTTGTGATGGAAGGATATTTTGCCTTTAAGGCATCCAGGGTTTCCAGAATGCACTGATGGATCGCTCTCACCGTATCGTAGAGATAGTCCAGATTGCGCTGGTTCTTGTTTATGACTTTTTCCCAGTCCCACTGGTCGACATAGATGGAATGCAGATTGTCGATCTTTTCATCCTTGCGGATGGCGTTCATATCGGTATATAAGCCGTTTCCTTCATAGAATTCATAGTCATGCAAAGCCATTCTTTTCTACTTGGCAAGAGAGTGGACGATGACGCATTCTTTATCGATAAAAGGGGCAGTGAAGCTTACAGCTTTCGCTTTGCCGTCCAGATCGTCATTCAAGCCGGTGCTTTTTAAGACAAATAAGGGGGCAGAGACACGCTTAAGATTCAACGCCTTGGTCAGTTTTTCTTCAAATGTGCGTTTTATAAAGCTGATGGAGGCCTGTGTTTCGTACAGGTCGAGAGAGGATTTGTATCCTTCCGGTAATCTTATACTCATGCAATATATTCTAACACAAGATGACTGAAAATATTTTCATAATTTGTTGAAAAATGTATACATTTTTGGAAATATTTACAGATTTTCGGTTGACTTAGCGGGAAACGCTGATTTACACTAGTACCATACAAGAAGCGAAAGGAGGAACTTTGATGAAAAACATGTGGAATGTATTTGACGAAGTCTACTCCTTTGTTGACGATATTATCGTCCTTATCGGTGTGTTAGTACTACGCGGCTTGCGCGGCATTATTATTATGCATTCGTGCTGACAGATCGATAATGGAAAGCTGAATTTGTGTATCAGGATGGGCTTGATGTTATCGATGAGCTCATCCTTTTTTTGTTAGAAACAGCTAACAGGCTGTGTCTATAAATTCTAACTTTGAAAGGGGAATGAAAATGAAAAAATTATTTGTGGTATTGCTCAGCATCCTTTGCGTGCTGACAATGGCCGGATGTTCATCCAATGAACAGCCTGCTCCGGCAGACGGCGGTGAAGCTGCGCCGACAGACGAAGTTGCTACTGTCAAACTGGGCTGTTCCGGTCCTTTGAGCGGCGACGCTAAGGTTTATGGTGAAGCTGTCAGAAATGCAGCCCAGATCGCTGTTGATGAAATCAATGCATCTGACTCCAAGATCAAATTTGAATTCAACATGGCTGATGATGAAGCCAGTGGTGAAAAAGCTGTTTCCGCATATTCTACACTCTATGACTGGGGTATGCAGGTTTCTCTGTTCACCGTTACTTCCGGTTCCGGTGCAGCCGTTGCAGCCAACTATGACGAAGACAAGATCTTTGCGATCACTCCATCCGGTTCTGCTACTGCTTTGGTTTATACCGATGCCAAGAACTTCCCTGGCAACTTCCAGATGTGCTTTACCGATCCGAACCAGGGTATCGCTTCTGCTGACTATATGTCTCAGAAATTCGCTGACAAGAAGATCGCTGTCATCTATAAGTCAGACGATGTCTACTCTGCCGGCGTATTCGAAAAGTTCACTGCAGAAGCTTCTGCCAAGAATCTGAACGTTGTCTATTCCGGTGCTTTCACCAATGATTCCGCTACCGATTTCTCTACCCAGCTGACCGCTGCAAAAGATGCCGGTGCTGATCTGGTCTATCTGCCGATTTACTATCAGCCGGCTTCCATCATTCTGAAACAGGCCAGCGATATGGCTTATGCACCGGTCTTCTTCGGTATCGACGGTATGGACGGCATCCTGACGCTGGAAGGCTTCGATACTTCTCTGGCTGAGGGTGTTTACCTTCTGACACCGTTTGCAGCAGATGCTGACGATGAAGCAACCAAGCACTTTGTTGAAGCCTACAAGGCAAAATTCAACGAAACTCCGAACCAGTTTGCTGCTGATGCCTATGACTGTGTTTACGCAATCCACCAGGCATTGGAAAATATCGGCTACAACTCCATGTACTCAACAAATGCTCTGTATGACGATATGATCAAACAGTTCACAACGATGACATTCAATGGTCTTACCGGTGAAAACATGACTTGGGCAGAAAACGGCGAAGTTTCCAAGGCTCCGAAGGCTGTCATCATCACCAATGGTGTTTACGTTTCAGCTGACTGATTAATCTGTTACTGACTACTTAAAGGTTGCCGATACCTTCGGCAACCTTTCCTGCTTATCTGGTAAAACATATGACTTTTTTGACTTATCTTATTTCAGGACTGGCATTAGGCAGTGTTTATGCAATCATTGCCTTAGGCTATACGATGGTATACGGCATCGCCAAGATGCTGAATTTTGCGCATGGCGATATCATCATGGCCGGCGGCTATGTTGCCTTTTTTGCGTTTACCCGTTTTGGACTTCCGGCGTGGGCGTGCGTCGTCTTATCGATCATCGCCTGTACGCTTTTGGGCGTGATCATCGAACGTCTTGCCTATAAGCCTTTACGGCAGGCGAGTTCTTTATCGGTTCTGATCACGGCGATCGGCGTCAGCTACTTTTTGCAGAACGGTTCTCAATTGCTTTTCGGTTCAGATACCAAGATCTTCCCGCCGATGCTCACGCAGGGTTCCTTGAATCTGTTTGGCGGCAGTCTGACGATCTCCTATCTGACTCTGCTTACGATTTTCATCTGTCTGGCCATCATGGTCGTGCTGACTTTGTTCATCAACAAGACAAAGATCGGCAAGGCGATGCGTGCTTGTGCGGAAGACAAGGGCGCTGCCCAGCTGATGGGCATCAATGTCGACACGACGATCTCAATCACCTTTGCGATCGGTTCCGGTCTGGCTGCCATTGCAGCGGTCTTGCTGTGCTGCACCTATCCATCCTTGTCACCGACGCTTGGCTCAATGCCCGGCATCAAGGCCTTTACGGCTGCCGTCTTCGGTGGTATCGGTTCGATTCCCGGTGCCTTATTGGGCGGTCTTTTGCTGGGCATGATCGAAAATCTGACCAAAGCTTACATATCAACGCAGTTATCAGATGCGATCGTATTTACCGTATTGATCGTCGTCTTATTGATTAAGCCGACCGGCTTGCTCGGAAAGAAAGAGAATGTGAAGGTGTAGCTATGAAAAACATGATGAATTTTCTTTTCGGCCGTAAAAACCGGTCAAGAACGATCAGCTTCCTTATTATTATCGCTGCCTATATCTTTATACAGGTATTGACCCATACAGTAAGGGTCAGCCGTCTGTTCACGAGCCTTTTGGTTCCGACCTGCTGCTACATCGTCTTAGCTTTATCGCTCAACCTGGTTGTCGGTTTCTCCGGTGAACTTTCTTTGGGCCACGCCGGCTTTATGGCCGTTGGCGCATTTACGGCGGTTTCGGTTTCCGGTCTGATGTCTTCGGTCATTGCCAACGACATCTTAAGACTGATCGTTTCCATCGTTGTCGGTTCGATCGTGGCGGCAATATTCGGTCTGATCATTTCAGTCCCGGTCCTGAAACTTTCCGGTGACTATCTGGCCATTGTCACATTGGCCTTTGGTCAGATCATCAAGTCTTTGATCAACAATGTCTTTTTAGGCTTTGACAAGAATGGTTTGCATTTCTCTTTTGTGACCAATGAGTTAAATATGGATGGCGGCAAGATGCTGCTGTCAGGCCCGATGGGCGCAACGGATACAGCGAAGATCTCCAATTTCTCTGCCGGCATCATTCTGATCCTGATTACTTTGTTTGTCATTTATTCTCTGATCAACAGCCGTTACGGCAGAGCGATCATGGCAAGCAGGGACGACCGCATTGCGGCTTCTTCGATCGGCATCAAAGTATCGTCAATCAAGACACTGGCTTTTGTCACATCGGCTTTCCTGGCAGGCATGGCAGGGGCACTGTATGCCTTGAATTATTCCACGCTGCAGCCTGCAAAGTTCGATTTCAACACATCGATTCTGGCGCTGGTTTATGTCGTCTTCGGCGGACTTGGCAATATCAACGGTACGATCATTTCAACGACAGTGCTGTATATATTGCCGGAACTGTTGAGATCTTTACAGGATTACCGCATGCTGATCTATGCTGTCGTATTGATTGTCGTCATGCAGCTGACCAATTCAGCAAAAGTCAGAGCAGCATTGAATAAAGTATCGGATTCGATCTTTAAGAAAGGAGCATCAAAATGAGAGAACCTGTTCTTGAAGTAAAAAATCTGGGTATCGATTTCGGCGGTTTAACAGCTGTCAATAATCTGAATCTTGAAGTATTTGATAATGAGATCATCGGTCTGATCGGCCCTAACGGCGCCGGGAAGACGACGGTCTTCAATATGCTGACCAAGGTCTATGATCCTTCCAGAGGAACGATCTTGCTCAGCGGCAAGGACATTTCCAAGATGTCCACGGAAGAAGTCAATAAAGCCGGCATTGCCAGAACGTTCCAGAACATCCGTCTTTTCAATAAGCTCAGTGTCATTGACAACGTTAAGACCGGCATGTTCAATCTGCATGAGTATTCGATTGCCGATACGATCTTCCACACAAAGAAGAAAAGAGAAAACGAGAAACAGATCGAAGAAAAGGCGGAAGAGCTTTTAAAGATCTTCCATCTCTATGATTCCAAAGATATTGAAGCCTCTTCGCTTCCATACGGTGCGCAAAGAAGACTGGAGATCGCCAGAGCTTTGGCCAGCGATCCTAAGCTCTTGCTTCTGGATGAGCCGGCAGCCGGCATGAATCCGCAGGAAACGGAAGATCTGATGAATACGATCCGTTTTGTCCGCGATCGTTTCAAGATCTCCATTCTGTTAATTGAACACGATATGTCGCTGGTCATGAATATCTGTGAGAGGATCTACGTCCTGAATTATGGAATGTTGTTAGCGAAAGGAAGTCCTGATGAGATCAAGAAGAATGAAAAAGTCATCAAGGCTTATCTGGGTGAATAAAGATGCTGAAGGTTAAAGATCTGGTTGTCCGTTACGGGATGATCGAAGCCATTAAAGGGATAAGCTTTGAAGTAAACGATTCTGAGATCGTCACTTTGATCGGTGCCAACGGTGCCGGCAAAACGACGACGATGCATACGATCTCCGGACTGATCAAAGCCGCTTCCGGCAGCATTGAACTGGATGGGAAAGACATCAGTAAGATCCCGGCCCACAAGATCGTGGAACTGGGGATCTCCCAATGTCCGGAACGAAGAAGGGTATTCGCCTTGCAGTCTGTTGAAGATAATCTTCTTTTAGGTGCGTATACCAGAAAAGACAAGGAGGAGATCAAGTCGGATCTTGCCAACGTCTATTCCTTATTCCCGCGTCTGGAAGAAAGAAAGAAACAGCTGGCCGGAACATTGTCCGGCGGCGAGCAGCAGATGCTGGCAATGGGCCGGGCTCTCATGGCCAAGCCGAAGATCATGCTGCTGGATGAACCGAGTATGGGTTTGTCGCCCTTACTGGTCAAAGAAATATTCGATATAATAAGAAATATAAACAGTCAGGGTGTGACAATCCTTCTGGTCGAGCAGAATGCTAAGATGGCGCTGGGCATCGCCGATCGGGCCTATGTCATTGAAACAGGCAAGATCGTGATGAGCGGAACCGGGGAAGAACTGCTTGCCAGCGAGGATATCAAGAAAGCCTACCTGGGAGGATAAGCATGTACGTAAAAGATAATATGGTGTCCGGTCCGATTACCATCGGTCCTGACCAGTCGGTTTCTGAAGCGATCGACCTTATGTCGGAAAACGGGTTGCACCGTCTTCCGGTCGTTGACAAAAACGGCAAGCTGGCGGGTCTGATCACGGAAGGCGTGATCACTTCCAATACGCCCAACAATTCGACTTCGCTTTCTGTCTTTGAACTCAACTACCTGCTCAACAAATTGACGATCAAGGATATCATGATCAAAGATGTCATCACCATCGGCAAGGATGCCTTGCTGGAAGAGGCAGCGACGATCTTAAGGAAAAACGATATCGGCTGTCTGCCGGTTGTCGATGAAGACAATACGCTCATCGGCATCATTACCCACAATGACATCTTCACCGCCTTCATCGATCTGTTAGGCTACAATCATGTCGGCACAAGATACGTCATTTCGGTGGAGGAAGACCGTACCGGAATCTTGGAGGATATCTGTCGGGTCTTCAAGGAACAGGATGTTTCCATCGCCAATATGGCTGTCTACAACAGCAGCCGCGGCATCGAAATCGTCGTCATCGTCCATGGTTTTGACAATATCACGGACAAGCTGGAAAAGGCCGGCTACAAAGTCACAAGTGTCATGAAACTCAACGAAAAGTAAGATCGCAGGATCTTGCTTTTTAAATTGTTCATTAACGTTGTTTTATGTATAATAACGGGGTATGAAAAAGCTTATATTCTGTGATGTCGACGGAACGATCCTGGATGGTTCCCGAGGCATGAATCATATCTCCGAAAAAACGGCGTATGCGATCAGGGAACTCAGCAGGGACCATTATGTGCTGATCGCTTCCGGCAGATGCCGCGGATTAATGGATGAAGAGATTACTTCCTTAAATCCGAGCGGCTATGTCTTATGCAACGGTGCCTATGCGGAAGTTCATGGCAAGCCGATCTTTGCCCGGTACTTTTCCGATCAGACGATCCGAAAAATCAAAGAGGTCACGGTTGCACATAAGGGCTTCTATATTCTGGAAGCGCTGGATGACATGTATGTGGATTCATTGAGCTCTGAGACGTTTCTTGAATTCATGCATCGCTGGGGCTCGTCCATGTCCGGCTTCAAGGAAGAAAAGGATTGGAACCTTACGTCGATCTGGCGGATCACAAGATGTATCCCTCTTGCGATGTCAATGTCAAAGGCATCAATAAATCCAGCGGGGTAAAAAAGGTCATTGAATATCTCAGCATCCCCTTGGAAGATACCTATTGTTTCGGCGACGGTGTCAACGATCTCGAGATGCTTCAAGCCGTCGGTCATCCGGTCATTGTGGCCAATTGCATGCCTGCTTTAAAGGGCAGGGGATTTGAAGAAACCGACGATGTTCTCGAGGATGGCTTTTATAATTATTTGCTGGCTAATAAGTTGATTAAAGCGATCTGATTGAGTTAAAATGATAGGGAATTAAAGGAGAAATACTATGGGATTTGGTGATAGATTAAAAGAATTTATTGCGCCTGAAGAAGACGAAGAAGAACAGCTTGAACTGACAAAAGAGGAAGCGGAAGCAGTTTCTCCATACGAGAAGAATCTCTCAAGTTCTTCTGCAATCACCGCAAATACCAACATCGTATTATTCGAACCAAGAAACTTTGATGAAGCCGAGGAGATCGGTCATCACATCAAGTCAAAGAGAGCCTGCTGTGTGAACCTGCACAGAATGCCTTCCGAATATCGTCAGAGGATCATTGACTTCCTTTCCGGTGTCGTCTATGGCGTTGACGGTTCAATTAAAAAAGTCGGTGAGAACGTCATTTTATGTTCACCGAAAAACCTTCAGGTCGGTGGTGACATCAATCTGAATTCAGACGAAGATTAAGCTAAGATTAAGACATGTCCGCATAATGTGGCAGCATAGAGAGTTGACGGCTGGTGAAAGTCAATGTGTGCTTATGCGGGAATCACTTATGAGCTCCGGCAACAAAATTGCCGGCGTCGCTCGCGTTAAGAGTTAGAGGAATAAATTAAGGTGGTACCTCGCTGATACAGCGACCTTTGGTAGCACCTTTTTCTTTGGAGGAGAGATATGGAATACAAAGACACATTACACATGCCTAAGACGGATTTTGAGATGAGAGGAAATCTTCCCAAGAAGGAACCGGATATCCTGAAGAAGTGGGAAGAGGACGATCATTATCATAAGATCTTAGACAAAAACAAAGACAAGACGCCTTTTGTCCTGCATGACGGTCCGCCATACGCAAACGGCAATCTTCACGCCGGTACGGCGATGAACCGTATCATCAAGGATATCATCGTTCGTT